>JAKONK010000020.1 GCA_022701985.1 Actinomycetales bacterium
AGCGGGCCTACCGCGACGTCGACTACGCGGCGGCCTCCCGCATCCAGTACGAGGAGATCCCCTCGCTGGAGCGCGAGCTCGCCGAGGCCCAGGCCGCGGAGGACCGCGGCAGCGCCGCGAGCGAGCCGCTGGTGGGCGAGCGGGTCGGTCCCGACGACATCGCCGCCGTCGTCGCCGCCTGGACGGGCATCCCGGTCGGGCGCCTGCTGGAGGGGGAGACGGCCAAGCTGCTGCGCATGGAGGAGGTGCTCGGGGAGCGCCTCGTCGGGCAGTCCGAGGCCGTCGGCGCCGTCTCCGACGCGGTGCGCCGCGCCCGCGCCGGCATCTCCGACCCCGACCGGCCCACCGGCTCCTTCCTGTTCCTCGGTCCGACCGGCGTCGGCAAGACCGAGCTCGCCAAGGCCCTGGCCGACTTCCTCTTCGACGACGAGCGGGCCATGGTCCGCATCGACATGTCCGAGTACGGCGAGAAGCACTCGGTGGCCCGCCTGGTCGGCGCGCCCCCCGGGTACGTCGGCTACGAGTCGGGCGGCCAGCTCACCGAGGCCGTGCGGCGCCGCCCGTACAGCGTGGTGCTGCTCGACGAGGTCGAGAAGGCCCACCCCGAGGTCTTCGACGTGCTCCTGCAGGTCCTCGACGACGGGCGCCTGACCGACGGCCAGGGCCGCACCGTCGACTTCCGCAGCACGATCCTGGTGCTGACGTCGAACCTGGGCAGCCAGTTCCTGGTCGACCCGGGCCTGTCGCGCGACGTCCAGCGCGAGGGCGTCATGGCCGCGGTGCGCGCGGCCTTCAAGCCCGAGTTCCTCAACCGCCTCGACGAGGTGGTGCTCTTCGAGGCGCTCAGCCCCGAGCAGCTGGCGAGGATCGTCGACCTCCACGTCGACGCGCTCGCACGGCGCCTCGCCGACCGGCGCCTGGTGCTGCACGTGACGCCCGCGGCGCGCGACCTCCTCTCCCTCGAGGGGTGGGACCCGGCCTACGGCGCGCGGCCCCTGCGCCGCCTCGTGCAGCGGGAGATCGGCGACGCCCTCGCCAAGGAGCTGCTGGCCGGCCGCGTGCAGGACGGCGACGCCGTGCTCGTCGACCGCTCCGCGGAGCCCATCGGTGCGACCCCGGGCCGCAGCGCCCTCGTGGTGCGCCGCATGGAGCCGGGCGAGAGCGTCGACGGCCGCGCCTCCGGGACGCAGGCCGACGCCGCGGACGACCCCGCCGTGCGGGCCCTGCCCCCGGCCTGAGCCGGACCACCACCGCGCTCGCCGTCAGCTGCAGCGGGCCTGCGCGGGGAGGTCGACCTCGACCTCCCCGCGCAGGGAGGCTCTGCCGCCTCCGACCCGTGGCACGTGCGGTCACCGCCGTGCGCCCAGACGCGTCAGCCCCTCGGGTGGCGGGACCGGCTGCGCATCAGGGCGCCGGCGCCGAGGGGCGGTCCCTCGCGGGCTGCTCGAGCAGCGCTGCGACCGCGTCGGCGACCGCGGCCGGCCTCTCGACGATCATCATGTGACCGGTCCCCTCGACCACGCGCAGCCGCGCCTGCGGCACCGCCTCGGCCAGAGCGCGGGCGTGGGCCGGGGGAGTCAGCCGGTCGTGGTCGCCCACCAGCACGCTCACGGGCACGCCGGACGCCGCGAGGTGCGGCAGCACGGCGCTCTCGTCGTGCGCCATCAGCGCGGCGAACCACTCGCCGGTGGTCCGCCCCGAGACCCTGCCCATCGCCCGCATCGTGTCGCCGACCAGGCGCGGGTCGACCCCGGGGCCGTAGTTGGCCCGCTGCGCCAGCAGCCGCGGCGCGCGCGGCACCAGCAGGTCCTGGGGGAGCCGGGCGAGCGCCGACATCAGGGGCGCGAGGGGGCGCCCCGTCGCGGACAGCCCGCCCGCCGACGTGCTCACCAGCAGCAGCCCCCGGGTCCGCGCATCCAGCAGCCCCGGCGCCCGCGCGCTCGCGGAGAGCAGGGCCATCCCTCCCATCGAGTGCCCGACCAGCACGAGCGGGCCCTCGGGCGCGCAGGTGTCGACGACGGAGGCGAGGTCGTCGCCGAGGCGGCGGATGGAGGCCACCGACCCGGCCCGCGGACCCAGCGGCGACAGCGGGCCCCGAGCCGCCGAGGAGCCGTGGCCGCGCTGGTCGTAGCGCACCACCCGCACGTCGGGGCGGCGCTGCACCAGCTCGGCCAGCACCCGGTCCCAGACGACGGCCGCGAGCGTCCACCCGTGCACGAGGACGACCGTCGGCGGGGCGGGCGTCCTGCCGCGGACCCGGTCGCGCCACCGCGGCTGGGGCGGCCGCGCCGGCTCGTGCACCCAGGCGGCCAGGGCCGCGCCGTCGTCGGCGAGCACCCAGCCGTCGGGCTCCCGCGCCCCCGGCCGGGGACCGGCGACCTCGCCGGCGCCCTCCTCGGGCGTCGTCACGAGGGCCCTGGCCGCCGCGCCGCGCTCGCCGCGCCGCCCCGAGCGGTCACCGCCCAGGCGCCGCGGGCCCCCCGCCAGGTCGACGGCCCGGGCGGGACGCCGGGGGGAGCCGGTGGGGTGGCGCCGGGGCGAGCGAGCGTCCACGCGAACTACCGCGCTGCGTCAGCGCAGGTCGACGACGACGGGCGCGTGGTCGGAGGCGCCCTTGCCCTTGCGCTCCTCGCGGTCGACGAAGGCGCCCTCGACCCGGCGCGCCAGCGCGGGGGAGCACAGCGCGAAGTCGATGCGCATGCCTTCACGGCGCGGGAAGCGCAGCTGCTTGTAGTCCCAGTAGGTGTAGACCCCCGGGCCGGGGGCGTGGGGCCGCACGACGTCCGCGAAGCCCGCCTCGACCACCGCCTCGAACGCGGCCCGCTCCGGGGCCGAGACGTGGGTGGAGCCCTCGAAGGCGGCGAGGTCCCACACGTCGTCGTCGGTCGGGGCGACGTTCCAGTCGCCGCAGAGGGCCACCTGCGCCTCCGGGTCCGCGGCCAGCAGCCCCGCGCCGTGCTCGCGCAGCGCTGCGAGCCACTCGAGCTTGTAGGTGAGGTGCGGGTCTTCCAGGGAGCGCCCGTTGGGCACGTAGAGGCTCCACACCCGCACGCCACCGCAGGTGGCCCCGACCGCGCGGGCCTCGGGCGCCGGCTCGACCTCCGGCGACGACGACCAGCCGGGCTGCCCGGGGAAGCCGACCTCGACGTCCTCCAGCCCGACGCGCGAGAGGAGCGCGACGCCGTTCCACTGGCTCAGGCCGGCGTGCGCGACCTCGTAGCCCACCTCGCGGAACGCCTCGTACGGGAACTGGGCGTCCTTGCACTTGGTCTCCTGCAGGGCCACCACGTCGACGTCGCTGCGCTGCAGCCAGGCCACGGCGCGGTCGACCCGGGCGCGCACGGAGTTGACGTTCCAGGTGGCGATCCGCACGTGCGCGACGCTACTGGACGGCGCCGACGGCCTCCCGTCACCGGGCCCGACGACGGGAGGCCGCGGCGGGGTCAGGGGTGGTGGCAGCTGCTCGTCGCCGGCACGGAGGGCCCCGAGCGCACGGAGCCCTCGGGTGCGTCGGTGCCGGCAGCGGCGAGCAGCTCGGCCTCCGCCTCGACGGCGCGGGCGCGCTCGACCTCGCGCAGGGCGGCGGTGCGGGCCTCCTCGCCGTGGAGCACGGGCGGCCGGGCGAGGGTGCGGCGCGTGAACAGCGCGTAGACCAGCAGCGCTGCGAGCAGGGCACCGCTCATGATCACGGCCATCGAGGTGGCCGGCGGGAAGGGCATCGCCCCGCCCAGCGGTGCGGCCGCGGCGGCCACGCCGTGCTGGGAGGCGCCGAGCAGCGCCGCGGTGGCACCGGCGGCCGTGGCGTGGCGCTCGAGCGCCAGCACGGGGTTGTTCGGCATGACCAGGCCGATGCAGAACATCGTCATCCACAGGGGGACGAGCAGGCCGAGCATGCCGCCGAACCCGGTGGTGGCCGCCAGCAGCAGCAGGACGCCGCTGGCGGCGCCGCTGACCAGGCCGGTCACCAGCAGGCCCTGGGAGGAGAAGCGGTGCACCAGCGAGCCGTTGACCTGGGTGCCGGCGACGAGCATGGCGCCGCCGGTGGCGAAGGCGAGGCCGAACGCGGCGGCGCTCAGCCCGTACTGCTGCTGGAACGCGAACGACGACTGGGCGACGTACCCGAAGATCGCCGACATCGACAGGCCGGCGACGAGCACCAGCCCGATCAGGGCCGGGTCGCGCAGCAGGCCGACGTACCCGCGCAGCGCCGGGCGCAGGGCGAAGCGGCGCCGGTGGTGGGCGGGCACGGTCTCGGGCAGCAGGACGGCGACGGCGACCGCGAGGGCGCCGGACAGCACCGCCAGGGCCACGAACAGGCCGCGCCAGTGGAACAGCTCGAGCAGGACCCCGCCGATGGACGGCGCGAACAGCGGCGAGACGCCGACGATCACCATGAGGCGGGCCTGCAGGCGCGCGGCCCCGCGGCCGTCGAACTTGTCGCGCACCACGGCCAGGGCGATGACGGCGGCGGAGGAGGTGCCCAGGCCCTGCAGGACGCGCAGCGCGGTGAGGACCTCGATCGTCGGGGCGAGCGCGCACAGCAGCGAGGCGACGACGTGCACGCCGAGCCCCACCAGCAGCGGCCTGCGGCGCCCGACGGCGTCGGAGAGCGGACCCACGAGCAGCATCCCGAGGGCGACGCCGACCATCGTGCCGGTCAGCGTGAGCTGCACCGCCGAGGTCGAGGCGCCGAGCTCGGTCTCCAGCTCGGGGAAGGCCGGGAGGTAGAGGTCGATCGTGAACGCGCCCAGGGCGGCGAGGGAGCCCAGGAGGACGACCCAGGAGGCGCGGCGTCGGAGGGGCAGGGCGGTGAAGTCGCGCTCGGGCGCGACGGCAGCAGTCGTCATGGTCCTTCGTGCGTGCGTCAGGCAGGCGGCGGAGAGGGGGTGGGCAGGCGTGAGCAGCGGGCACCGGTCAGCGGGCGCCGTGGAGGAGGGGGGAGCGGAACGCTCCTGTGGAGTTTCTCACGTTGTAGGAGATTCGTCACGGCATCACCGCGGTCCGGGTGGCCGTGCGGGCTGCGCCGCTCACTAGCCTCGGTGGCCGTGACCACCGCCTCGGACCCCTCGCCCACCAGCCCCCGCACCCCCGGGGCGCCCGACGCCCGCGCCCGCCTGCTGGAGCTGGTCGGCGAGCTCGCCGTCGTCCGCGGCCGCGTGACGCTGTCCTCGGGCGCCGAGGCCGACTACTACGTCGACCTGCGCCGGGTGACCCTGCACCACGAGGCGGCGCCGCTGGTCGGTGAGGTCCTCCTCGACCTGCTCGAGGCCGGGCTGCCCGGTGGGCTCGACGGCGTCGACGCCGTCGGCGGCCTGACCATGGGCGCCGACCCGGTCGCGTGCTCCCTGCTGCACGCCTCAGCAGCGTCGGGGGGCCAGCCGCTGGACGCCTTCGTGGTCCGCAAGGAGGCCAAGGCCCACGGGCTGCAGCGCCGCGTGGAGGGCCCCGACGTCGCCGGCCGCCGCGTCGTGGCCGTCGAGGACACCTCCACCACCGGCGGGTCGGTGCTCACCGCGGTCAAGGCCCTGCGCGAGGCTGGCGCCGAGGTGGTGGCCGTGGCCGTCATCCTCGACCGCGCCACCGGCGCCAGGGAGGTCGTGGAGGCCGAGGGCCTGCCCTACCTCGCGGCCTACTCGGTGTCCGAGCTCGGGCTCTGACCCCCGGGCTCGCCGTCCGCCCCCGAGCGGGCGGCGAGCCTGCGGCGCACCGCCGCGACCAGCGGCACCACCACGGACATCGCCACGGCGGTGCCGGCCACGACGTACGCGGCGGTCTTGAGCCACGGCACGGTGGCGGCGTAGTAGCCGAGCACGATCAGCCCGGCACCCCACACGAGCGCGCCCACCACCGTGGCCAGCAGGAACTGCGAGTACCGCATCCGCGAGACCCCGGCGAGCACCGGCACGAAGGTGCGCGCCCACGGGATGAACCGCGCCACCACGAGGGCCACCGGGCCGAAGCGCTCGTAGAACTGCTCCGCCCGCGCCAGGTGCTTGAGCACCTTCGGCGGCCGCTTCTCCAGCCAGGGCCGGCCGTAGCGCGCACCGGTCCAGTAGCCGACGGCGTTGCCCGCCGTCGCGGCGACGGCCGTGCCGGCCGACAGCAGCACCAGGTCGACGCCGGGGGAGGCCTGCGCCACCAGGCCGGCCGTGAAGAGCACCGTGTCGCCCGGCATCCAGAAGGCGATGAGGATGCCGGACTCGACGAAGACCAGGCCCCACACGAGGGCGTAGAGGGCCCCGGCCGACAGCTCTGCGAGGTCGGGCACGCTCGGCGGCCTCAGACCAGGTCGACGACGTCGGCGATCGAGTCGAGGATCCGGTGGGGGCGGAACGGGTACCTCTCGACGTCGGTCCGCGCCGTCGAGCCGGTGAGCACGAGGATGGTCTCGAGCCCGGCCTCGATGCCGGCCACGACGTCGGTGTCCATGCGGTCGCCGATCATCACGGTCGACTCGGAGTGCGCGTCGATGGTGTTGAGGGCCGAGCGGAACATCATCGGGTTCGGCTTGCCCACGTAGTAGGGCTCGCGGCCGGTGATCTTGGTGATCATCGCGGCGACGGCGCCCGTGGCCGGCAGCTTGCCCTCCAGGGAGGGACCCGAGGCGTCGGGGTTGGTGGCGATGAAGCGCGCCCCGCCCTCGATGAGGCGCACCGCGCGGGTGATCGCCGAGAAGGAGTAGGTGCGGGTCTCGCCGAGCACGACGTAGTCGGGTGCGGTCTCCGTCAGCGTGTACCCCGCCTCGTGCAGCGCCGTCGTCAGGCCGGCCTCGCCGATGACGTACGCGGAGCCCCCGGGGTTCTGCTCGGCGAGGAACTGCGCCGTGGCCAGCGCCGAGGTCCAGATGGCCTCCTCCGGCACGTCGAGGCCGGAGGCGTGCAGCCGCGCGCGCAGGTCGCGGGGCGTGTAGATCGAGTTGTTCGTCAGCACCAGGAACGGGCGGCCCAGCCCCTGCAGGCGCGCCAGGAAGTCCGCGGCGCCCGGGATGGCGTGCCCCTCGTGCACCAGAACGCCGTCCATGTCGGTCAGCCACGCCGTCGGGGTCGCCCGCTCGATCACACGGCCACACTACGGGCGGTGCCCCGCCGGGGCCGGGTGGGCGAGCGGGCGCGCCGGCTCACGACGTCGCGGTCGCCCCCGGGGCGCCGTCGGGCGGGGTGCCGCCGGGGCGGCCGCTCGGAGGGGTCCCGCCCGGGCCGCCCTGCCCGCCGCCGCCCGCGGGGGCGGCGCCCATGCCCGTGGCCGACTGCGTGGTCGCGTCGACCCCCACGGGGAGCGAGACGACGAACCCGCTGCTCACGTCACCGGTCACCGCAGGGGTCTGGCTGGCCCCCTGGTCG
This sequence comes from Actinomycetales bacterium, assembly GCA_022701985.1. GTDB lineage: Bacteria > Actinomycetota > Actinomycetes > Actinomycetales > Quadrisphaeraceae > Quadrisphaera. The sequence continues at coordinate 7,341 of JAKONK010000020.1, forward strand.
TCGCTGAAGACGCCGTCGGTGGCCAGCGAGACCTCCGACAGGTTCGTCACGGACTGCTCGTAGCCGGTGGTGGCGTACACGAGCTCGCACGCCGCCTGCGGCATCGCCACCTGCGACGTGGCGATCGCGTTCGCCGAGTCCGTGATCGACGCGACGTCGGGGTAGACCTCGAAGTGGACGTGCGGCCACCGCCCGTCGTAGGCGGCCGGCCAGATGCTCGTGAAGGTGACCAGGCCGTCGGCGTCGGCCACCTGGACGCCGCGCAGGTAGTTCTCCTGCGTGATGCCCTCGCTGTACATCGAGTACTGGCCGTCGCGGTCGCAGTGCCACGCGTAGACGGCAGCGCCCTCGTAGGCCGCGCCACCGCTCGCGAGGTCGAAGACGCTGAGCCGCAGGGTCATCGGCACCCCCTCGGCGGTGGTGGTCGAGGTGCCGAAGCTCGACCGGATGTCGGACCTGACGATGCCGCTCTCCTCCAGCGCGTCCGGGCCGTTGGACCCGTCACCCGGGTAGGGGCCGGCGGTCTCCTCCGGGATCTCGGGCAGCGACGAGGAGGTGCCCGACGCCGCCGCCGTGGACGTGGCCGTGGACGTGGCAGTGCTGCTTCCGCAGGCCGCGAGCAGGCCCGCGGCAGCACCCGCCCCACCGAGCTGGAGCAGCCGCCGCCGCCCCAGCAGGGTGCCGATGTCGAACCCGGCGCCCTGGTCGTCCAGGTCCTCGTCCTGCCTGGCCAGCACGCGGCCCTCGTACGTGCGCAGACTCCTGCGGCCCACGACCGTCACCCGTCTTCCCGTCTCCTGCGCCCCGCACACCGCGGTGACGACCCGCCACGACTGTCGGCGGCCCGCCGGCGCCGTCTCCGGGAGCGCGCTGTGGGCCTGCTGTGGACGCCCAGCCGGCCGTCACGGACCCGTCATCGGGCAGGGTGGCCCGGTGGACGACGACGGCGCGCGGGTGGTCGGCGTCGGCCCGTGGGAGGCCGAGCGGGGCGGGCCCCCGCCCGCCGACGACCGGCTCGACCCCGAGCTGCTGGCCGTCGGTGACCGCCGCAACGTGGTGGACCGCTACCGGTACTGGACCGAGGCGGCGATCCGCGCCGACCTCGCCGAGCGCCGCCGCCGCGAGCGCCCCGGCACCGAGCTGCACGTGGTGGTCGAGGGGTTCCAGCACGACATGAACGTCGGCTCGGTGGCGCGCACCGCCAACGCGGCGAACGCCGACGGCTTCCACGTCGTCGCCGACCGCCGCTGGAACCGGCGGGGCGCCATGGCCACCGACCGCTACCTGCCGGTGCACCACCACGGCGACGCCGCCGCGCTGCTGGCGTGGGTGCGGACGCGCGACCTGGCCCTCGTGGGCCTGGACAACGCCCCCGGGGCGGTGCCGCTGGAGACGGCCGACCTTCCCGCCCGGTGCGCGCTGGTGGTGGGGTCGGAGGGTCCCGGCCTGTCCCCGCAGGTGCTCGCCGCCGCCGACGCGCTGGTGGAGATCGGGCAGTTCGGGTCCACCCGGTCGATGAACGCCGGGGCGGCCGGCGCCGTCGCCGTCCACGCCTGGCTGCGGCGCTGGGCGTTCGGGCAGGTGCCGCCGCAGGGCTGACGTCGGCTGACCTGGGTGTCGGCGCGGGCCCGAGGCGGTGGGAGGATCGCGCGGAAGCATCCGACCAGGAGGAGATCCCCCATGCCCATCGCGACCCCCGAGGTCTACGCGGAGATGCTGGAGAAGGCCAAGGCCGGCTCCTTCGCCTACCCGGCGATCAACATCACGAGCTCGTCCACCGTCACCGCGGCCATCCAGGGCTTCGCGGAGGCCGGCAGCGACGGCATCATCCAGGTCTCCACCGGTGGCGCCGAGTACGCCTCCGGCTCGACCGTCAAGGACATGGTCCGCGGCGCCGAGGCGCTGGCCGAGTACGCCCACCACGTGGCCAAGGGCTACGGCGTCAACATCGCCCTGCACACCGACCACTGCCCGGCCGACAAGCTGGACAAGTACGTGCGCCCGCTGCTCGCCATCAGCGAGGAGCGCGTGAAGAACGGCCGCGACCCGCTGTTCCAGTCGCACATGTTCGACGGCTCGGCCGTCCCGCTGGACGAGAACCTCTCCATCGCCACCGAGCTGCTCGAGCGCTGCTCGGCCGCCAAGGTCGTCCTCGAGATCGAGGTCGGCGTGGTCGGCGGCGAGGAGGACGGCGTCGCCAACGAGATCAACGACCAGCTGTACTCCACCCCCGAGGACGCCATCGCCACCGCGAAGGCCCTCGGAGTCGGGGAGAAGGGCTACTACCTGACCGCCCTGACCTTCGGCAACGTGCACGGCGTCTACAAGCCGGGCAACGTCAAGCTCAAGCCCGAGGTCCTCAAGGCCGCCCAGGACGCGGTCTCGAAGGAGTTCGGCGGCGGCGACAAGCCCTTCGCGCTCGTCTTCCACGGCGGCTCCGGCTCCACGGCCGAGGAGATCGGCCAGGCCGTCGACTTCGGCGTCGTCAAGATGAACATCGACACCGACACCCAGTACGCCTACACGCGTCCGGTCGTCGACTACATGCTGAAGAACTACGACGGCGTGCTGAAGATCGACGGCGAGGTCGGCAACAAGAAGCAGTACGACCCGCGCGCCTGGGGCAAGATCGCGGAGGCCGGCATGGCCGCCCGCGTCAAGGAGGCCTGCGAGCACCTGCGTTCCGCGGGCACCTCGCTCAACGGCTGAGCGACCCGCACGCACCGGAGGCCGGCACCCCCGCGGGGGTGCCGGCCTCTCGCGTCGGACCGGCCGCGCCGGCGGGCCTCAGGCGACGAGGTCGGGCCCGCCGCGGGGCCCGTCGTCGCTGCCGTCGGGCAGCGTGTGGTCGATGCCCGGGTCCTCCTCGACGACGCGCAGCACCTGGTTGATGCTCGTGACCTGGATGAGGAAGCGCACGAGGTCGGGCGGGCGGATCAGCACCAGCTTGGAGGGGCTCCGCGAGGCCAGGCGCGCGAGGAACGCCACCCCCGTGGAGTCCATGAACGTCACGTTGCGCACGTCGACCTCGACGGGCCTGCCGGCGGACTCCGCGTCGGCCGAGGCCTCCAGCAGGTCCTGCCCGAGCTCGGCGTCGACCTCACCGGTGAGGACGACGCGCGTCTTGCGGCTCCCGAGGATGACGTGGACGGAACCCGGCTCCTCGCCGTCGGTCCCGTGACCTGCACCTACCACCCGCACCTCACCCTCCACGCGCAGTCACCGCCCCCACCTGCGGTCTCCTGGTGACGCCGCTGCTGGACGCCCCCGGACCCCCGGACCATACGGGGTGCACCGCCCCCGGTGGCAGAGGGTGTCGGGAGCGTCACCCCGAGGGCAGACAGCCGTCACCCGCGGTCCACGCGCCAGGGCCCGCGCCCCGAGGTCGGCGGGCACCGGTGCGACGCGTCGACGTCGAAGGCCTCCAGGGCGCCGCACACCCGCAGCACGTACAGGACGCCCTCGTCGGCGCCCCGCAGCACGGCCCGCCCGCCGTCGCGCCGCACCCGGGTGGCCAGCTGCACCAGGAACGAGGCGCCCGAGGAGTCGACGAAGCCGACGGCGCAGAGGTCGACGACGACGCGCTCGAGGCCGCCGGCCTCCGCGAGCGCCACGAGCGGGGGGAACTGCGCCCGCTCGGCGAGGTCGAGGTCGCCGGCGGCGGTGATGGTCAGCTCCGCACCGCTCACCGCGCCGTCGATCACTCCGCCCCTCCGGTCGCGTCCGCCCCCCTGGTCACAGCGAGCGACGGTAGCTCACGCTGAGGAGCGGGGGCGGGGCCGCCCGCCGCCCTGGCCGGCTCCCGGCCGGCTCCCGGCCGGCAGGCGGTCTGCGGGGCACCGGCGGCAGGATGGTCACCATGCCCCCGTCGCACCCGCGCTCCCCGATGTCCCTGCCGACGCCGGGACCCGCCGGCGCCCACGGCGGCGCCGTGCCCGGTCCCCCGCCGACGCTGCTGCCGGCCGACGGCCCCGAGGCCTCCGCCGCCGCCCTGCTGCGCGACGACACCGACCCCGCCGACGTGGCGGCGTCCCACCCGGCCGCCAGCCTCGGCTGGTCGGTGCTGGCCCACCGCTCCCTCGCCGCCGGCGAGCCGGTGGCGGCCTACGCCTACGCCCGCACCGGCTACCACCGCGGCCTCGACGCGCTGCGCCGCGCCGGCTGGCGCGGCGCGGGCCCGGTGCCGTGGCACCACGAGCCCAACCGCGGCTTCCTGCGCTCCCTGGCGGCGCTGCGCCGCGCCGCCGAGGAGATCGGCGAGGCCGACGAGGCCCAGCGCTGCGCCGAGTTCCTCGCCGCCTGCGACCCCGACGCCGTCGACCGCCTCGCGGGAGACCTGACCTCGTGAGCGCCCCCCGCGCCGCGGTGGTCGGCGCCGGCGTCTCCGGGGCCGCCTGCGCCCAGGTGCTGCGCGCCGCCGGCATCGAGGTGCGCGTGGTCGACCGCGGCCGCCGCCCGGGGGGCCGCCTCGGCACCCGCCGCGTCGAGCTGGCCGGTGGCGGCGAGCACGTCGTCGACACGGGCGCCGCCTACTTCACCGTCTCCGACGAGGCCGCTGGCGGTGCGGACGGCGGTGCGACCGGCGCCCCCGCCAGCGCCGCGGCCTTCGCCGGCACGGTCTCCGCCTGGAGCAGCGCCGGCCTGGCCACCCCCTGGACGGACACGCTGTCCCTGCTCGGCCCCGACGGGCCCCGGGGCAGCACGACGGGCCCGCAGCGCTGGAGCGCCCCCGGTGCGCTCCGCTCGCTGGTCACCGACCACCTCCTCGAGGGCCTGGACGTCGAGACCGGGCGCGCGGTGCGCTCCGTCGGCGTGGCCGACGGGAGGCCCGCCCTCGACGGGGAGCCCGTCGACGCCGTCGTGCTCGCGATGCCCGACCCCCAGGCCGGCCGCATGCTCGACGTCGGCGCCTCCCCGGGGCTGGCCGCCGCCCGACGGGTGCTCTCCCGTGCGTGGGACCCCGTGACCACCGTCTACGCCGTCTGGGACGAGCCCTGGTGGCCGGCGCTGACCGCGGGCTTCGTGGCCGACGACGACCTGCTCTCCCTCGTCGCCGACGACGGCGCCCGCCGCGGCGACGGCGCCCCCGTCCTGGTGGCGCACACCACCGGACCGGCGGCGCTGGAGCACCTCGGCGACCCCGACGCGCTCGTCGCCCCCGTGCTGGAGCGCCTCGGCGCCGTCCTGGGGGTGGCCTCCCCGCCGGCGCCCCGCTCGGCGGCGGCCCACCGCTGGTCGTTCGCGTCGCCGCAGGAGGCGCACGAGCAGCCGCACCTGCTCACCGCCGTCGCCGGGGGCCTGCTGGGCGTCTGCGGCGACGGGTGGGCGGCCACCGCGAGCGGCAAGCCGCGCGTGGAGCAGGCGTGGCGGTCCGGGCACGAGCTGGGCCGGGCCCTGGCCGAGCGCCTCGCCTGAGGGCCCGCCCGCGGCTCAGCGGCGGGGAGCGAGGACGTGCCAGGCGTCACCGACGGCGCGCCAGTGGAAGCGGGTGCGCTCGTCGGTGAGGTCGCCGTCGGCGTTGGCCACGAAGCGCCGGCCGTCGACGGACTCCACGACCACGTCGGCGCCGCGGGTGGTGGCGGTGTCCTGGCGCTCCACGTGCTGGCCGCGCACCATCGCGGCGGCGAAGCCGGCACGGGCCAGCGGGCCGGTGGCCTCCGAGACCACGACGTCGACCAGCCCGTCGTGGGGCGTCGCCGCCGGTGACAGGCGCGCCCCGCCCCCGACGGTGCTCCCGAGGTTCACCGCGACCAGCAGCACCCCCTCGGACCCGTCGTGCACCACCTCGCCGTCGACCACCACGCGCAGGTGCCACGGGCGGGCGGCGACGCCGGCGGCCAGCGCGCCCGCGGGGTAGGCGAAGCGCCGCAGCACCTTCTTGCCGGTCTGCGCCCGCCGCGAGGCCGACGCCCCGATGCCGACGTGCGCCGCGTTGACGACCACGCCCTCGACGTCCCCGGCGGCGTCCAGGGACAGCACCAGCTCGACCGGGGAGGGCGTCCCCGACAGCGCGGTGCGGGCCGCCAGGGCCGGCGCCCCGACCTGCAGCCCGAGGCTGCGGGCCAGGTCGTTGCCGGTGCCGAGCGGCACGACGCCGATGGGCCCGACGTCCCGCAGCAGCTGCAGGCCCCCCAGCCGGCGCAGCCCGTCGACGACGGCGTGGATCGAGCCGTCACCGCCCATCACCACGAGGCGGCGGCCGTCCAGGCCCGCCAGGGCCGCGCGCAGGTCGGCGGGCCCGCCGGTGCGCGCCACCTCCAGCTCGGTGCCCGAGCGCAGCACGGCGAGGGCGTCGCGGGCGCCGGGACCGGCCGCCGAGCCGGCGGAGCCGTTGAGCACGGCGAGCGCGGCGGCGGGGCGGTCAGCGGGGTGCGCGGCGGGGTCCACCGGATCACCGTCGCAGACCCGTCCGGGAACGGCCTGTGCAGGAGCGCCGGGCGCCCGCCGGTAGCCTCGGCGCGCAAGGACACCGCAGACCAGACCCGCAGGAGGGTCCGCATGCCCGCGATCGTGCTCGTCGGAGCCCAGTGGGGAGACGAGGGCAAGGGCAAGGCCACCGACGTCCTCGGCTCCCGCATCGACGTCGTCGTCAAGTACAACGGCGGCAACAACGCCGGCCACACCGTCGTCGTCGGCGACGAGAAGTACGCCCTGCACCTGCTGCCCTCGGGCATCCTCACCCCCGGGGTGACCCCGGTGATCGGCAACGGCGTCGTCATCGACCCGTCGGCCCTGTTCACCGAGCTCGACGGGCTGAGCGCCCGCGGCGTCGACTGCTCGCGGCTGCTCATCAGCGCCAGCGCGCACCTCATCGCGCCGTACCACCGCACCGTCGACCGGGTCACCGAGCGCTTCCTCGGCGTGCGCCGCATCGGCACCACGGGCCGCGGCATCGGCCCGGCCTACGCCGACAAGGTCAACCGCATCGGCCTGCGCGTCCAGGACCTCTTCGACGAGAAGATCCTCGCCCAGAAGGTCGAGGGCGCCCTGGAGACCCGCAACCAGCTGCTGGTCAAGGTGTTCAACCGCCGCGCCATCACCGTCGAGGAGGTCGTCGAGGAGCTGCTCGGCTACGCCGACCGCATCCGCCCGATGGTCTGCGACACGGGCCTGGAGCTCTCCCGCCGCCTCGACGCCGGCGAGACCGTCCTGTTCGAGGGCGGCCAGGCCACCATGCTCGACATCGACCACGGCACCTACCCGTTCGTGACGTCGTCGAACGCGACCTCCGGCGGTGCCTGCACCGGCTCGGGCGTGCCGCCGAACCGGGTCGACAGGATCGTGGGCGTCGCCAAGGCGTACGTGACCCGCGTCGGCGAGGGGCCGTTCCCGACCGAGCTGCTCGACGACGTCGGCGAGGGCCTGCGCCGCGCCGGCGGCGAGTTCGGCACGACGACGGGCCGCCCGCGCCGCACCGGGTGGTACGACGCGCTGATCGCCCGCTACACCGCGCGCGTCAACGGCCTGACCGACCTGGTGCTCACCAAGCTCGACGTCCTCACCGGCTACGAGACCATCCCCGTCTGCGTCGGGTACGACGTCGACGGCGTCCGCCACACCGAGATCCCGATGACGCAGACGGACTTCCACCACGCGAAGCCCGTCTACGAGGAGCTCCCGGGCTGGACCGAGGACATCTCCGGCGCGCGCACCTTCGAGGACCTGCCGACCGCGGCGCAGGAGTACGTGCTGCGCCTGGAGGAGCTGTCCGGGGTGCGGATCAGCGCCATCGGCGTCGGGCCCGAGCGCGAGCAGATCGTCGTCCGCACCGACCTCCTCGAGGGCTGAGCGCGTGGCGGAGATGACGGTCCTGGTCATCGGGTCGGGTGCGCGCGAGCACGCCCTGGCCCGCTCGCTGGCGGCCGACCCGGCCGTGGCCGGCGTCTGGGTCGCCCCCGGCGGCCCCGGCCCGGCCGCCGAGCCGGGCGTGCTCGGCTGCCTGCCGGTCGACCCGTGCGACGGCGACGCCGTCGCGGCGCTGGCCGCCGAGCTGGGGGCCGACCTCGTGGTCATCGGCCCGGAGGCGCCGCTGGTGGCGGGTGTGGCCGACGCGGTCCGCGCGTCCGGCGTCGCGTGCTTCGGGCCCTCCGCGCACGCCGCCGAGCTCGAGGGCAGCAAGGCCTTCGCCAAGCAGGTGATGGCCGCCGCCGGCGTCCCCACGGCGATGGCCCGGGTCTGCACCACCACCGAGGAGGTCGCCGACGCGCTCGACCAGTTCGGTGCGCCGCACGTCGTCAAGGACGACGGGCTCGCCGCCGGCAAGGGCGTCGTCGTGACGGGCTCGCGCGAGGAGGCGCTGGCGCACGCCGCCGCCTGCCTGGAGCGTCCCGGCGCGCAGGTGGTCGTCGAGGACTTCCTCGACGGTCCCGAGGTGTCGCTCTTCGTGCTCTCCGACGGCACCTCCGTGGTGCCGCTGGCCCCCGCCCAGGACTCCAAGCGCGCCCTCGACGGCGACGAGGGCCCCAACACCGGGGGCATGGGCGCCTACTCGCCGCTGCCCTGGGCGCCCGCCGGCCTGGTCGACGAGGTCGTCGCGACCGTCGCGCAGCCCGTCATCGACGAGATGCGCCGCCGCGGCACCCCCTTCGCCGGCGTCCTGTACTGCGGGCTCGCGCTGACCTCGCGCGGCGTGCGCGTCGTGGAGTTCAACGCCCGCTTCGGAGACCCCGAGACCCAGGTGGTGCTCGCGCGCCTGCGCACGCCGCTGGCGGGGCTGCTGCACGCCTGCGCCACGGGCCGCCTGCAGTCCCACCTCGACGACGTCGGCCCGCTGCGCTGGTCGTCCGGCGCCGCCGTCGTGGTGGTGCTGGCCGCTCCGGGGTACCCGGCGGCCACCCGGACCGGAGGCCTGGTCGAGGGCGCCGGCGCCGGCGCCGGCGACGAGGCCGCCTGGGTGCTGCACGCGGGCACCGAGCTCGACGCCGAGGGCCGCCTGGTCTCCTCCGGAGGACGCGTCCTGTCGGTGGTGGGGTCCGGCTCCGACCTGGGGTCGGCGCGCGCCGCGGCCTACGGGCGCCTCGCCTCCGTGGCCCTCGAGGGCGGGCACTCCCGCACCGACATCGCCCGCGCCGCCGCCGAGGGCGCTGTCGTCGCCTCCTGACCGCCTCCGGCCGCACCCTCCTCGGGGGGTGCGGCCGGAGGTGGGCGGGGTGATGATGCCCCGTGAGCGGGGGGGCCGAGCCGGTCGACGAGGTCGACCTCTCCGCCGTCGATCCGCCCGGGGCACCTGACCGCCCGCGACCGGCCGGCCCGCGCTCGCAGCGGCCACGGGACCGCGCGCGCCGCCGCCGGCTCGCCCTCGGCGCGGCGGCCCTGGTCGCCCTGCTCGTGGTGGGCGGGTGGCAGCACGAGCGCGCCCAGGACGCGGCCGCCGCCAGCGCGGCGCAGGCGGAGGCCCGGGCGCAGGCGGCGCAGCGCGCCGCCGAGCGGGAGGTCGAGCGGTCCGCCGCGGGCACCTCGGTCGCCTCGACCGCGACCGCGGCCGCCACCCGCGCCCTCGCCGCCGCCGACGGGTCCGGCCCGCCGCCGGCGTGGTCCGCCGCGGACGTCGGAGCCCGCGGCGGGCGCCTCGGCGCCCCCCTCGACCTCCAGGTGGTGGGCACCTGGCCGGCCAGCCCCACCGGCGCCCAGCGCACCGGGTTCCGCCTGCTCACCGGCCCCCCGGCGGTCACCGGCGCCCACCCGTGCCGGGTGCCCGGCGTGCGCACGGGCACCTGGCCCCAGGTGCTGGACCCCCGCGCCGGCACCACCTGCGAGGTCAGGTCGGCGGGGGAGCGCGGCACCGCGGTGCGCACCGGCACGACCGGTGAGGGGACCTCGCGGGTGCAGGTGCGCGAGGTCGTGCTCGTCAGCGGCGGCCGGGCCGCCGTGGCCGCCGCGTGGTCCACCGGCACCGCCGACCCCCCGCTCGACCTCCCCGCCCTGGGCGCGGTGGCGGCCGCCGTCGTCGCCTCGGTGGAGCCGTCGTGAGCAGGACGGCGCCCGGTCCGGCCGGGCCCCCCGACGACGGGGCCGACCTCCACCTCGACCTGGACCTGGACCTCGACCTCCCACCCGCTCCGGAGCCTTCCCGGCCCCCGCGCCGACGGCGCGGCCGGCGCACCCGGGTGCTGGCCGTGCTGGCCGGGGTGCTCGTCGTCGCCGTCCTCGTGACCGCCGGGGTGGCGCGCCAGCACCAGCAGGTCGCCGCTGCCGCCGCGGAGCGCACCGCCGCGGCCCGGGCCGCCGCCGACGCCCGCGTCCGCGAGGAGGCCGAGGACCGCGACGAGACCCGCCGGCAGGCCGAGCTCGCGGCTCGCGCCGCGCTCCCGGAGGACCTCGGCTTCGACCAGCGGCTCTTCGAGGAGGCCCTCGCCGGGGCGGCGCCGCGGCTCGGACCCCTGGCGTGGTCGCGGGCCGTGACCAGCACCGTCCGCGACCCCTCGCAGCGCACGGGTGACGGCTTCCCGCGGCTCGTCGACGCCAGCCGCTCCGCGGGACGGCCCGACGAGCAGCTGGGTCAGGCGGGTCAGGCGGTCGCTCCGCCCGTGCAGGTCGGTGCGCCCGCGGGCGCCGCGACCTGGGGCCCCGTCGACGGCGAGCCCGCGACGCGCGTCGCGTGGCGCCTGACCACGCCCCTGAGGGCGCCGACCGGGGCGGACCTCGACCCGTGCACCGCCGCGTCGGCCGTGCCCGTCCCGGACGGCTCCGACGGGCAGCCCGTGCCCTCCTGCTCGCTGAGGACGGCGACCAGCCCCTCGGGGGAGCAGCAGGTGGTGGCCGTGCGCTCCTGGCAGCGCGTCGTCGCCGGCCGCCCGTGGGGCCCGCAGGCGCAGGTGCAGACGTTCCACCTGGCGGTCCTGGTCGTCGAGGACCGGTGGACGTTCTCCGTGGCCGCCACCGCCGTCGGCCCGCCCGGCAGCGCGGCCGCCCTGCCGCCGCTGGGCCTCGACCAGGCGGCCCTCGCCGTGCGCTGGGCGGCCGACGCGGCCCGCGGCCGGCCGACCCCCGCGCCGCTGACCGGGACGCCCCTGCCAGGGTTCTCCGGGTGAGCGACGCGCAGGCCACCGCAGCGACCGGCGACCCCGGCGGCACCGACGAGCAGCTGCCCGGCTGGCACCTCGTCCACGCCGGCAAGGTGCGCCGGCTCTACGCCCCCGACGGCGCGGCCGCCCCCTCGAGCGGCACCGGCGGTGACGACCGGCTGCTCGTCGTCGTCAGCGACACCATCAGCGCGTACGACCACGTGCTGTCGACGCCCGTCCCCGACAAGGGCGCGCTGCTCACGGCGCTGAGCCTGTGGTGGTTCGAGCAGCTCGAGGGGTGGGGCCTGGTGCGCCACCACGTCATCGGCGCCGACGCCGCGGCCGGCGTCCCCGGCGCCGTCGCCGGCCGCGCGATGGTGGTCCGACGCCTCGACATGCTCCCCGTGGAGTGCATCGCCCGCGGGTACCTCACCGGCTCCGGCCTGGAGGAGTACCGCGCCACCGGGTCCCTGGCCGGGGTCGAGCTGCCGGAGGGGCTCCGCGACGGCGACCGCCTGCGCGCCCCCCTGTTCACCCCCACCACCAAGGCCGCCGTCGGCCTGCACGACGAGCCCGTCAACGAGGCCGGCGTCGCCGCGCTGGTCGGCGCCGAGCGCGGCGCCCAGCTGCGCGAGACCACCCTCGGCCTCTACACCCGCGCCGCCGAGCTGGCCGAGGAGCGCGGCGTGCTGCTCGCCGACACCAAGGTGGAGTTCGGCCTCGACCCCGCCGCCGACCCGGCCGACCCCGCCGCGCTGGTCCTCGGCGACGAGCTGCTCACCCCCGACTCCTCCCGCTTCTGGCCCGCCGACGGCTGG
>JAKONK010000021.1 GCA_022701985.1 Actinomycetales bacterium
GCCGCGGTCGGACACCGACCGAGCGGGTGCCGCGGAGAGCTTCAGCACCAGCAGCACCTGTCCTGAGAACCGCCCCCTGAATCGCGACGGAGTGACCGGCCCGTGGCCAACATCAAGTCCCAGATCAAGCGCAACCGCACCAACGAGCTGGCGCGCCTGCGCAACAAGGCCGTGAAGTCCGAGCTGCGCACCGTCGTCCGCTCCGTGCGCACGGCCGCCGAGTCCGGCGACGCCGAGACCGCTGCCGCCGCGCTGCGCGCCGCGAGCCGCAAGCTCGACAAGGCCGTCTCCAAGGGCGTCATCCACAAGAACCAGGCCGCCAACCGCAAGTCGGCGCTGGCCAAGGTCGCTTCCTCCGCTTCCTGAGCGGGGCGCTGGTCGAGCACCAGCACCGAGGGCGGTGACGGACTCCGGTCCGTCACCGCCCTCTGCTGTCCCCGGGTGCGCTCCGACCCGGTGCGCCTCAGCCGGTGGCGCCGCGGGCGCGGACCACGGCGATGACCGCCCGCTCGACGGCGTAGCGCGGGTCGCGGCCACCGCCCTTGACGGCCTCGTCGGCGTCGGCGAGCGCGGTGATGCTGGCGGCGATGCCGTCGGGCGTCCACCCGCGCAGGGCGTCGCGGGTGGTGCGCACCTGCCACGGCGCCATGCCGAGGCTCTTGGCGAGCACCTGGTCGGAGCCGCGGCCCGCGGAGGCGACCTTCGCCATCGACCGCAGCTTCAGCGCGAGCGCGGCCACGAGCGGCACCGGGTCGAGCCCGGACTCCAGCGCCTGGCGCAGCAGCCGCAGCGCCTCCGCGTGGTGGCCCAGGACGGCGGCGTCGGCCACCTTGAAGCCGGTGACCTCGGCGCGACCCCCGTAGTAGCGCTGCACGTCGTCCTCGGTGAGGCGCGCCGCACGGCCCCGGCCCGCCGGTGGCACGTCGGCGACGAGCTGGGAGCAGGCCGCCGCCAGCGCCCGCAGGTCGCTGCCGACGGCGAGCAGCAGCGCCTCCAGCGCCGCGTCCTCGATCCCCCGGCCGTGCGCCTTCAGCTCCGTCTGGGCGAAGGCCCGCTGCTCGGCGGGCGTCTTGACGGGCGGGCACTCCACGAGCACCGCCCCCGGCACCGCGCGCGCGGCCTTGAGCAGCGCCGCGCCGCGGGCGCCGCCGCCGTGGCGCAGCACGAGGACCACGTCGTCCGGGAGCTCGCCGAGGGCTGCGGTGACGTCGGTGACCAGCGCGTCGGGAGCGGCCTCGAGGCCGGTGACCACCACCAGGCGCGCCTCTTCGAACAGCGAGGGGCTGGTCCACTGCGACAGCTCGCCGGTGCGGTAGGCGGCGGCCTCCACCGAGACCACCTCGAGGTCGGGTGACCGCTCGCGGCAGGCGGCGCGCACCCGCTCGACGGCGCGCTCGGCCAGGAGGGACTCGGGACCGGTGACCAGGACGACGGGACCCGGCTCGGCGAGGTGCCACGGCAGGGCTCCGGCGCTGCGCGCCTGCTCCCCGGCGCCGCTCGGACGGGAGCGCGACGGCGTGCGGGAGGTGGCCACGGCGACACCCTGCCACGCCCCTGCGACGCTCCCCCACCTGCTCACCGGCCGCTCACCGGAGGCACCGCCGCAGCGCCCGCGGCACGAGGGCGAGCCCGACGACGACCGCGGCCAGGCCCAGCGCGGGCAGGGGCCCCTGCGGCCAGGGCAGCTGCGTCCCGGGCACCGCCGCACCCGTCCGGGCGACCAGCGCCAGCCACCGGGCACCCAGACCCCCGAGGTGCGCGGCGACGCCCGCCCCCGTGGGCCAGACGGGCTCCAGCACCACGGCGACCAGCCCGAGCAGCGTCGCCGGGGCGACGGCCGGGGCAGCGAGGAGGTTCGCGGGGACCGCGAGGAGCGGGACGCCAGGCACCAGCAGGAGCAGCACCGGCGCGCAGACGGCCTGCGCGGCGAGCGGCACCGCCAGCGCCGTGGCGAGGGCCTGCGCGGCACGGCCGTGCCGCGCAGGGGTACGGGGTGGAACGGGTGCGGCGTGCGGCCCGGCCCTCGTGGTCCTCCCCACCCGCGCCACCCCGTCGACCAGGCGGGCGGACCAGGCGGGGACGAGGACGAGCAGCGCCCCCGTGGCCAGCACGGACAGCGCGAAGCCCGCCGCACGGGCGAGCCACGGGTCGAGCACGAGCAGGGCCGTCGCGGCCGCCGCCAGCGCGGGCACGCCCGCCCCGCCGCGCGAGGCCCCGGCGCCGAGCAGCACCGCGGCACCCATGACCGCCGCCCGCAGGACGCTGGGCTCGCCCCCGGCGAGCGCGGCGAAGGCCAGCAGCGCCGCCCCCGCCAGCAGCAGGCGCGCGCGGCGGCCGACCCCCAGCGCCGTCGCCCCGACCAGCACCGCGCTCGTCACCAGCGCGGTGTTGCCACCGCTGACCGCCGTGAGGTGGGTGAGCCCCGTCGCCCGCATCGCCGCGTCGAGGTCGGGCGGCAGAGCGGTGGTGTCGCCCACGACCAGGCCGGGGAGGAGACCGCGCGCGTCGGGCGGCAGGGGCGCGCACGCGCTGACGAGACCCGCCCGCAGCTCCTGGCCCCACCGGGCCCAGCGGCCCGCCGGAGGCGAGGTGGCCGGGCCGCCCAGCGGGGTGAGGACGGCGCTGGCGGAGTCGGCCGGAGCGGTCGCCTCCAGGCGCCCCCTCGCCACCACCCGGTCGCCGCGGCGCACCGGCTCCCACGCCGGACCCCCCAGCACGAGCACCTCGGCGTCGGCCGCGGTCGTGCTCCCGCGCCCGGTGACCCGCTCGGCGTGCAGCCTCACGACCCAGCGGGGCGAGCGGTCCGCCCAGGGACGCGCCGGGTCCGGCCGCACCCGGTGGGCGTCGGTGGCGGCGCTGCCCTCCACCACGGCGACCGCGCGCTGTGCCGCCAGCGGCTCCAGCTGCCCGCGCCCGCGGGCCACCTGGGTGGCCAGCACCGAGGCGCAGACGGCGCCCACGAGCACCAGCGACAGCGCCACCGCTCCCCCGCGCCCGCCCCCGAGGAGGCACACCGCGCCGATGACCGCGGTGACGGCGACCGCGCCCAGCAGCGCCGGGGGTGCCGGCAGCGCGGCGGCGGCTGCGGCCCACGCCACCAGGGCGGGCACCACCAGCCGCAGGTCGGGGCGGCGTGCCGTCCCACCGCCGCGCGCGGCGCCCCGGACCCCGCTCACACCCGGAGCCGCGGCGCGAGCCGCGCCAGGATCGTCGGGCCGATGCCCTGGACCTCGGCCAGCTCGTCGACGCTCGTGTACGGCCCGTGGGCGGCGCGCCGGTCGAGGATGCGCTGTGCGAGCACCGGCCCCACCCCCGGCAGCGCGTCGAGGTCAGCGGCGGTGGCGCTGTTCAGGTCGACCGGCCCCTCGGACGCGCTGCCCGGACTGCGGCCGGCGCCGTCGGTCGCCGGAGCCGCAGTCCCCCCGGCGGCGGCCGCGGGCCCGCCGAGCGCGGCCGGCGGGGCCGCGGGTGGCTCCGGGAGCTCCTCACCGGGCGCGGGGACCACCAGCTGCTCGCCGTCGGCGAGGACGCGGGCGAGGTTCAGCCGCCGCAGGTCGGCGCCGTCGAGGGGGCCGCCCGCCGCCCGCAGCGCGTCGTCCACCCGCGCGCCCGCCCCCAGGCGCACCAGCCCGGGGCGGGCGACCTCGCCGGTGACGTCGACGACGACCTCCGCGGGCGCGCTCGCGGTCGTGACCGTCGACGCCGAGGTCGCTGCGGTCGCGGTGGGGCTGGCGCTGCCGCGCAGGGGCACGGCGACGCCGGGGCTCGGGGTGTCCACCGCCCCTCCCGCGCTGCCCAGCCCGAGGACGAGCAGGACGACGACCCCGGCGACGACCACCAGCCCGCCGGCCGCGGCGCTCGGCGCCAGGGCCCACCGGCCCTCGCGCAGCAGCTGCCACGCGGTCGGCGACCACGCCACCTCCTCGCGGCGCCGCTGCGCCCGCGACGGCGGGGAGCGCACCGCGGACCGGTCGCGCAGCGGCTGGTCGCCAGCGGCGCCGTCGTCCTCCAGCACCGGCCCAGGCTGGCCCCGCCGCACGGCGCGCAGGGCGCGTCGGAGCCCACCTGTGGACGACGGCGGCCCCGGGCGCCCCTGTGGGCGACCCGGGGCCGTCGGTCGGTCAGCCAGCCGGCAGCCGGACGGTCAGCGCGTCAGGCGGGGACCACGTTGACGAGCTTCGGGGCCCGCACGACGACGGTGCGCACACCGCGGCCGTCGAGGGCGCGCTGCAGCGCCGGGGAGGCGAGGGCGAGCTCGCGCAGCGCGTCCTCGGTGATGTCGGCGGGCACCTCGAGGCGGTCGCGGACCTTGCCCTGCACCTGCACCACGCAGGTGACCGTCTCCTGCACCAGCAGGGCGGGGTCTGCCTGCGGGAACGGGTGGTGGGCCAGCGAGCCGGCGTGGCCCAGCCGGCGCCAGAGCTCCTCGGCGACGTGGGGGGCCAGCGGCGCCAGCATCAGCACGAGCGGCTCCACGGCCTCGCGGGGCGCCGCGGGGAGCTTGGTGAGCTCGTTGTTGAGCTCGATCAGCTTGGCGATCGCCGTGTTGAAGCGCAGCGCCGCGAGGTCGGCCGAGACGCCGTCGGTGGTGCGGTGCACCAGGGCGCGCACGGCCGCGGTGGCGGGCTCCTCGGTGATGACGAGCTGGCCGGTCATCTCGTCGACGACGTTGCGCCACAGGCGCTGCAGGAACCGCTGCGACCCGACCACGGCGCGGGTCTCCCACGGCCGGGACTGGTCGAGCGGGCCCATCGACATCTCGTACAGGCGGAAGGTGTCGGCGCCGTACGCCTCGTACATCTCGTCGGGCGTGACGACGTTCTTCAGGCTCTTGCCCATCTTCCCGTACTCGCGGGTGACGGGCTCGCCCTCGAAGCTGAACTCCCGGGCGCCGGAGGCCGAGGTGGTCTCGACGACCTCGGCGGCCGGCACGTGGAAGCCGCGCCCGTCGGTGAAGGCGTCGGCCTGCACGTAGCCCTGGTTGAACAGGCGGCGGAACGGCTCCTCGGAGGAGACGTGCCCCAGGTCGAACAGGGCCTTGTGCCAGAACCGCGCGTACAGCAGGTGCAGGACGGCGTGCTCGACGCCGCCGACGTACAGGTCGACGCCGCCGGTGTCAGCAGCACCGGGGCCCCCGGCGGCGCGGTCGGCGCGCGGTCCCATCCAGTACCGCTCGACGTCGGGGTCGACCAGCAGCTCGGTGTTCTGCGGGTCGAGGTAGCGCAGCTCGTACCAGCACGACCCCGCCCAGTTGGGCATGGTGTTGGTCTCGCGGCGGTACTGCTTCGGGCCGTCGCCCAGGTCGAGGGTGACGTGCACCCACTCCTGCGCTCGGGCCAGAGGCGGCTCCGGGTCGCTGGTGACGTCGTCGGGCTCGAAGGTGCGCGGGGAGTAGTCCGGCACCTCCGGCAGCAGCACCGGGAGCTGGTCGGCCGGGACCGCCAGGGGCAGCCCGTGCTCGTCGTAGACGACCGGGAAGGGCTCGCCCCAGTAGCGCTGGCGGCTGAACAGCCAGTCGCGCAGGCGGTAGGTGGTGACGGGTCGGCCGGCGCCGGTGCGCTCCAGGTGCGCGGCGATGCGCTCCTTCGCGGCGACGACGTCCAGCCCGTCGAGGTCGACGTCGTCGTTGGAGGAGTTGACGGCCGGGCCCTCGCCGGTGAACGCCCCGCCCTCGAAGCCCTCGGGGGGCTGCACCGTGCGGATGACGGGCAGCTCGAAGCGCTCGGCGAAGGCGAAGTCGCGCTCGTCCTGGCCGGGGACGGCCATGATCGCGCCGGTGCCGTACCCGATGAGCACGTAGTCGGCGGTGAAGACGGGGACCGCGGTGCCGGTCACGGGGTTGGTCGCGTGCAGGCCGGTGAACACACCGGTCTTGGTCCGCCCCTCGTCGGTGCGCTCGGCGTCGGTGCGGGCCGCGGCCTGCACGCGGTAGGCGGCGACGGCCTCGGCCGGGGTGGCGGCGCCCCCGGTCCAGGGCTCCGGCGTGCCCTCGGGCCACGCGGCGGGCACGGCGTCCAGCGAGGCGTGCTCGGGGGCCACCACCATGAACGTGACCCCGAAGAGCGTGTCCGGACGGGTGGTGAAGACCTCGAGGTCCTGCTCACCGGCGGCCGGGCCGACCGTCGAGCCGACCAGCGCGAACCGGACCTGGGCCCCGGTGGAGCGGCCGATCCAGTGGCGCTGCATCGACTTGACGGCCTCGGGCCAGTCCAGCCGCTCCAGGTCGTCGACGAGGCGGTCGGCGTAGGCGGTGATGCGCAGCATCCACTGCTTCAGCGGGCGCTTGACCACGGGGAAGTTGCCGCGCTCGCTGCGGCCATCGGCGGTGACCTCCTCGTTCGCCAGCACCGTGCCCAGGCCCGGGCACCAGTTGACGGGCGTGTCGGAGACGTACGCCAGGCGGTGCGCGTCGACCAGGCGGCGGCGGGCGACGTCGTCCAGCTCGGCCCAGGTGGAGCCGTCCTCGGGCCGGCGGGCGCCGGAGGCGTAGGCGGCGCGGAGCTCCGCGACCGGGCGGGCCGCACCGCGACCGCCGTCGGCGCGGACGTGCTCGGGGTCGTACCAGCTCTCGAACAGCTCGCGAAAGATCCACTGGGTCCACCGGTAGTACTCCGGGTCGATGGTGGAGACCGACCGGCGGGCGTCGTGCCCCAGGCCCAGGCGCCGCAGCTGGCGGCGCATCGTGGTGATGTTGGCCTCGGTGGTGACGCGCGGGTGCTGGCCCGTCTGCACCGCGTACTGCTCGGCCGGCAGGCCGAACGCGTCGTAGCCCAGCGTGTGCAGCACGTTGCGGCCGCACATGCGCTGGTAGCGCGCCCACACGTCGGTGGCGATGTAGCCCAGCGGGTGTCCGACGTGCAGGCCAGCGCCCGAGGGGTACGGGAACATGTCCATGACGAACAGCGGCTCGCGCCCGGCGACCGCCTCGGCGTCGCCCCACGGCCCGCTGGGGTTGGGGGCCTCGAAGGTGCCCTCGTCGGCCCAGCGCTGCTGCCACGCGAGCTCCAGCTCGGCCGCGAGCTGAGCGGTGTACCGCTGCGGCGGTGCGTCGCTGGTCGCGGGGGCGGGCTGGTCCGTGGTGCTCATGCGGTGGGAGGTCCTCTCGGGGGGCGCCGGTCGCTCCCGGCGTCGTCACCACCAGGGTAGTAGCGCGGCCCGGGCGGTCTCCGGGCGTCAGCGCAGCAGCGCCCGGGAGCCGGTGGCGGCGTCGGCGAGGACCCCCGCGACGCTGAGGCCGGCGGCGGCCATGACGGCCCGGAAGCCGGTGCGCCCGTCCGCGGCGGCGCCGAGCGCCCCCGCGGCGCCGGCGGCCAGCAGCAGCGTCCGGGCGGAGCGGCCCAGCTGCGGGCCGCGGCCCGCGAGCAGCAGGGCGTCAGCGGCGGCCACCCCCAGGGCCGCGCCGGTGCGGCTGGCGCGCGGCCCGAGGCGCTGGGGCAGCCCGCGGACGCCGGTGGCCGCGTCGGCCTCGGCGTCGGGGACGGTGTTGGCCAGGTGCCCCGCCAGTCCGAGCAGCCCGGCGGCGGCGCAGAGCAGTCGGGGCGCGGGGCGGCCGGCGGCTCCGGCGGCGACCGCCGGCAGGGATCCGAAGAAGGCCAGGTAGGGCAGGGGGCTGGCCGGGGTCCCCTTGAGCCCCAGGTCGTAGCCGAGGGCCGCGGCCAGGACGACGAGGTGCAGGCGGCCGGTGCCGCTGCGCCCCCCGCGGTCGAGCCGCAGGGAGGCGGGGACGGCGGCGGCCGTCGCCGCGACGGCGAGGCCCGCCACCAGGGCGCGCGGCAGTCTGCCCGCGGCGACCGGCTTCTCGGTGCGGCCGGCGGCGGCGTCGAGCGGTGCGTCGACGGCGTCGTTCGCCCACCCCACGGCGAGCTGGCCGAGGCCCACGGCGGTCGCCGTCCTGCCGGCGGCGCTCCACCGGACAGCGGGCGGTGCGCCGCCGGGCGCGCTCGCGGCGGCGAGGGCCGCGGCGAACCCCGTCACCGCGGCGGCGGGCACGGGGTGGCACGCCCGCACGAGGTCGACGACGACGCCGCGGTACGGGAGCACCCGGCGAGGCTAGGCCGCGCCCGCCGCGCCCGCCGTCCCGACCGCCGGGCTCACCCGTCACACCCGGATGGCACGGGGTGGCCCTGTGCCACTCCTACTGGCACAGGGCCACCCCGTGCCATGCGGGAGGCGGGTCGGGCGACGGTCAGGCGACGGGACCGGGGCTGTCCTCGGAGCGCGGGACCGGCTGGGGGCGGACCGGCTCGGCGGCGCTGGGCGCGCGCAGGGCGCGGCGGAGCGCGAGGTCCTGCTCGGCGCGGGAGACCAGCTCGGCCAGGCCCCCGGAGTCCCAGGGCTCGAGGATCCCGGAGCCGACGGTGAGGGAGCAGGCCCAGCGCACCAGCGGGGCGTCGGGGGTGCCGAGCAGGCGCACGCGCAGGCGGCGCTCGAGCTCGGCGGGGGTGGTGCCGGTGCCCGGACCGAGCACCACGAAGAGGTCGTCGGCCCAGCGGCCCACGATGTCGGCGCCGCGGGTGCTGCCGCGCAGCGCGTCGGCGACGCCACCGACCACCTCGGCGACGGCCTGCGGCCCGCCGAGCTCGGAGACGGGCTCGAGGTCGCCCAGCTGGACGAGGGAGGCGTGCATCGCGCCGCTGGTGCGCCGGGCCGAGCCCAGCACGTGGCGGGCGAGGAGGTCCAGGCCGTTGGCGTTGTAGCAGCCGGTGGTCTCGTCGACCACGGAGACGGCGTCGGCCAGCTGCAGCGCGGCCTCGAGCTCCGCAGCGGCGCGGCGGCGCTGGACGACGACGAGCGCACCGGCCACCAGGCCGAGCAGCGCGACCGCGCCGATCCCGGCCGCCGACTCGAGGTCTCCGCGGGCCAGGGCGGTGAGCGCGACGGCGGCCGCGGCGGCCGCGAGGGGCACCGCGCCGACGACCGTGACGGCGACGCCCAGCGGCATCGCGGCCAGCGCACCTCCGGCCACCGGCAGCGCGGCAGCGGGCCACGCGGACCCCGTGGCGGCGCACAGCCCGAGGACCGAGCCCGCCACCGCGGCGGACGCACCCCACGTGCCCACCGCGTACCCGGGTCCGGACCTGTTCGTCATGCGCCGCAGCGCTCGCTCAGCCACCTCCACACCCGCTGTCTCGTCGACGCCGGGGGGAGACGTGAGCCCGCAGGCGCGACGACCACCCGAGCGGGCGAGCGCCGACGCTGCTGCACACAGCAGGAGGGTGCCACACGAATGCCCCAGAACGCCCGCACCCGGCCCTCGGGTTGCCCTCCTGCGCGGCGCGGCCCACGGTGACGGGCATGGCTCCCCACCGATCACCAGTCCTGGGCCGCGGGCTCGCGGCCGGCGCCGTCGGGACGACCGTCCTGAACGCCGTCACCTACGCCGACATCGCCTGGCGAGGCCGCGACGCCAGCTCGGCCCCCGAGCAGACCGTCGAGGCCGCGCTCGCCGCGACCGGCCGCGACGTGCCGGGCTCCCGCTCCGAGCGCAGCAACCGGCTCACGGCGCTGGGCGCGCTGTCGGGCACCGCCGCCGGGCTCGCCACGGGCGTGGCCCTGGCCGCTGTGCGGGCAGCCGGCCTGCGCTTCTCCGCCCCCGTGGGCGCAGCGGTGACCGGTGCCGCGGCGATGGCGGCCACCGACCTGCCGATGCACGCCCTCGGCGTCTCGGACCTGCGCACCTGGACCCCGCAGGACTGGTTCTCCGACGCCGTCCCCCACCTCGCGTTCGGCGCCGCGACCCACGCGACCCTGCGCGCCCTCGAGCCGGGCGCGGCGGTGCGCCGGCCGGCCCGCCCCGGCCTGGTGGGCCGGTCGGCGCTGCTCGGCGTGGCCACGGGGTGCCGCAGCAGCCTCGGCCTGGCGGCCCCGGCGCTGACCTCCGGAGCCCCGGCGGCCGCCAGGGCCCTGGCCGTGGTGCCGGTGGTGGGCGAGCTGGTGGCGGACAAGGCGCCGGGCACCCCCGCCCGCACCTCGGCCCAGGGCCTCCCGGCGCGCTTCGTCGCGGCCGCGGCGGGCGCGTCAGCGCTGTCCGCGCGCGAGGGCGCGAACGCCGTCGTCCCGGCCGTCGCCGCAGCCGCGGGCGCCGCCGGCGGGTCGTGGGGCGGCCTGGCGTGGCGCCGCTGGGCCGGGCAGCGGGTCCCGGACTGGCAGGCCGCGCTGGTGGAGGACGGCGTCGCGCTGGCCCTCGCCGCCGTGGCGTGCCTGTCCGGCCGGACGTCCCGGAGGGCGTCTACTGTTGACGGTCCCGCGCCCGCGCCGCACCACGCCTGAGACGGCGGAGACGGCCGACCCCACGGAGGTCCCCATGACCCAGAGCACCGCCCCCGTCGAGACCGCCTCCCCCGCCGTCGAGGAGGAGGACGACTGGCTGACCGGCGCCACCGCCTGCTCCATCGAGAACGGCGACGAGTGCGAGGCGTGCCAGTGACCGCTGCCTGAGCGCAGCAGCACCACGACGCCGGAGGGCGGTGGGACGGGGACGACCCGCCCCACCGCCCTCGTCGCACCTGCGGGTCGGACGGCCCGCTGGGTCAGCGGTCCCGCGCCGCGGCCGTGGCCCGGTCGTTGGCCTTCTGCAGGGCCTCGACCAGCTCGTCCTTGCTCATCGTGGAGCGGCCCGGCACGTCGAGGCGCCGCGCCAGCTCGAGCAGGTGCTCCTTGGTCGCGCTCTCGTCCACGCCGCCGGCGGTGGGCCGGTCGGTGTCCGCCCCGCCCGCGGCCTGGGGGTCGGAGGGGCCCTTCCGGCCGCCCTCCTTGGGCTCCCAGTGGTCGCCCACCTTCTCGTGGGTGTGCTTGAGCGCCGCGAACGCGGTGCGGCGGGCCCGCTCCTCGGTGTTCGGCGCGTCGGCGTAGGTCTCCTCGGCGGAGTCGTGCGCCTTCGCGAACGTCGCCTGCGCCTTCTCACCGGATCGCTGCAGCGTGCTGGGCAGCTCCTCCTCGCGGACCTCGCCGGCGTCCTTCCCGGTCTTCCTCACCATCGCCATGGCGCAGACCTACCCCGCTCAGGCGGCGGGCACCACCGCAGCCGTGCAGAAGGCGCAGCGCGACGCCCGCACCGGGATCTTGGACAGGCACTCGGGGCAGTCGCGCACGGGTGCCGTCGGCTCCGGCTGGGTGCGGTAGCGGGCCATGAGGGCGTTGACGGGCTTGACGACGAAGAAGTAGAGGACGGCCGCGGTGATGAGGAAGGCGATCACCGCGTTGATGAACCGGCCGATGTAGAAGAGGCTGCCGTTGACCGCGAACGTCACGTCGGAGAAGTCCTGGACGCCGCCGAAGGCTCCCAGCAGCGGGGTCAGCATGTCGTCGGTGAACGACTTCACCAGCGCCCCGAACGCGGCGCCGATGAGGACGGCGATGGCCAGGTCGACCACGTTGCCGCGCAGGACGAAGTCTCGGAAGCCCTTCACGGGGATCTCCTCGGGGGTGGGACGGCGGGGCGGGGCGCGCTCGCAGCAGCACGAGCGCCGCAGGAGTCTGGCAGCACGGGGCGTCGACCGACAGGGGGACGGGTGGACCGCCCACGACCTTCGGGCGACGATGACGACGACGCGCCGCCACCGCCGACGGCGCAGGAGGAGGACCCGTGACCACGACCGACGCCCCCGCCCCCAGCCCCGCTCCCGCCGGCGCCTGGCCCGACCCCCGCGCCGACGCCCTGACGGGCCCGGGCCTGGGGTCGCTGTCGGTGGCCTCGCTCCTGGCGTCCTCGGCCGAGCGCCACGCCGACAGGGTGGCCGTGGTGTGCGGGGAGCAGCGCACCACCTACGCCGAGCTGTGGGACCAGGCACGGGCCGTCGCCGGTGCGCTGCGCGCCCGCGGGGTGGGACCGGGAGACCGGGTGGCCGTCCTGGTGCCGAACACGACGGACTTCCCCCGGGTGTACTTCGGGGTGCTGGCGCTGGGCGCCGTCGTCGTGCCCGTGCACCTGCTCTTCACCGCTGAGGAGGTCGAGCACGTGCTGCGCGACTCCGGCGCGGTGCTCGTGGTCGCCGCGGCGCCCGTGCTCGCGGCGGCGCTGCCCGCGGCGGCGGCGGCGGGGCTGCCCGTGGTGACGGTGCTGGTCCCCGACGAGAAGGTCGACGCCGTGCCGGCTCCCCGGCTGGAGGACGAGGCCCGGGCCGCCGAGCCCCTGGAGCGGCTGGTCCCCACCCCGCCGCTGGCGCCGGCCACCGTGCTCTACACCTCGGGCACCACGGGCAGGCCCAAGGGCGCCGTCGGGTCGCACCTCGCGATCGTCGAGAACGTCAACGTCGTGCTCATCGACTGCTTCGACATGCGCACCGGCGACGTGGTCTTCGGCGGGCTGCCGCTGTTCCACACCTTCGGGCAGGTGTGCGTGATGAACACCGCGTTCCGCATCGGCGCCACCGTGCTGCTGCTGCCCCGGTTCGAGCCGGCTGCCGCGCTGGCCGTGATGGAGGCCGAGGGCGCGAACGTCTTCATCGGCGTGCCGACCATGTACGGGGCGCTGCTGCAGGCGGCCGGCCCGCACCGCGAGGCCGGTCACCAGCTGCCTCCGCTGCGCTTCGCCATCTCGGGGGGCGCCTCGCTGGCCGAGGCGGTTCTCGAGCGCTTCGAGCAGGTCTTCTCCGCCCCCGTGCACGAGGGCTACGGGCTCACCGAGACCTCTCCGGTCGTCTCGTTCAACCGCGTGGGCGAGCGGGCCGTGCCCGGCTCGGTGGGTCACGCGGTGTGGGGCGTGGAGGTGGAGGTCGTTGACGCAGCGCACCCCGAGCGCATCTCCCCCGTGCCGACCGGCGAGCGCGGTGAGCTCGTGGTGCGCGGGCACGACCTCTTCAAGGGCTACCTCGGCAACCCCGACGCCACCGCCGAGGCCGTCGTCGACGGCTGGCTGCGGACCGGCGACATCGCCACGAAGGACGACGACGGGCGGATCCGCATCGTCGACCGCGCCAAGGACATGATCATCCGCAACGGCTACAACGTGTACTGCCGGGAGGTCGAGGAGGTGCTGGTCCGCTACCCGGGCGTCGCCTCCGTCGCCGTGTTCGGCGTGGCCGACGAGGAGCACGGGCAGGAGGTGCACGCCGCCGTCGTCGTCGAGGACTCCGAGGCGGGTCGCGCCTTCGACGCCGAGGCGATGGTGGCCGAGGCGCGCACGCACCTCGCGGCGTACAAGTGGCCCCGTGCGGTGCACGTGCGGCCGGCGCTGCCGCAGGGCCCGAGCGGCAAGGTGCTCAAGCGCGAGCTGGTCGCGGAGTACGAGGGCTGAGGGCGGTCCCGGGGGCCGGGCGCCCCGGGAACGCCGAGAGGCCGGCACCCTCGTGGGTGCCGGCCTCTCGTCCGGTGGAGCTGAGGGGATTCGAACCCCTGACCCCCTCCATGCCATGGAGGTGCGCTACCAGCTGCGCCACAGCCCCTCGCTGGGCGGTCAACGCCCGGCGTGTGGTGACAACTGTAGCCGGTCCTGGACGCGCGCGTGGCGGGGGGGGTGCCCGTCACACGACGGCGCGCCCCGCGGACGTGCGCGACAGGCCGCCCGTCGCGTCGCCGTGGCGGCGCGGGCCGAGGTCGTAGCCCCGCAGCACCCACCGGCCGTGCCGCCGCTCGACGACGGCCCAGCGCCCGTTGCCGAGAGAGCCCAGCCCCGCCCACGCCTCCGGCGGCAGGCCCAGGAGCGCCAGCACCCCCGCGCGCAGGGCACCGCTGTGGGAGGCGGCGACCAGCACGCCGCCGTCCGGGGTGAGCGCGGCCTGGCGCTCCAGCGCGTCGGCCACGCGACGGCCGAGCTCGCTGCGGCGCTCGCCCCCACCGACGCGCACGTCCTCGCCGGTGCGCCAGGCGGCGTGCATCTGCGGCCAGCCGTCCTCGATCTGGCGGTGCAGCAGCCCCTGCCAGGCGCCCGCGTCGAGCTCGCGCAGACCGGCGTCGCGGTGCGCCTCCAGCCCGGTGAGGGCGGCCAGCTCGGCGGCGGTGTCAGCAGCGCGGCGCAGGTCGGAGGTGACGAGCCGGTCCGGGCGCAGCTCGGCGAGGACGGCGGCCGCCGCCCTCGCCTGGTCGCGCCCGACCTCGTCGAGGTCGGTGTCGAGCTGCCCCTGGAAGCGCCCCTCGGCGTTCGACCCGGTGCGGCCGTGGCGCCACAGCACCAGGGTCGC
>JAKONK010000026.1 GCA_022701985.1 Actinomycetales bacterium
TCCTGGAGACCGCGCTCGAGCTCTTCGACTCCTGGCGCGGTGACGAGGTGCTCGCCGACAAGGCCGCCGGGCGGTTCCTGCGCGCTCCCGGCCCCGGGGCGTTCGCCCGCCACGACGCGCACTTCGACATCAGCGGGCACACCACCGTGCCGCGCAGCCCCCAGGGCAGGCCCGTCGTCTTCCAGGCCGGCGACTCCGAGGAGGGCCGGGCCTTCGCCGCCGAGCACGCCGACGCCATCTTCACGCGGTACGCCACGCTGGAGGAGGGACGGCCGTTCTACGCCGACGTCAAGGCGCGCCTCGCGGCGTTCGGGCGCGAGCGCGACGACCTGCTCGTGCTGCCCGCCGCCACCTTCGCGCTCGGCGACACCGACGCCGAGGCCGAGGAGGTGGCCCGCGAGGTGCGTCGCGCGCAGGTCAGCGGCGCGACCGCCATCGTCTTCCTCGAGCAGGTGTGGAACCGCGACCTGTCCGGCTACGACCCCGACGGCCCGCTGCCCGACGTCGACCCGGTGGTCGGCGAGCAGGTCATGAGCCAGGGCCGAGCGAGCGTGCGCCAGTACCGCGACCCCCTGGCCACGGCCAGGGCGTGGCGCGAGCGCGCGGAGGCGGAGGGGCTGTCGATCCGCGAGCTCATGATCGAGCAGACCGCCCGGCAGACCCTCGTGGGCTCGCCCACCACCGTCGCCGACCAGGTGCAGCGCCTCGTGGAGGCCGGGGCCTGCGACGGGGTCATCCTCGTGCCGCACCTGACACCGGGCGGGCTCGACCCGTTCGTCGACCGGGTGGTGCCGATCCTCCAGGAGCGCGGAGTGCACCGCACCGAGTACGAGGGCACCACGCTGCGCGACCACCTCGGCCTGCGGCCGCTGCCCGCCACCCCCGCCGGCACCGGCACCGGCACCGGCACGGCGTCGGGAGCCCGCGCGTGAGCACGCCGCTGGCCGTCCTCGACCTGGTGCTCGTCCCCTCGGGGAGCACGACGGCGCAGGCCCTCGCGAACAGCGCCGACCTCGCCGGGTCGGCGGAGCGGTCCGGGTACGCCCGCTACTGGGTGGCCGAGCACCACCTCAACCCCGGCGTCGTGGGCGTCTCGCCCGCCGTCGTCCTGGCGCTGGTCGCGGGGCGGACGAGAACCATCCGCCTCGGCGCGGCGGCGCTGCAGACGGGGCACCGGACGGTGCTGAGCGCGGTCGAGGACTTCGCCCTCCTGGACGCCGTGCACCCCGGCCGCGTCGACCTCGGGCTGGGGCGCCCCGGCGGCCCGCCCCGGGGGAAGGACGGTGCGCCCCTCGCACCGCCACCGCCCCCCACCCCCGAGCAGGCCGAGGGCGCTGTGGTCGACGGGCTGCGCGTGCCCGGCCCCTTCCCGCTGGCGCCGCTGCTCACGGCGCCGCGCTTCGGGGCCCTCCCCGAGCTCGTCCCCCCTCCCGCCCCGGGGGCGCCCGGCTTCGGCGAGCAGGTCGACGACGTGCTCGCCCTCCTGGCCGGCACCTGGACCTCCTCGGCCGGCGTGCCGCTCCAGGCCCACCCCGGCACCGGTGCCGACCTGCAGGTGTGGCTCTTCGGCAGCACCGGCGGGACGACGGCGGCGGTGGCGGGGGAGCGCGGCCTGCGCTTCGGCGCGAACTACCACGTGGCCCCGCAGGGCGTCCTCGACGCAGCCCGCTCCTACCGGGCGGCGTTCCGCCCCGCCCGCAGCCCGAGCGGGGTCTCGCAGCCGCACCTGAGCGTGTCCGCCGACGTCGTGGTCGCCGAGACCGACGAGGAGGCCCGGCACCTCGCCGCCGGGTACGGCCCGTGGGTGCGCTCCATCCGCACGTCCGCCGGGGCCATCGCCTACCCGACGCCCGAGGAGGCCGCGGCCCTCACCGCTCCCGGGCGCTGGACCGCCGCCGACGACGCGCTGGTGGCCGACCGGCTCGCCACGCGCTTCGTGGGATCGCCCGCGACGGTGGTCGGGGGCCTGGAGCGCCTTCGCGACGCGACCGGTGCCGACGAGCTGCTCATCACCACCGCCACCCACGACCACGCAGCGCGCGTCCGCTCGTACGAGCTGCTCGCGGCGGCGTGGGGCGACCGGTGACCGGCAGCTCGGGCAGCCCGGGTGGCGCCGGCGGTGGCGCTGACCCGGCGCTGGACGCGCTGCTCGACCGTGCCGTCTGGCACGCCCTGACCGGCCCGCAGGCGCACCTCGCGCGCCGCTGCGGCCGCGCGGTCGCCTACCAGCCCGACGTCGCCGCCTTCGGCGCGCTGCCGCCCGACCCGGAGCCCGACGACTGGCGCGACGCCGCCGCGCTCGTGGGCCCCGGCGGCGTGCTGGTCCTCACCGGTGACGTGCCGCCCCTGCCCGCCGACTGGTCCGTGGTCACCGACATCCCCGGCGTGCAGCTGGTCGCCGACGACGACGGTCCGGTCGTCACCGCGGCGGACCCCGAGGCGGTGCGCCTCGGCCCGGACGACGTCGAGGAGATGACCGACCTGGTGCGGCGCACCGAGCCGGGACCGTTCCTGCCGCGGACCGTGGAGATGGGCACCTACCTGGGTGTCCGCCGCTCCGGCCGGCTGGTGGCGATGGCGGGGGAGCGGCTGCACCCCGCCACCGGCGGTCGTGGCGCCACCGAGATCAGCGCCGTGTGCACCGACGCCGCCTGGCGCGGCCAGGGGCTGGGCCGGCGACTGGTCCTCGCCGTGGCCCACGGGGTCCGCGAGCGCGGCGAGGTTCCGTTCCTCCACGCCGCGGCCGCGAACACCGGCGCCGTCCGCCTGTACGAGCACCTCGGCTTCCGGCTGCGGCGGACCACGCGGTTCGCCGTCCTCACCCCGCCGCAGGCCGTCCAAACCCACGACGGGCTGTGATCATCGCGACACCCGGTGGGCCGCGCCTCGGCGAGCGGGTCGCCGACCGCGTTCCTAGCGTGATCGGACCAGCAGCGCAGCGATCGAGGAGGACCCGTGTCCGCAGGTGACAAGCTCAAGAACGTCGTGCAGAAGACCGTGGGCAAGGCCGAGGAGGCCGTCGGCAAGAAGACCGACGACGCCGAGCTGACCGCCCAGGGCCGCAAGGACCAGGTCATGGGCGAGCAGCGCCAGAACGTCGAGAAGGCCAAGGACGCCACGACGGGTCACTGACCTCCGCTCCCAGGGGCCCGGCTGCCGAGCAGCCGGGCCCCTGGCGCGCTCAGCGCCGCGCGCGGGGGACCAGGCGCTCCAGCTGCGTCACGTGCTCCGGCGTCAGCTCCTCCAGGGAGTGGGCACCCAGCAGCTTCATCGTGCGCACAACCTGCTCGGACAGGATCGAGATCATCCGGTCCACCCCCGGGCGGCCACCGGCCATCAGCCCGTACAGGTAGGCCCGCCCCACCAGGGTGAACCTCGCCCCGAGCGCCACCGAGGCGACGACGTCAGCGCCGTTCATGATGCCGGTGTCGACGATGACCTCGAGGTCGTCGCCGACCTCCTTCACGACCTCGGGCAGCAGGTGGAAGGGGACGGGCGCCCGGTCGAGCTGGCGCCCCCCGTGGTTGGACAGCACGATCGCGTCGACGCCGGCGTCGGCGAACGCCTTGGCGTCCGCGACGGACTGCACGCCCTTGACCGCCAGCCTCCCCGGCCACATCCCGCGGATGACCTCGAGGTCGTTGAAGCTGATGGTGGGGTCCATCGCCATGTCCAGCAGGTCACCGACGGTGCCGCCGGTGGCGGACAGGGAGGCGAACTCCAGCTTGGGGGTGGTGAGGAAGTCGTACCACCACCACGGGCGGGTGGCG
>JAKONK010000027.1 GCA_022701985.1 Actinomycetales bacterium
CCGCCCTGGGAGAGCTCGGCGCCGCGGAAGTAGTTGCCACCGCCGACGACGATCGCCACCTGCACGCCCTCGCGGACGGGCCCGACGATCGCGCGGGCCACGCTGGAGACGACGTCGGGGTCGACGCCGACGCGCCCGCCGCCGAAGGCCTCACCCGAGAGCTTCAGGACGACGCGGCGCCAGTCGTCGTCGCGACCGGCCGCACCCTGGGTGGGTGCGGCCGGGCGCTGCGGCGCTGCCGAGGGGCTGCGCTCGTCGCTCAAGCTCAGGCGCCGACCCGGAAGCGGGCGAAGCCGGTGGCGTTCGCGCCGGCGTCCTTGAGGACCTGCTGGACGGTGCGCTTGGGGTCCTTGGCGAAGGACTGCTCCAGGAGCACGTTGTCCTTGAAGAAGCCGTTCACGCGGCCCTCGACGATGCGCGGCAGGGCGGCCTCGGGCTTGCCCTCCTCGCGGGCGGTGTCCTCGGCGATGCGGCGCTCGTTGGCGACGGTCTCCTCGGAGACCTCGTCGCGGGTGAGGTGCAGCGGGGACATGGCGGCCGTGTGCATCGCGATGTCGCGGGCGGTGTCGGCGTCCTGCGTGTCGAGCGCCACGAGCACACCGATCTGCGGGGGCAGGTCGGGGCTGGTGCGGTGCAGGTAGGAGGCCACGAGCGGAGCCTCGAGGCGGGCGACGCGGCGCACCTCGATCTTCTCGCCGATGGTGGCGCCGGCCTCGTCCAGGACGTCCTTCAGGGCCTTGCCGTCGAGCTCGGCGGCGAGCAGGGACTCGGCGTCCTTCGCGCCCGAGGACACGGCGAGGTCGAGGACCCGGCCGCCCAGCGCGACGAAGCGCTCGCCCTTGGCGACGAAGTCGGTCTCGCAGTTGACCTCGACGAGGGTGCCGACCTGGGCACCGGCCTCGCCGGTCACCTGGGCGGCCACGAGGCCGTTGCTGGCGCTGCGGCCCTCGCGCTTGGTCACGCCCTTGAGGCCCTTGACGCGCAGGATCTCGATCGCCTTGGCGCGGTCGCCGTCGGCCTCGTCGAGCGCCTTCTTGACGTCGAGCATGCCCGCGCCGGTCTGCTCGCGCAGCGCCTTGATGTCAGCGGTGGTGGTCGCCATGGTCCGTCCCTCTCGCCCGTGTGCGGCTGGTAGTCGGCTGGTGTGCCAGGTGGTCTGGGTGCCGGCGCCGGGCGCTGGTGGAGCGCGGCGCGGCAGGGCCGCGCCGCCCCGGTGGGGGCGGCGCGGCGGTGCGCCTCAGGCGCTGGGGGTCGCCTCGGCGGCCGGGGCCTCGGTGGCGGCAGCGGTGTCGCTGGCCTCGCCCTCGGCCTGGTCGACGGCGGCGGCGGGCTCGGTGCCGGCGGGCACCTGCTCGGCCGCAGCGGCCTCGCCCTCGGTGGCCGCGGCGGTGGCGCCCTGGGTGCCGGCGGTGCCGGTCTGGGTCTCGCCGGCCAGCAGCTCGGCCTCCCACGCGGCCAGCGGCTCGGCTGCGCCCGCGGCGCCGGCCTCGGAGCCGCCGGCGCGGGTGCGCAGGCCGTCGGCGACGGCGTCGGCGATGACCCGGGTCAGCAGCGTGACCGAGCGGATCGCGTCGTCGTTGCCGGGGATCCGGTAGTCGACGACGTCGGGGTCGCAGTTGGTGTCGAGGATCGCGACGACCGGGATGCCCAGCTTGTGCGCCTCGTCGACCGCGAGGTGCTCCTTGTTGGTGTCCACGATCCACACGGCCGAGGGGATGCGGGCCATGTCGCGGATGCCGCCCAGGGTCTTCTGGAGCTTCTCCATCTCCCGGCGCATCATCAGGAGCTCCTTCTTCGTGCGGCCGGAGGCGGCCACGTCGTCGAAGTCGACCTGCTCGAGCTCCTTGAGGCGCTGCAGGCGCTTGCTCACCGTCTGGAAGTTGGTGAGCATGCCGCCCAGCCAGCGCTGGTTCACGTAGGGCATGCCCACGCGACCGGCCTGCTCGGCCAGGGGCTCCTGGGCCTGCTTCTTCGTGCCGACGAACAGGATCGAGCCGCCGTGGGCGACCGTCTGCTTGACGAACTCGTAGGCGCGGTCGATGTGGGTCAGCGACTGCTGCAGGTCGATGATGTAGATGCCGTTGCGCTCGGTGAAGATGAAGCGCTTCATCTTCGGGTTCCAGCGACGGGTCTGGTGCCCGAAGTGGACGCCGCTCTCGAGCAGCTGGCGCGTCGTGACGACAGCCATGCCGCACTCCTCTCGGCGCCCCCGGTCCCGGAGGCGCGCGTCGGTTGGTCGCAGCGGACCTGGTCGGCCGCCGCCCTGGTGCCTGCGGGGCGCCGCCGCCCGGCTCTCGCCGGGACCGAGGCGGCGCACCCCCGCCCTGGGGCGGTGTGCGGGCACGCGAAGTACCGGTCGTGAGACCGGCCCGGGGTCATCCTACGCCGCGGCGCCGATCGCCTCGGACCACGGACCCCGCCGCGGGCCGCTCCGCCCACAGGCCCCGCGTCCCGGCGCCGCCGTCCACAGGGGCGCGGCGACCGCGCCGCCACCACCCGGGGCTGCGCCAGCCTCGGGCGGGTGAGCACCCGCCGCCTCGCCGTCGCGCCCGCGCGGCCGTCCCCACCGACCCTCCTAGCGGCCCTCCTGGCCGGGCTCCTGGCGGGCGCGTCCGTCCTCGCACCGGTCCTCGCGGGCGACCCCGCGCCGTCCCCGCCGCGGGGACCCGCCGCTCCGGTCGCCACTCCGGTCGCCGCGGACGTCAGCGCCCTGGCCGCAGCTCGGCCCACCGCCTCCGAGGGGGCCTGGGCGTGGCCGCTGGACGCCACCGGCGGCGCCCCGGCGGTGCTGCGGCCGGCGACGCTCCCCACCCACCCCTGGCAGCCGGGGCACCGCGGTGTCGACCTCGCCGCCGCCCCCGGCCAGGCGGTGCTGGCGCCGGTCGACGGCGTGGTCGTGGCCGCGGGCCGGGTCGCCGGCCGGGGCGTGGTCAGCATCCGCTCGGCGTCGGGCTGGCGGGCGACCCTGGAGCCGGTCGACCCCGCGGTGGCCGTCGGGGAGGTCGTGTCCCGCGGCCAGGTGGTGGGAGCCCTGTCGGCGCCGGGCGCGGGCGGGGCTCAGCACTGCGGCGGGGCCAGCTGCCTGCACTGGGGCGTGCGCACCGGTTCCGGCGCGCGGGTGGTCTACCGGGACCCGCTCGCGCTGCTGCGCCGCCCGGTGCGGCTGCTGCCCGTGCCGGGGTGGGCGGTGGCGCAGGACGGGCTCGGTCGAGCGGCCGACCAGACCCCCGACCGACCCCTCGGCCGACCCGTCAGCTGGCCTCGGACAGCTTCGCGCGCATCGCGATGACCGCCTTGGTGTGCATCTGGCAGACCCGCGACTCGGTGACGCCGAGCACCTTGCCGATCTCCGACAGCGTCAGGTTCTCGTAGTAGTAGAGCGTCACGACGATCTTCTCGCGCTCGGGGAGCTGGTCGATCGCGCGGGAGAGCAGGTACTTGGTCTCCTCGTTCTCGAACGCGGTGACCGGGTCCTCGACGCGCGGGTCCTCGAGGGTGTCGCCGAGCGAGAGCGACTCGCCCTTCTCCCCCGAGACGCCCAGCAGCTCGTCGAGGGCGACGACGTTGACGTAGGAGACCTGGCTGAAGATGCCGTGGAGGTCCTTCAGCGTGATGCCCATCCGCGCGGCGACCTCGGGCTCGGTCGGGGTGCGGTGCAGCTCGGCCTCGAGGGAGGCGTACGCGCGCTCGACGTCGCGGGCCTTGCTGCGCACCGAGCGGGGGATCCAGTCCATGGCGCGCAGCTCGTCGATGATCGCGCCGCGGATCCGGGTGATGGCGTAGGTCTCGAACTTGATGGCCCGCTCGAGGTCGAACTTCTCGATCGCGTCGATGAGGCCGAAGACGCCGTAGGAGACGAGGTCACCCTGGTCGACGTTCGCGGGCAGCCCGACGCCGACGCGGCCGGCGACGTACTTGACCAGCGGGGCGTAGTGGAGGATCAGCCGCTCGCGGACGACCGGGTCGCCGTGGGCCTTGAAGCGCTCCCACAGGTCGCGCAGCAGCGCCTCGTTGGCGGCGACGGCCTCGGCGTCGGCGCCGGTGCGGTTGGACACGCGGCTCGACAGGCGGGGGGCGCGGACCGGACGGGCAGCCGTCGCGGTGCCGGTGCCGCCCGGCGCGGAGGGCGCGGAGGGGGTCTCCAGGGACGCTGCCTCGGTCATGTCCAGCCTGCCCTCCCCCGGCGGCCCCGCGGTGCGCGGGCGCGCGCGCTCACGCCCTCGGATGGGCCTGTTCGTAGCTGCGGCGCAGGCGGTCGATCGAGACGTGCGTGTAGACCTGCGTGGTCGCAAGGCTAGCGTGGCCGAGCATCTCCTGGACGGATCTCAGGTCCGCGCCGCCGTCGAGCAGGTGGGTCGCCGCGGTGTGCCGCAGGGCGTGAGGAGCGGCGTCGATCCCCTCCTCCAGGCCCCTGACCAGCCCGTGGACGACGGCGCGCACCTGGCGCTGGTCCCAGCGCCCGCCGCGGGCCCCCAGCAGCAGGGCCGGTGGCGAGCCGGGCGTGGCGAGCCGCGGCCGGCCGCGGGCGAGGTAGTCGCCCACGGCGCGGTCCGCGGGCTGGCCGTACGGCACCACGCGCTCCTTGCCGCCCTTGCCCAGGACGCGCAGGGTGCGCCGGGCCCTGTCGACGTCGTCGACGTCGAGGCCCACCAGCTCCGCCACCCGGATGCCGCTGGCGTAGAGCAGCTCCGCCGCGGCGCGGTCGCGCAGGTGGCCCGGGTCGTCGTCGTCGGCACGCGTGGCCGCGAGGTCCATGAGCCGGTCGGCCTGGTCCGAGCGCAGCACCACCGGGAGGGTCCGCCCCGGCGACGGGGAGCGCAGGCGCAGCGCGGGGTCGGCGGCCATCCGGCCGGTGCGGACCGCCCAGGCGGTGAAGCTGCGGACCGCCGAGGTGCGCCGCGCCAGGCTGGACCGGGCGGCGCCGTCGGCCGCGAGCGCCCCCAGCCACTCGCGCAGGTCGGCCAGCGACAGCTCGTCGAGCCCGGCCCCCGAGCGGTCGAGGTGGGCCTGCAGGGAGGCGAGGTCGGCCGCGTACGCGCGGGTGGTGGCCGGCGAGGAGCCCCGCTCCAGCTCCAGGTGCCGGCAGAACAGCGCCGGCCACTGCGCCGGGGCACCGTCTGGACCGCCCGCGCCGCCGGTACCGCCCGAGCCGCGCGCGTCGTCGTCCGTGCCCACCTCCCCACTCTCAGCGACCGCCCCCGCGGGCGTCGAGCCCGCCGCGCCGCCACCCCCCGGGCTCCTGCACGGCGAGCCCTCGGAACGACAGCTCGCCGAGGGCGGCGCGGACGTGGTCGACCGGCACCCCCGCGGTGACCGCGACCCTGGTCAGCGGTCGCGGGGAGGCGGCCGGCAGGGCGTCCAGCACGGCGCGCGCCAGCTCCCCCAGGCCGTCGTGGGCCCGTGCGGGCCCGGCGCGGAAGGTGTCGCGGTCGCCCTCCGCGTCACCGGTGATGCCGGCGACCAGCTGCACGAGCTCGTCGGCGTCGGTGATGCACGCGACCTCCGGGTGGGAGCGCATCAGGCGGTGGCACCCCGTCGAGCTCGCCGAGGTCACCGGGCCGGGCACCGCCCCGACGTGGCGGCCGATCACCAGCGCCCGGTTCGCCGTCGCCAGCGAGCCCGAGCGCCACCCCGCCTCGACGACGACCGTGGCGCGGCTGACCGCCGCGATGAGGCGGTTCCGCTCCAGGAAGCGCCGCTTCATGGGGCTCGACCCCGGCGGCAGCTCGCTCAGCACCGCCCCCTCCTCGGCGATCGCGGCGAGGAGCCGGTCGTGGCTCCGCGGGTAGGCCCTGTCGACACCGCACGCGAGCACCGCGACCGTGGGCGTCCCCACCGCGAGCGCCCCGCGGTGGGCGGCGCCGTCGACGCCGAGGGCGGCTCCGGAGACGGTGGTGACGCCCCGGTCACCCGCGCCCGCGGCGAGCTCGGAGGCCAGCCGCTCGCCGTAGGCGGTGGCCGCGCGGGCCCCCACCAGGGCAGCGCTGCGGGCGCAGAGCGCGGCGGGGTCGCCCCCGCCGCGGACCCACAGCGCGAAGGGGCGGACGTCGCCCAGGTCGTCCAGGCCGGCGGGCCACTCCCGGTCGTCGGGGAGGACCACCCGCCCGCCGGCGGCGGCCACCGCGGCGAGGTCGCGCTCGGGCTCGGTCTCCGGCAGCCGCACCCGCCAGCGCGCCAGCCCGGCGGCGAGGCTGCGCGGCTCCTCGCCGTCGTGGCACTCCGCCGCGGTGACCGGCGCCGAGGAGGCGAGCCGCTCCAGCGCCGCGACGGGCCCCCGGGCCGCCACGAACCGCAGGGCCACCTGGTCCTCCGGCTCGGCCAGGCGGGACCAGGCCACCTGTGCCAGGCGAGGGTCGTCGGCCCACCGCGGCGCCCGCGTGCCGACGAGCGGGAGCGCCGGCTGCCAGCCGCCAGCAGCCCCCGCCCTGCTCACGCCGCTCACGCCGCCACCCACGGCAGGCGCCAGGCCTCTGCCGCAGCGACGTCAGCGGCGGTGGGCCGCTCGCGGCCGTCGAGGTCAGCGAGGGTCCACGCGGCGCGGAGCACCCTGTCGAGCCCGCGCAGGGTCAGGTCACCGCGCTCGAGGCTCGTGTGCGCCGAGGCCGTCACCCGGGGAGGCAGGCGCAGCGGGCCCCGCAGGTGGGAGCCCGGCACCTCGCCGTTGCACCGCCACGGGGTGCCTCGCAGCCGCTCGAGCGCCGCCCCGCGGGCCACCGCCACCCGGGCGGCCACCGCTGCGGAGCTCTCCCCGCCGGCCGCCTCGGCGAGCTCGGTGCGGCTCACCGGGTCGACGGGCACCTGCAGGTCGACCCGGTCGAGGAGCGGCCCCGACAGGCGCGCCCGGTAGCGGCGCCGCTCGACGGAGGTGCACCGGCAGGCCAGGCCCTTGCCGCTCCCCCGGCCGCACGGGCACGGGTTGGCGGTGAGGACCAGCTGGAAGCGGGCGGGGAAGCGCGCGGTCCCCCGGGCTCGGGCCAGCACGATCTCGCCGTCCTCCAGCGGCTGGCGCATCCCCTCCAGCACCCGCCGGTCGAACTCGGGGGCCTCGTCGAGCAGCAGCACGCCGCGGTGGGCCCGCGAGACCGCCCCCGGGGACGGGACCGCCGACCCCCCGCCGAGGACGGCGGCGGCGCTGGCGGTGTGGTGGGGCGCCTCGAAGGGCGGGGTGCGCACGAGCCCGGCGGCGGGGTCGAAGGAGCCGCTGACGGAGTGCACCGCGGTCACCTCGACGGCCTCGGCCTCGGTGAGCGCCGGGAGCACGCCGGGCAGGCGCGCGGCCAGCATCGACTTGCCCGCGCCGGGCGGGCCCAGCAGGAGCAGGTGGTGCCCGCCGGCTGCCGCGACCTCCAGGGCGCGGCGGGCCACCGCCTGGCCCACGACGTCGGCGAGGTCGGGAGGGGCTGCCGCCGGACCACTGCCGGCCGCGTCGTGACCGGTGACCGGGATGCGCGGCGGGGCGGGCACCTCCTCGCCGCCGTGCACGCGGACGACGTCTGCGAGGTGCTCAACCCCCACCACCTCCACCCCGGGCACCAGCGCGGCCTCGGCGGCGTTGGCAGCCGGCACCACCACCCTCTCGACGCCGGCGGAGGCGGCTGCCAGCACCGCCGGCAGCACGCCCCGCACCGGACGGAGCCACCCGTCCAGCCCCAGCTCGCCGACGTGCACCGCCGAGGCCGCCGAGGCGGGGCGCAGGCTCCCCTGCGCCGCCAGGAGCGCGACGGCCACGCCGAGGTCGAACCCGGTGCCGGCCTTGGGCAGCGACGCCGGGGAGAGGTTCACGACCACCCGGCGGTCCGGCACCGCGAGGCGGGCGTTCCGCAGGGCTGCGCGGACCCGGTCGCGCGACTCGACCAGCGACGCGTCGGGAAGGCCCACGAGCACGAAGGCCGGCAGGCCCGCGGTGACGTCGGCCTCCACCTCCACGACGTGGCCGGCCAGTCCGACCAGCGCGACCGACAGCGCGCGCCCGACGCTCACGCCCCGACCCCGCGGAGGTGCTGGACGCGGGCGGCCCCGCTGCGCGGCAGCACCACGGCGACGACGTCGAGGCGCAGCCCGGCCGGCCGGACGGGGTGCTCCTGGCGCCACAGCCCGAGCAGGCGCCGCAGCCGTGCGACCTTGCGCGGGGTGACCGACTCCAGCGGCGTGCCCGCGGCCAGGGAGCGGCGGGTGCGCACCTCGACGCCGACCAGGACGTCGCCGTCGCGGGCGACCAGGTCGAGCTCGCCCCACCGGCACCGCCAGTTGCGGTCGAGGACGACCATCCCCGCCGCCTGCAGGTGCTCCGCGGCGACCCGCTCGCCGTACCTGCCGACGGCGAGCCTCGCCGCGCCGGCACCCGAGCCGGCACCCGAGCTCCCGTCCGGCACCTCCACCGCTGCTGCGCGCTCCACGCCACCACCTCCGGGTGGTCACGCTGCCCCCGGGAGGACGGCGCCGGCCGTCCCGCGCCCGGCTCTGTGGACGGAGCTCCCGGGAGGGCCGACTGTGGGCGCAGCGGTGCACCCCGGGCCGGCCGGTCAGCGGCTCAACGGCTCAGCGGGTGAAGCCCTCCGGCTTGGGGACCTCGAGGTCGCTCTTAGACAGCTCCTCGACGTTGACGTCCTTGAACGTCACCACGCGCACGGTCTTGACGAACCGCGCCGAGCGGTACACGTCCCACACCCAGGCGTCGGAGAGCACCAGCTCGAACCACACCTCGCCGTCGGTGGTGCGGGGCCGCAGGTCGACGGAGTTGGCCAGGTAGAAGCGCCGCTCGGTCTCCACCACGTAGGAGAACAGCCCCACCACGTCGCGGTACTCGCGGTAGAGCGCGAGCTCCATCTCGGTCTCGTAGTCCTCGAGGTCCTCAGCGCTCATCGCGGCTCATCATGCACCAGCGCGGGAGCGGGCTCCCGGAGGTCCACCGCGCGGTCGGCCCCGGCGTCCCCGAGGTCGTCGGTGAGGCCCAGCAGGTCCAGCTGCTCCGACAGCGCCGCGCCCGCCACCGCGGCGGTCGCACCGGGGAGCCGCCAGCTGCGGCGGTGCTGGTCGCAGGGCCCCAGCTCGCGCAGCGCAGCCAGGTGCCCCGGGGCGCTGTACCCCTTGTTGCCCGCCCACCCGTAGCCGGGGTGCTCGGCGTCGAGGTCGGCCATGAGGCCGTCGCGCTCCACCTTGGCCAGCACCGACGCCGCCGCGATCGCCGCGCACCGCAGGTCGCCCTTGACGAGCGTCGAGACCTCGACCGGAGCCGGCAGCGGGGCGCAGGCGCTCTCCGGGGGGGCCGGCGGACGGCGCAGCCAGTCGTAGTCACCGTCCAGGAGCACCGCTCCGGGCAGGGCGGGCAGCGCGTGCAGGGCCCGGGAGCCCGCCAGGCGCAGCGCCCGCAGGATGCCGAGCGCGTCGACCTCGGCGGCGCTGGCGTGCCCGACGGCGCTGGCGGGCGCCCACCGGCGCAGCTTCGGCACCAGGGCCTCGCGCGCTCGCGGGGCCAGCAGCTTGGAGTCGCGCAGACCCACGGGCGCGCTGCGCGTGGACAGGTCCACGACGACGACGCCCACGCTCACCGGTCCGGCGAGCGCGCCCCGACCGACCTCGTCGACGCCTGCGACCAGCGCGTGGCCGCCGCGCAGCACCTCCCGCTCGTGCCGCAGGGTCGGCACCACCGACCGCTCGGGGCGCGGGGGCCGCGCCGCCCGACCGGTGGTGGTCTCAGCCACCGGTCGTGGCGCTGGAGCCCGCGGCGGGGACGTCGGCGAAGACGTCGCCGTACCGGGAGAGCCAGGTGATCCTGTCGAGCGGCCACACGGTCACCACGGCGCGGCCCACGACGTCGTCGACCGGCACGGCCCCTCCACCGGCACCCCCCTGGTGGTAGCGGGAGTCGCCCGAGCGCTGGCGGTTGTCACCCTCCACCCAGATGGAGCCCGGCGGCACGGTGACGTCGAAGGCCACCTCGGTCGGGACGGACCCCGGCTTGAGGTAGGTCTCGTCGATCGCCACGCCGTTGACCGTCGTGGCCCCGCCGACCTCGC
>JAKONK010000041.1 GCA_022701985.1 Actinomycetales bacterium
GACGATCAAGTACTTCAACGACGGGGACATCGTCTCCGGCACCATCGTCAAGGTCGACCGCGACGAGGTCCTCCTCGACATCGGCTACAAGACCGAGGGCGTCATCCCCTCGCGCGAGCTGTCCATCAAGCACGACGTCGACCCCAGCGAGGTCGTCGGCGTCGGTGACGAGGTCGAGGCCCTCGTCCTCCAGAAGGAGGACAAGGAAGGCCGCCTCATCCTGTCCAAGAAGCGGGCTCAGTACGAGCGCGCCTGGGGCACGATCGAGCAGCTGAAGGAGGAGGACGGCGTCGTCACCGGCACCGTCATCGAGGTCGTCAAGGGCGGCCTCATCCTCGACATCGGCCTGCGCGGCTTCCTGCCCGCCTCCCTCGTCGAGATGCGCCGCGTGCGCGACCTGGCCCCCTACGTGGGCCAGCAGCTCGAGGCGAAGATCATCGAGCTCGACAAGAACCGCAACAACGTCGTCCTCTCGCGCCGCGCCTGGCTCGAGGAGACGCAGTCCGCGGTGCGCCAGAACTTCCTGCAGACGCTGCAGCGCGGCCAGGTCCGCCCGGGTGTCGTGTCGTCGATCGTCAACTTCGGCGCCTTCGTCGACCTGGGCGGCGTGGACGGCCTCGTCCACGTCTCCGAGCTGTCCTGGAAGCACATCGACCACCCCTCCGAGGTCGTCGAGGTCGGCCAGGAGGTCAAGGTCGAGGTCCTCGACGTCGACATGGACCGCGAGCGCGTCTCCCTGTCGCTGAAGGCGACCCAGGAGGACCCGTGGCAGCAGTTCGCCCGGACCCACGCGATCGGCCAGGTCGTCCCGGGCAAGGTCACCAAGCTCGTCCCGTTCGGTGCGTTCGTGCGCGTCGACGACGGCATCGAGGGCCTGGTCCACATCTCCGAGCTGGCCGAGCGCCACGTGGAGCTGCCGGAGCAGGTCGTCAACGTCGGTGACGACATCTTCGTCAAGGTCATCGACATCGACCTCGAGCGCCGCCGCATCTCCCTGTCGCTGAAGCAGGCGAACCAGGGCGTCGACACCGAGTCGGACGACTTCGACCCGTCGCTCTACGGCATGGCCGCGGAGTACGACGAGGCCGGCAACTACAAGTACCCCGAGGGCTTCGACCCCGAGACCAACGACTGGCTCGAGGGCTTCGAGGCGCAGCGCGAGGAGTGGGAGCGGCAGTACGCCGAGGCCCACGCCCGCTGGGAGGCCCACCGCAAGCAGGTCTCCGAGGCGCGCGTGCGCGACGCGGAGGCCGTGGAGTCCGGCGAGTCCACCGCGACCTCGTACTCCAGCTCCGCTCCGGTGGAGTCGGGCAGCAGCAACCGCGCGAGCAGCAGCTCGGGCGGCAACGGCGGCGGCGAGGGCACCCTCGCCTCCGACGAGGCGCTCGCGGCCCTGCGCGAGAAGCTGACCGGCGGCTGACCCAGCCCCACCTCGACGGCCCCGCACCCCTCTCGGGGGGTGCGGGGCCGTCCTGCGTCTAGGGTCGGGCGGTGCTGTGGGTGGGGCTGACCGGTGGTGTGGGGGCGGGCAAGAGCACCGCGGCGAGGGCGCTGCGCGAGCTGGGCGCCGTCGTGGTCGACGCCGACGCCGTGGCCCGCGAGGTGGTCGCCACCGGGACGCCGGGACTGGCCGCCGTCGTCCGGGAGTTCGGTGACGGGGTGCTGGGGCCCGACGGGTCGCTGGACCGCCCCGCGCTGGGACGCGTGGTGTTCGGCGACCCCGAGCGGCGCCTCGCGCTGGAGGCGATCACCCACCCGCTGGTGCTGGAGCGCACCGAGGCGCTCGTCGCCGCCGCCGTCGAGAGTGCTGCCGGTGGTCCGCTGGTCGTCGTCCACGACATCCCGCTGCTGGTCGAGCTGCAGCGCGGTGACCGGTACCACCTCGTGCTGGCCGTCATGGCCGACGAGGAGGTGCGGCTGCGCCGCCTCGTCGAGGGGCGGGGGATGGCCGAGGCCGACGCGCGCGCCCGGATCGCCGCGCAGGCCGACGACGACGCGCGCCGCGCTGCCGCTGACGTGCTCCTCGACGGCGGCGGTGCCCCCGGGGAGCTGTCGGAGGTGCTCGGCGCGCTGTGGCGCGAGCGCCTCGTGCCGTTCGAGCGGAACCTGCGGGAGGGTCGTCGGGCCCCGAGGCCCGAGGGTCCCGTGCTCGTGCCGCCCGACCCGTCGTGGGCGGCAGCGGGGGAGCGAGCGGTGGCCCGGGTCCGTCGGGCGGCAGGAGACCGGGCGCTGGACGTGCAGCACACCGGCTCCACCTCGGTGCCCGGGCTCCTCGCGAAGGACTGCCTGGACGTGCAGGTGGTCTGCGCCGACCCGGCCACCGCGCGGGAGGTGGCCGGCGACCTGCGCGGCGCGGGCCTGGTGGCGCCCGAGGGCGACTGGTGGGACGAGCCGGTGGCGCGCCGGGGCCAGGGGGGCGAGGGCTACCGCCGGGTGGCCAAGGGGTACGCCGCGAACGCCGACCCGGGTCGGGCTGTGGACTGCCACGTGCGGCACGTCGGCAGCCCGGCGGTGCGCGAGGTGGTGGCGTTCCGCGACGCGCTGCGCGCCGACCCCTCAGCCCGCGAGGCCTACGGCCTGCTGAAGCGCGGGCTCGCCCTGCGGCACCGCGACGTGGAGGCGTACGCGGCGGCCAAGACCGACTTCATCGCCGAGGTGCTGTCCCGCTCCTCGTGACCGCCGGGGGCCACGGGAACAGCGGATGTCAGACCCGGCGTTCAGACTGTCACCATGCGCCCGGTCACCGATCTCCAGCGTCGCGTCGCGCCCTTCACCGTCGAGTCCGAGTTCTCACCCGCCGGTGACCAGCCGACGGCCATCGCCGACATCACCCGCCGCATCCGGGTGGGTGAGAAGGACGTCGTGCTGCTGGGCGCCACCGGCACCGGCAAGTCCGCGACCACCGCCTGGACGATCGAGCAGCTGCAGCGCCCCACGCTCGTGCTGGCGCCCAACAAGACCCTCGCGGCGCAGCTCGCGAACGAGTTCCGCGAGCTGCTGCCCAACAACGCCGTCGAGTACTTCGTGTCCTACTACGACTACTACCAGCCCGAGGCGTACGTCCCGCAGTCCGACACCTACATCGAGAAGGACTCCTCCATCAACGAGGAGGTCGAGCGCCTGCGGCACTCGGCCACCAACTCGCTGCTGACCCGCCGCGACGTGGTCGTGGTCGCGTCGGTCTCGTGCATCTACGGCCTGGGCACCCCGCAGGAGTACGTCGACAGGATGGTCACGCTGACCGTCGGCGACACCGTGGAGCGCGACGACCTGCTCCGCCAGTTCGTGACGATGCAGTACACCCGCAACGACCTCGCGTTCACCCGCGGCACCTTCCGGGTGCGGGGCGACACCATCGAGATCATCCCGGTGTACGAGGAGCACGCGATCCGCATCGAGATGTTCGGCGACGAGATCGAGAAGCTGTACCTGCTGCACCCGCTGACCGGTGAGGTGCTGCGCGACGAGTCGACCATGCACCTGTTCCCGGCCACCCACTACGTCGCCGGCCCGGAGCGCATGGAGCGCGCCATCACCACCATCGAGCGCGAGCTCGAGGCCCGCCTGGCCGAGATGGAGTCGCAGGGCAAGCTGCTCGAGGCCCAGCGCCTGCGCATGCGGACCACCTACGACATCGAGATGATGCGGCAGGTCGGCACCTGCGCCGGCATCGAGAACTACTCGCGGCACATCGACGGCCGCGCCCCCGGCACCGCGCCCCACACGCTGCTCGACTACTTCCCCGAGGACTTCCTGCTCGTCATCGACGAGTCGCACGTCACGGTGCCGCAGGTCGGCGCGATGTACGAGGGCGACATGAGCCGCAAGCGCACCCTGGTCGACCACGGCTTCCGCCTGCCCAGCGCGATGGACAACCGTCCCCTGACGTGGGAGGAGTTCCTCGAGCGCATCGGGCAGACCGTCTACCTCTCGGCCACCCCCGGCGACTACGAGATGTCTCGCGTCAAGGGGGAGTTCGTCGAGCAGGTCATCCGCCCCACGGGCCTCATCGACCCCCAGGTGGTGCTGCGCCCGACCAAGGGCCAGATCGACGACCTGCTCGGCCAGATCCGCGAGCGGGCCGCCAAGGACGAGCGCGTCCTGGTCACCACGCTGACGAAGAAGATGGCCGAGGACCTCACCGACTACCTGCTCGACCAGGGCGTGCGGGTGCGCTACCTGCACTCCGAGGTCGACACCCTGCGCCGGGTGGAGCTGCTGCGCGAGCTGCGCCAGGGCGACTACGACGTCCTCGTCGGCATCAACCTGCTGCGCGAGGGCCTCGACCTGCCCGAGGTGAGCCTGGTGAGCATCCTCGACGCCGACAAGGAGGGCTTCCTCCGCTCTGCGCGCTCGCTGATCCAGACCATCGGCCGCGCGGCCCGCAACGTCTCCGGGCAGGTGCACATGTACGCCGATCGGGTCACCCCCTCCATGCAGCAGGCGATCGACGAGACCAACAGGCGCCGGGAGCGGCAGATCGCCTACAACACCGAGCGCGGTGTCGACCCCCAGCCCCTGCGCAAGAAGATCGCCGACATCACCGACCTGATCGCCCGCGAGGACGCCGACACCGCCGACCTGCTCGGCGGGTCCGGCCGTCAGCAGTCGCGGGGCAAGGCCCCCGTGCCCGGCGGTGCCGCCCGCGGGCGCGGCGCTGCCGCGCCGAGCACGGCGGGGATGGCGGGGGCGGAGCTGTCCGACCTCATCCAGCAGCTGTCCGACCAGATGCACGCCGCCGCGGCGGAGCTGCAGTTCGAGCTGGCGGGCCGCCTGCGCGACGAGATCAGCGACCTCAAGAAGGAGCTGCGGGGCATGGAGCGCGCCACCTCGGCGTGAGCCGGGCCCACCCGTTCGCCGCACCGGGGGCGCGTCGACGGCGTGCCCCCGGTGAATCTTCACGTTAAGGTCAAGAGAACGTGAGGGGAGTATCCCTGCGCGCCGGCTCGTCATCACGGTTCCGCCTCCGAGGGCGGGCCCGGGCCGGCGGTCCGAGGCTGTGACCCAGCACCGGGCGGGAGAGACCTCCGGTCAGTCGCGTCAGCCGTGAACTCCGGAGGTAATCCGTGGACGTCCCTCTCTGGGTGTGGGGCATCACCCTCGCCGCCATCGTCGGCATG
Source organism: Actinomycetales bacterium (assembly GCA_022701985.1). Taxonomy (GTDB): domain Bacteria; phylum Actinomycetota; class Actinomycetes; order Actinomycetales; family Quadrisphaeraceae; genus Quadrisphaera. The sequence continues at coordinate 5,121 of JAKONK010000041.1, forward strand.
ATCGTGTACGACTTCGTCGGGCACGTGCGCACCCCGCACGCCCCCACGATCCGCGAGGCCGCGATCTGGTCCGCCGCCTACGTCGGCATCGCGATCGTGTTCGGCCTGCTCGTGCTCGTCTTCGCCGGGCCCACCTACGGCGGTGAGTACTTCGCCGGGTACATCACGGAGAAGGCGCTCAGCGTCGACAACCTGTTCGTGTTCGTGCTGATCCTCACCGGCTTCGCCGTGCCGCGCGAGTATCAGCAGAAGGTGCTGCTCATCGGCATCGCGATCGCCATCGTGCTCCGCGGCATCTTCATCGCCGTCGGCGCGGCGGCCATCCAGAACTTCTCGTGGATCTTCTGGATCTTCGGCGCCATCCTCATCTACACGGCGATCGCCCAGGTGAAGGCGCAGAACGACCACGACGAGGAGTACAAGGAGAACGCGGTCCTGCGCTTCACCAAGCGCATCCTGCCGACCACCGACGACTACCACGGCGACAAGTTCACGACGAAGATCGACGGCAAGCGCTTCGTCACCCCGATGCTCGTGGTCATCATCGCCATCGGCACCGCCGACCTCATCTTCGCCGTCGACTCGATCCCGGCCATCTTCGGCCTGACGCAGGAGCCGTACCTGGTCTTCGCGGCCAACGCGTTCTCGCTGCTGGGCCTGCGCCAGCTGTACTTCCTCATCGACGGGCTGCTCGACCGCCTCGTCTACCTGCACTACGGCCTGGCCGCGATCCTCGCCTTCATCGGCGCCAAGCTGATCATCCACGCCATGCACGAGAACGAGCTCTCCTGGCTGAACGGCGGCGAGCACATCACCGTCATCCCGGAGATCCCGACCCCGCTCTCCCTGGGCTTCATCGTGGTGGCGCTCGCGGTCACCACCATCCTCAGCCTGCGGAAGTCCAAGAAGGACGCCCAGCAGGGTGGTGGGCGCGGTGACGTCGGCTCGGGCAGCGGCCCCGGCGGCGGCACCGAGCCCCGTGACGCCGAGGTCCCCGTCTCCGGCCGCGCCTCGCAGGCCACCACCGCGTCCAGCAACGGCGCCACCCGCAACACCCGCCAGGACGGCTGACCGTGCAGGAGCTGCCGACCTGGTTCGAGGTCGGCAGCCTCGCGGTGCTCGTGGGGCTGCTGCTGGCCGACCTGCTCATCGTCGGCCGGCGGCCCCACGTCCCCTCCACCAAGGAGAGCGCCCTCTGGGTCGCGTTCTACGTCGCGCTGGCCGTCGTCTTCGGCCTCGTGATGCTGGTCATCCCCGGCGGGGGGCCCGAGCAGTCCGGCGAGTTCTTCGCCGGGTGGGTCACCGAGTACTCGCTCTCGGTCGACAACCTCTTCGTGTTCGTGATCATCATGACGCGCTTCGCGGTCCCCGCGAAGGAGCAGCAGCTCGTCCTGATGGTCGGCATCCTGATCGCGCTGGTGCTGCGCGGTATCTTCATCCTGCTCGGCGCCGCGGTCATCGAGCAGTTCAGCTGGGTCTTCTACCTCTTCGGCGCCTTCCTCATCTACACCGCCGTGAAGCTGGTGCTCGACCGGAACGACGACGAGGACTACGAGGACAACGTCCTCATCAGGCGCCTGCGGAAGGTCCTGCCGCTCAGCGAGCAGTACGACGGCGGCAAGATCCGGACCACGGTGGACGGCAAGAAGTTGTTCACCCCGATGATCATCGTGTTCCTGGCCATCGGCAGCACGGACCTGCTGTTCGCCCTCGACTCGATCCCGGCGATCTTCGGCCTGACCCAGGACCCGTTCCTGGTGTACACGGCCAACATCTTCGCGCTCATGGGCCTGCGGCAGCTGTACTTCCTGCTGGGCGGGCTGCTCGACCGGCTGGTCTACCTGTCCATCGGCCTGGCCGTCGTCCTCGGCGGCATCGGCGTCAAGCTGGTGCTCGAGGCCCTGCACACCAACGAGCTGCCGTTCCTCAACGGCGGTGAGGGCTTCTCCTGGGCCCCGGAGGTCCCCACCTGGGTCTCGCTCGTGTTCATCATCGCCACCCTCGCGATCACGACGGTGGCGAGCCTGCTGCGCAGCCGCCAGCTGGAGCGGCGGGGTGAGAGCTCCTCGCACTGACGTCCTGGTGGTGCAGGAAGGGGCCCCGCTGCGGCGGGGCCCCTTCCTGCGCCTGGACCAGCTGCTCGGTCACCAGCCCCGGTCGCGGTACTCCTGCAGGCGGGGCCGCTCGGCGCCGAGCGTCGTCGTCTCGCCGTGGCCGGGGTGCACGACGACGTCATCGCCGAGGACGGCGAAGACCCTGTCCTCGAGGTCGTCCATGAGCGAGGTGAAGTCCTCCGGCGACCACGTCTTCCCCGGTCCGCCGGGGAAGAGCGAGTCACCCGTGAACAGGTGGGGCAGGCCGTCGTCCACCACTCCCGCGGGCGCCAGGAGCGCCACCGACCCGGGGGTGTGACCCCGCAGGGCGATGACCTGCAGCTCGTGCTCGCCGACGACCACCACCGCGCCGTGGCCGAGGCGCACGTCGGGCACCCGGGGGAGGGCATCGGCGTCGTCCTCGCCGGCAGCGGTCGTGGCGCGCGTCGCACCGGCCACGGCCTCGAGGGCCTGCACGTGGTCGTCGTGGCGGTGCGTGGTGACGATCGTCCCGACGCCGCGCGAGCCGGCCGGGACCGCCTCGTCGAGCAGTGCCAGCAGGCGGTCGGCGTCGTTCGCGGCGTCGACCAGCAGCCAGCTGCCGCTCCCTCCCGCTCGAGCGTCGGTCAGGAGGTAGGACCGGTTGTCCACCGGCCCCACCGAGAGGGTCCTCAGGTCCAGCATCATCGCTCCAGCTGCTCGGCGTCGTGGTGGTCGGCGGTCCCCGCGCTCCGGTCGGCCGCGGCGAGGGCGTCGGCGGCCCTCACCAGCGCCAGGTGCGACAGCGCCTGCGGAGTGTTGCCCAGCTGGTGGCCCTCGCGCACGTCGTACTCCTCGGAGAGGAGCCCGACGTCGTTGCCCAGCCCCACCAGGCGGCGCATCAGGGCGTGGCCGTCGTCGGCGCGACCGCTCCTCGCGTACTGCTCGACGAGCCAGAACGAGCAGGCCAGGAAGGGGTGCTCGCCCGGGGGCAGACCGTCGGAGGATGCCTCGGTGCGGTAGCGGATCACGAGCCCGTCCGGCATGAGGTCGGACTCGACGGCGGCGACCGTGGCGGCCACCGCCGGGTGGTCGGGCTCCACGAAGCCCACCTGCGGCAGCTGCAGGAGGCTGGCGTCGACCTCGGTGGTGCCGTAGTGCTGCACGAAGCACCCCCGGCCGGGCCGCTCGGGCGTGCCGTGGTCGACGCCGTGCTCCAGCACCTCGGCGCGCACCTGGTCGCGCAGGGCGGCCCACTGCTCCGCCGGGCCGTCGAGCCCCCGCTCCCGCACGGCGCGCACGCCGCGGTCGAGGGCGGCCCAGACCATCACCCTGGAGTGGACGTAGAACTGCTCCGGCCCGCGCATCTCCCAGATGCCGCTGTCCTTGCGCGAGGAGTGCTCGACCACGAAGTCGAGCAGCGCCCGCTGCATGGGCCACGAGAACTCGTCCTCGGACAGGCCCGCTCGCCGTGCCGCGTCGAGGGCCACCATCACCTCGCCCAGCACGTCGGCCTGGTACTGGTCGACGGCGCCGTTGCCGATCCGCACCGGGCGGGCGCCCCCGAAGCCGGGGAGGTGGCCGAGCTCGCGCTCGGGCAGGTCCCGGGCGCCGTCGACGCCGTACATGATCTGCAGGTCCTCGGGGTCGCCGGCGATGGCGCGCAGCAGCCACCCCCGCCACTCGTGGGCCTCCTCGGTGTACCCGTGCTCGATCAGGGCCTCGAGGGTGAGGGCGGCGTCGCGCAGCCAGCAGAAGCGGTAGTCCCAGTTGCGCGTGCCGCCCGGCATCTCGGGCAGCGACGTCGTAGCCGCGGCGACGATGCCGCCGGTGTCCTCGTGCGTCAGGGCCCGCAGCACCAGCAGCGACCGCGTCACCGCCGCGGCGTAGACGCCCTCCGCCGCCGGCCCGTCACCCCGGTCGGCCCACTCCTGCCACCACCGGCGGGTGCTCTCCAGCCGGTCGGCGACCTCCATGGGCGCGGGGGGCTCGCGGTGGGACGGGTACCAGGTCAGCACGGTGTCGACCACCTCGCCCGCAGCCACCTTGATCTTGCCGACGTGGGTGCGGCCGCGGGCCTTGGGCAGCTTGCCGGTGGTGCGCAGCAGGACCGCGTCGGGACCGGCGCTGGCCAGCAGGCCCTTGGCGGCGTCGCCCTTCCCGCCCACGCGGCGGACCCACGGCACCACGGAGCCGTACCCGAACCGGATCACCAGCTCCTGCCGCAGCTCGACGCGGCCCTCGACGCCGGTGACGCGGCGCACCAGGTCGGCGCGCCGGTCGCCCATGGGCATGCAGTCGACGACGTCGACGACGCCGCCGTCGGCCAGCGTCCACCGCGTCCGCAGGACGAAGGAGTCGCCCTCGTAGCTGCGCTCCACCGACACCACGGCGGGGCCGTCCTCCGGCGGGGCGATCGTCCAGTGGCCGTGCTCGCGGGTCCCGAGGAGCGAGGCGAACGCGGCGGGGGAGTCGAACCGGGGCAGGCACATCCAGGCGACCGAGCCGCGCCGGTCCACGAGCGCGGCGGTGTGGCAGTCACCCACGAGCGCGTAGTCCTCGACGTGCTGCTGGGGACCCTGCTCAGAGGGCTGTGCGCTCACGGTCGCCATCGTGCACCGCGTCGCGATCTTCGGCAGGGTGGGGCCGTGAGCGAGCGCGCGGACGAGCACCCGGACCAGCACCCCGACCAGCACGAGGACAGCGCCACGGGAGGCACCGAGAGCGGCGGCGGCCACGGCGCCGCGGGGGAGCGCGGGCACACCGGCGGTGACCCGGTGGCCACGCTGCTGGTGCTCGGCGCGAGCGGCGACCTGGCCTCGCGCCTCCTGCTGCCGGGGCTCGCCCGCCTCCTCGTCTCCGAGCGCAACGAGGGCGACGGCCACGGCCACGGCGCCTCGCTGCAGCTGGTGGGCGCCGGCTCGGAGGACTGGGACGACGAGCACTGGCGCGGCGTCGTCACGAAGGCCTTCGCCGGCGCCGAGGAGCACGGCGACGGTGACGGAGCGGGCTGGGAGGCGGCGACCGCCGTGCGCGACGCCAGCCGCTACCGGCAGGTCGACGTCACCGACCCCGACGCCCTCAACGAGCTGCTGCACTCGTGCCGGGCGCCCGTGGCCGTCTACTTCGCGCTCCCGCCGGCCATCACGGCGACGGCGTGCGAGAACCTCGTCGGCAAGGAGCTGCCGGAGAGCACGCGCCTGGTGATGGAGAAGCCCTTCGGGTCGGACGAGGCCTCCGCGCACGAGCTCAACGAGGTGGTCGCGAAGCTCGTCCCGGAGGAGCACGTCCACCGCGTCGACCACTTCCTGGGCACCTCGACGGTGCTGAACGTGCTGGGCGTGCGGTTCGCCAACCGCCTGTTCGAGCCGACGTGGAACGCCGGCCACGTCGAGCGCGTCGACGTCGTCTACGACGAGGACCTCGCCCTGGAGGGCCGCGCCCGGTACTACGACAGGGCGGGCGCGCTCAAGGACATGATCCAGAGCCACCTGCTCCAGGTGCTGGCGGTGCTGGCCATGGACGCACCGACCGCGCTCGACGAGCGCGAGTTCCGCGACCGCAAGGCCCAGCTGCTGCGGGCGACGCGGCTGATGGGCACCCCCCAGGAGGCCAGCCGCCGCGCCGTGTACACCGCCGGGCGGATGGGCGACCGCGACCTGCCCGACTACACCGCCGAGGACGGCGTCGACCCGTCGCGCCAGACCGAGACCCTGGCCGAGGTCGTGCTGACCGTCGACACCTGGCGCTGGGCCGGCGTGCCGTTCCGCCTGCGCTCGGGCAAGGGCCTCGGGCGGGCGCGCAAGGAGGCGGTCATCACCTTCAAGCCGGTCCCGCACCTGATGGCGGGCCTGCACGGCGAGGCCCGCCCGACCCGGCTGCGGCTGACCTTCAAGCCCGGGACCGTCAACCTCGACCTCGTGGTGAACGCCGAGGGCGACCCCTTCGACCTCGAGCCGGCGACCCTCTCGGCCACGCTGGGCGAGTCCCAGCTCCCGGCCTACGGCGAGGTCCTCGCCGGGGTCCTCGACGGCGACCCGCTCCTCTCGGTCCGCGGTGACACCGCGGAGGACTGCTGGCGGATCCTGGCACCGGTGATCGCCGCCTGGGAGGCCGACGAGGTGCCGCTGGAGACCTACCCGGCCGGCAGCGACGGCCCCGAGCCGACGGAGGCCTTCCCCGCCTTCTGACGCCCCGACCGACGCCCCGGCCGACGTCCCGCCCGCCCGGCAGCCCGCTCGACAGCCCGCCCGACCTCCCTCCCGCGGTCGTTCGGGCGGGCGGGCTGTCGGTGGGTCGACCTAGAGTTGACGACCGTGGATCGACTGGTCGTTCAGGGTGCTCGCGAGCACAACCTCAAGGACGTCTCGCTGGACCTCCCGCGCGACAAGATGATCGTCTTCACGGGGCTGAGCGGCTCCGGCAAGTCGAGCCTGGCGTTCGACACGATCTTCGCCGAGGGCCAGCGCCGCTACGTCGAGTCGCTGTCGGCGTACGCCCGCCAGTTCCTCGGGCAGATGGACAAGCCCGACGTCGACTTCATCGAGGGCCTGTCCCCGGCGGTCTCGATCGACCAGAAGTCGACCTCGCGCAACCCCCGCTCGACGGTCGGCACGATCACCGAGATCTACGACTACCTGCGCCTGCTGTGGGCGCGCGCCGGCCGCGCGCACTGCCCCACCTGCCACGAGCCGGTGGCGCGCCAGACGCCGCAGCAGATCGTCGACAAGCTGCTCGAGCTCCCCGAGACCACCCGGTTCCAGGTGCTGGCGCCCGTGGTGCGCGGCCGCAAGGGCGAGTTCCTGGACCTCTTCACCGAGCTGCAGTCCAAGGGCTACGCCCGCGTGCGGGTCGACGGCGAGACCCTCCAGCTGACCGACGCCGCGAGCCGTCCCGCCCTCGACAAGCGCAAGAAGCACACGATCGAGGTCGTGGTCGACCGGCTGGTCATGCGCGACGGCGTCATGCGGCGCCTGACCGACTCCGTCGAGACCGCCCTCGGCCTCGCCGACGGCGTGCTCCTGGTCGAGCTCGTCGAGCGCGAGGGCCAGGAGTCCTCGGGAGACGGCCCGAAGGTGATGCGCTTCTCCGAGAAGCTCGCCTGCCCGAACGACCACCCCCTGGCGCTGGAGGAGGTCGAGCCCCGCACCTTCTCCTTCAACGCCCCCTACGGCGCCTGCCCGGAGTGCTCCGGCATCGGCACCCGGCTCGAGGTCGACCCCGAGCTCGTCGTGCCCGACCCCGACATGACCCTCGCCGAGGGCGCCATCGCGCCCTGGACCGGCCAGGGCACCAGCGAGTACCACCAGCGCCTCATGGGCGGCCTGGCCAAGCAGCTCGGGTTCTCGCTCGACACCCCGTGGCGGGCCCTGCCCGAGCGCGCCACCTCCGCCCTGCTCAAGGGCGAGGGCTACGAGGTGCACGTCACCTATAAGAACCGGTGGGGCCGCGAGCGGTCGTACACCAGCGGCTTCGAGGGCGTCCTGCCCTTCATCCAGCGCCGGCACTCCGAGACCGAGTCCGACTCCTCGCGCGAGCGCATGGAGGGCTACATGCGCGAGGTGCCCTGCCCGGTCTGCGGCGGGGCGCGCCTGCGCCCCGAGGTCCTCGCCGTCACGGTGGGCGGCAAGTCCATCGCGCAGGCCTGCGCCCTGCCCGTGGCCGAGCTGCGCGCCTGGCTCGACACCCTCGAGCTGAGCACCCGCGAGGCCCAGATCGCCGCCGCCGTCCTGCGCGAGGTGCTCGCCCGGGTGCAGTTCCTCGTCGACGTCGGCCTGACGTACCTCTCCCTCGACCGCGCCTCGGGCACCCTGTCCGGCGGTGAGGCCCAGCGGATCCGCCTCGCCACGCAGATCGGCTCCGGCCTGGTGGGCGTGCTGTACGTGCTCGACGAGCCGAGCATCGGCCTGCACCAGCGCGACAACCACCGCCTCATCGAGACGCTGACCCGCCTGCGCGACCTGGGCAACACGCTCATCGTGGTCGAGCACGACGAGGACACCATCCACGTGGCCGACTGGGTCGTCGACGTCGGCCCCGGCGCCGGCGAGCACGGCGGCCAGGTGGTGCACTCCGGGCCCGTCACCGAGCTGCTCGCCAACACCGGCTCCATCACCGGTGACTACCTCTCCGGCCGCCGCCGGGTGCCGGTGCCGGCCACGCGCCGTCCCGTCGACAGGGGCCGCGTGGTCAAGGTCGTGGGCGCTCGCGAGAACAACCTGCGCGGCGTCGACGTCGAGCTGCCCCTCGGCGTCGTCACCGCGGTGACCGGGGTCTCGGGATCGGGCAAGTCGAGCCTCGTCAACGACATCCTCTACAAGGTCCTCGCCAACAAGCTGAACGGCGCCCGCCAGGTCCCCGGCCGCCACACCCGCGTGGAGGGCGTCGACCAGCTCGACAAGGTCGTCCACGTCGACCAGAGCCCGATCGGCCGCACCCCGCGGTCCAACCCCGCCACCTACACGGGCGTGTGGGACGTGGTCCGCTCCCTGTTCGCCGAGACCACCGAGGCGAAGGTCCGCGGCTACCTGGCCGGCCGCTTCTCCTTCAACGTCAAGGGCGGGCGCTGCGAGCACTGCAGCGGCGACGGCACCATCAAGATCGAGATGAACTTCCTGCCCGACGTGTACGTGCCCTGCGAGGTCTGCCACGGCGCCCGGTACAACCGGGAGACCCTCGAGGTCCACTTCAAGGGCAAGACCGTGGCCGACGTCCTCGACATGCCCATCGAGGAGGCGTCGGAGTTCTTCGCCGCGGTGCCGCGCATCTCGCGCTACCTCAAGACGCTGACCGACGTGGGCCTGGGCTACGTCCGCCTGGGGCAGCCCGCCCCGACGCTCTCGGGCGGCGAGGCGCAGCGCGTGAAGCTCGCCAGCGAGCTCCAGCGCCGCTCCACGGGGCGCACCGTCTACGTCCTCGACGAGCCGACCACCGGCCTGCACTTCGAGGACGTGCGCAAGCTGCTCGAGGTGCTGCAGGGCCTGGCCGACAAGGGCAACACCGTGCTCGTCATCGAGCACAACCTCGACGTCATCAAGAGCGCCGACTGGGTGCTCGACATGGGTCCGGAGGGCGGTTCCGGGGGCGGGAAGCTCATCGCGCAGGGCACGCCGGAGCAGGTCGCCGCGAGCCACGAGAAGACGGGCAGCCACACCGGCCGGTTCCTCGGCCCGGTCCTCGCCGCGGCGGCGGGCGGTTCGGAGGTCGATCTCAGGAAGAGCGGAGCCGGAGCACCTAGCCTCACCCCATGACGACCGACGCGCAGGCCGCCGCCCCCACCCAGACCCCGTCCCTCGCAGAGGTCCACGCCGCCGCGGCGCAGGCCGTGGGCGGGTCGCCGCTCGCGTGCTCCCGCCGCTCCCTCCTGCGCCGCGTCGGTGCGGGAGGCGCCGTCCTGGGCTCTGCCGGGCTGCTCGCCGCGTGCGGCGGCACCGGAGAGCCGGAGACCACCGGTGGCGCCGGGGGCGCTGACGGCTCGGCGAGCGCTGACGGCTCCGCGTCCACCGGTGCCTCGGAGTCCGCCGGCGGCTCCGGCGGGGCCGGGGGGAGCGTCGCCGCGTCCGAGGTGCCCGAGGGCCAGGCCGTCGTCGTCGAGGTCGGGGGTGAGGAGGTCGTGCTCGCCCAGCCCACCGCCGGCACGTACGTCGCGTACTCGGCGGTGTGCCCCCACGCGGGCGGCATCGTCCAGGCCGACTCGGGCACCGAGGTCCGCTGCCCCCTGCACGGGAGCCGCTTCGACGCGGCCGACGGCGGCGCGGTGCTCCAGGGCCCGGCCACCACGGGCCTGCCCGAGAAGACCGTGACCGCTCAGGGCGACCAGCTCGTCATCAGCTGACCCCGGTCCGACCGCCCGACCCCCTCGAGGACGGTCGGGCGGTCGGGTGGACCGGGTGGAGGACCGGGTGCGTCCGACCGGTGCCCCCGTCCGACCACCGCCGGCCCCCGGGTGGCAGGGTTCTGCCGTGTCCCACGCTCCGACCGGCGGTCCCGCCGAGAACACCGCCGCGCCCGCCGAGAACACCGCCGTCCCGCAGACCGCGGAGCACGCGCGCCTCGAGGCCTGCACCGGTTCCGAGGGCCCCTGGCGCCTGTGGGGCCCCTACCTGGCCGGCCGCCAGTGGGGCACCGTCCGCGAGGACTACTCCGGTGACGGCGATGCGTGGCGGTCCTTCCCCTTCGACCACGCGCGCTCGCGGGCCTACCGCTGGGGCGAGGACGGCCTCGGCGGCTTCTGCGACCGCTACGGCTTCCTCAACCTCGCCGTCGCCCTGTGGAACGGCAGGGACCCGATCCTCAAGGAGCGCCTGTTCGGCCTCACCAACGAGGAGGGCAACCACGGCGAGGACGCCAAGGAGCACTGGTGGGCCGTCGACGGCACCCCCACGCACTCCTGGGCTCAGTGGCTCTACCGCTACCCGCAGGCGGAGTTCCCCTACGACCGGCTGCGCGCCGAGAGCGCCGCGCGAAGCCGCGACGAGCGCGAGTTCGAGCTCTCCGACACCGGCGTCCTCGACGAGAACCGCTTCTTCGACGTCCAGGTGACCTACGCCAAGGCCGCCCCCGACGACGTGTGCGTGGTCATCACCGCCACCAACCACGGCCCGGAGGCCGCGCCGCTGCACCTGCTGCCGCAGCTGTGGTTCCGCAACACCTGGTCGTGGGGCCGCGACCTGCGCCGCGGGGCGCTGACGCAGCTGCTCGCACCGACGCTCACCGTCTCCGGGCTCGAGGCCGTGGAGGCCGAGCACGGCTACCTGGGCCGGTACGTGCTCGCCGCCGAGGGCTCGCCGCAGGTGCTGTTCTGCGACAACGAGACCAACGCCGCCCTGCTCTTCGGCGACCAGCGCGGCACCTCGCCCAAGCACCCCAAGGACGGGATCGACCGCGCCGTGGTCCGCGGCGACACCACGGGCGTGAACCCCGGTGACACGGGCACGAAGGCCGCCTTCTGGTACTCGTGGGACTCCGTCGCCCCCGGGGAGACCAAGACGGTGCGGCTGCGCCTGGCGCCGTCCGACCCGACCGCCGCGACGTTCGGGCCCGGCTTCGACGAGGTCGTCGAGGCGCGCCGCGCCGAGGCCGACGAGTTCTACGCCACCGTCATCGACCCCTCGCTGCCCGCCGAGGACCGCCACGTCGCCCGCCGCGCCTACGCCGGGCTGCTGTGGACCAAGCAGCTGTACCGCTTCGACGTCGCGCAGTGGCTCGACGGCGACCCGGTGGCCCCCTCCCCGCAGCAGCGGGAGGACGCGGGCCGGCGCAACACCACCTGGCGCCACGTGGCCCTGGCCGACGTCATCTCCATGCCCGACGAGTGGGAGTACCCGTGGTTCGCGGCGTGGGACACCGCGTTCCACACGATCCCGCTGGCCCACGTCGACCCGGAGTTCGCCAAGGAGCAGCTCGTCCTGATGTGCCGGGAGTGGGCGATGCACCCCAACGGCCAGCTCCCGGCCTACGAGTGGGAGTTCGGCGACGTCAACCCGCCGGTGCACGCCTGGGCCGCCTGGCACGTGTACCGGATCGACGGGTACCGGGACCGCGACTTCCTCATCCGCGTCTTCACCAAGCTGCTGCTGAACTTCTCCTGGTGGGTCAACCGCAAGGACGCCTCGGGCTCGAACCTGTTCGAGGGCGGCTTCCTCGGGATGGACAACATCGCCCTGTTCGACAGGTCGGCCCCGCTGCCGCCGGGCTACCGCCTGGAGCAGTCCGACGCCACCAGCTGGATGGCCTTCTACTGCCAGCAGATGTTCAAGATCGCCCTGGAGCTGTCGCGCCACGACCAGGCCTGGGACGACACCGCCACCAAGTTCCTGGAGCACTTCCTGTCCATCGCCCAGGCGATGAACAGCTTCGGCACCACCGGCGGCTCGCTGTGGGACGAGGAGGACGGCTTCTTCTACGACGTCCTGGTCTCCCCGGACGGGCGCGCCGAGCCCATGCGCGTGCGCTCGATGGTGGGCCTGCTGCCGATCCTGGGTGCCACCGAGGTCCCGTCCTGGATCACCACCGAGTGCCCCGACGTCACCGCGCGCCTGCGGTGGCTGCAGCGCCGGCGGCCCGAGGTGGTGCGCCCGCTGCGCTCGCGCTCCGGCCCCGAGGGCCGCCGGATGCTGCTGTCGCTGGTGGGGCCGGAGCGCCTGCGGCGGATCCTGGAGCGGATGTTCAACACCGAGGAGTTCTGGAGCCCCTACGGCATCCGCTCGCTGTCGCGCTCGACCGGGCAGGTCTACGCCAACGTCGGCGGGCGCGACGTCTCCCTGGAGTACGAGCCGGGGGAGAGCCGCACCGGGCTGTTCGGCGGCAACTCCAACTGGCGCGGACCGATCTGGTTCCCCGTGAACGTGCTGCTCGCCGACAAGCTCCGCACGATGGGCCGCCACTACGGCGACAGCTTCACCATCGAGGTGCCCACCGGCTCCGGCAACGTGGTCACCCTCGACCAGGCCGCCGACCTCGTCGACGGCGGGCTCACCGCCCTGTTCCGCCCGGTGCCCCGCGCCGAGGGGCGGCCGGCGAGCCGGCGCCCCGCCGACGGCGAGCGGATCGAGTCCACGGACGACCCGCTGTGGAGCGAGCAGGTCACCTTCAGCGAGTTCTTCGACGGCGACACCGGCGAGGGCCTGGGCGCCACCCACCAGACCGGGTGGACGGCGCTCGTGGCGCACCTGCTGAACCCGCGCCTGCCCGCCGACCCCCGCCGGATGGGCTGACCCGGGCCGGCGCGGGCCGGCACGCGGCGGTGCGGGCTGTCAGCGGGGTTCCTTACGCTGGACGGGTGACCAACCCGGCCTCGTACCGCCCCAAGCCGGGGGAGGTGCCCGACTCCCCGGGCGTCTACCGCTTCCGCGACCCCCAGGGCCGCGTCGTCTACGTCGGCAAGGCCAAGAGCCTGCGCCAGCGTCTGGCCAACTACTTCCAGCCGCTGCACGCCCTGCACCCGCGCACCCAGCAGATGGTGACGACGGCGGCCTCGGTGGAGTGGACCGTCGTCGGCACCGAGGTCGAGGCCCTCCAGCTGGAGTACTCCTGGATCAAGGAGTTCGACCCCCGCTTCAACGTCAAGTACCGCGACGACAAGTCCTACCCCTACCTCGCGGTGACGATGGGCGAGGAGTTCCCCCGCGTCCAGGTGCTGCGCGGCGCCAAGCGCAAGGGCACCCGGTACTTCGGGCCGTACACGCACGCCTGGGCCATCCGCGAGACCGTCGACCTGCTGCTGCGCGTCTTCCCGGTCCGCACCTGCTCGACCGGCGTGTTCAAGCGGGCCGGCCAGGTCGGCCGCCCGTGCCTGCTCGGGTACATCGACAAGTGCTCCGCGCCCTGCGTCGGCAAGATCTCCCCCGAGGACCACCGCGCCCTCGCCCAGGAGTTCGCCGACTTCATGGGCGGGGACACGTCGCGGCACGTCAGGCGCGTCGAGGCGCAGATGCGCGAGGCCGCCGCCGAGATGGACTTCGAGAGGGCGGCGAGGCTGCGCGACGACGCCGGCGCCCTGCGCAAGGCGCTGGAGAAGAGCGCCGTGGTGCTGCCCGACGCCACCGACGCCGACGTCTTCGCCCTCGCCGACGACGAGCTCGAGGCGGCCGTGCAGGTCTTCCACGTCCGCGGCGGGCGCATCCGCGGCCAGCGCGGCTGGGTGGTGGAGAAGGTCGAGGACGTCTCCGCCGGCGACCTCGTGCAGCACCTCCTGCAGCAGGTCTACGGCGACGCCGACGACGCCGCCGACGCCAGCAGCACCGTGCCCCGCGAGGTGCTCGTCCCCGTCGAGCCCACCGACGTCGAGCAGACCACCCTGTGGCTGACGCGGCTGCGGGGCTCGCGGGTCGACGTCCGGGTCCCGCAGCGCGGCGACAAGCGCGCGCTGATGGAGACCGTCGAGCGCAACGCCACCGGGGCCCTGGCCCTGCACAAGACGCGCCGCGGCGGCGACCTCACCTCGCGCTCCCTGGCCCTCCAGGAGCTGCAGGAGGCCCTCGGCCTCGACGACGCGCCGCTGCGCATCGAGTGCTACGACGTCTCCCACCTGCAGGGGTCCGAGGTCGTCGCCTCGATGGTCGTCTTCGAGGACGGCCTGCCCCGCAAGAGCGAGTACCGGAAGTTCAACGTCCGGGGTGAGGGCCCCGACGGGCGCACCGACGACCTGGCCTCCATGGACGAGGTGCTCACCCGCCGCTTCCGCCGCCACGTCGACGCCCAGCTGGCGGCGGCCGACGAGCTCACCGGCTCCGGTGAGGTGCAGCCCGGCATCGACCCCGAGACCGGCCGCGCCCGCCGCTTCGCCTACGCCCCGAACCTCGTGGTCGTCGACGGCGGCCAGCCCCAGGTCGCGGCCGCCGCCGCGGCCCTCGCCCGGGTCGGGGTCACCGACGTCGCCCTGTGCGGGCTGGCCAAGCGCCTGGAGGAGGTCTGGCTGCCGGGGGAGGACCACCCCGTCGTCCTGCCCCGCAGCAGCGAGGGCCTCTACCTGCTGCAGCGGCTGCGGGACGAGGCCCACCGCTTCGCCATCACCCACCACCGCTCCAAGCGCAGCAGGACCATGACCACCAGCGCCCTCGACGGCGTCGCCGGCCTCGGACCCGCCCGCAAGCAGGCGCTCATGGCCAGGTTCGGCTCCCTCAAGGCCCTGCGCGCCGCCACCGCCGAGGAGGTCGCCGCCGTGCCCGGGTTCGGGCCCGCCACGGCCGCCGCCGTCGTCGGGGCGCTCGCGGGCGACGCGCCCGAGCCCGCCGTCGACACCGCCACGGGCGAGCTGGTCGACTGAGGGCTGCCAGGATGGCGCCGTGAGCGCGCCGGACGACGCCATCCACGAGCCCGACGACGGCCCGGAGCACCCGGGGGGCGGGGCTGCCGCCGCCGACGGCCCGGGCAGCGCCTCCGCGCCCCCGCAGGGCACGGAGCTGCTGGTCATCACGGGCCTGTCCGGCGCCGGGCGGTCCACCACCGCCCACGTGCTGGAGGACCTGGGCTGGTACGTCGTCGACAACCTCCCCCCGCAGATGCTGACGCCCCTGGCCCAGCTCGCGGCCCAGGCGGGCGGCGCGGTCCCCAAGGTGGCCGTCGTCCTCGACGTGCGCGGCCGCGGGTTCTCCACCGACCTCGCCGCCTCGCTCGCCGAGGTGCGGGTGCGCCGGAGCACCGTCTTCCTGGAGGCGAGCGACGCGGTGCTGGTCCGCCGCTTCGAGTCCGTCCGGCGCCCCCACCCCCTCCAGGAGGAGGGCCGCATCCTCGACGGCATCGAGGCCGAGCGCGAGCTGCTGCGCGACCTGCGCGCCTCCGCCGACGTCGTCATCGACACCTCCGACCTGAACGTGCACCAGCTCGCCGCCGAGGTCACCCGCGCCTTCGGCGAGGACGAGGTGACCAGGCTCCGCCTCACCCTGCTGTCGTTCGGCTTCAAGTACGGCCTGCCCACCGACGCCGACCACGTCGTCGACGTCCGCTTCCTGCCCAACCCGCACTGGGTGCCCGACCTGCGCCCCCTCACCGGCCGCGACGCCCCCGTCAGCGACTTCGTGCTCGGGCAGGACGGCGCGGAGGAGTTCCTCGACCGGTACGCCGCGGCGCTGCAGCCGGTGATCGCCGGCTACCAGCGCGAGCACCGCCGCTACGCCACGGTCGCGATCGGCTGCACGGGCGGCAAGCACCGCTCGGTGGCCATGACCCTCGCCCTCGCCGAGCGCCTGGCGCGGCTCGGCGACGAGGCCGGCCGGGCCGGCGGCGACGGAGCGCCCGTGCTCCGGGTGACCCACCGCGACCTCGGCCGCGAGTGAGCACCCGAGTGGGCACCCCGTGACCCCCTCCGGCCCGCGGGGCCCCGGCGGTCCCAGCGGCCGCGGACGCCTCGCGGACGCCTCCGTGCGCAGCGGGCCCGCCGTGGTCGCCTGCGGCGGGGGGCACGGCCTGGCCGCCTCCCTCCAGGCGCTGCAGCACCTGTCCGAGCGGATCACCGCCGTCGTGACGGTGGCCGACGACGGCGGCTCCAGCGGGCGGCTGCGCGCCGAGCTCGGCGTCATGCCCCCCGGCGACCTGCGGATGGCGCTCGCGGCCCTGTGCGACGACACCGAGTGGGGCCGCACGTGGCGCGACGTGCTGCAGCACCGCTTCACCAGCGACGGGCCCCTCGCCGGCCACGCGGTGGGGAACCTGCTGATCGCGGCGCTGTGGCAGCAGCTGGGCGACAGCGTGGAGGGCCTCGACCTGGTCGGGCGCCTGCTCGGCGCGCGCGGCCGCGTGCTGCCGATGTCGTCGGTCCCGCTGGCCATCGAGGCCGACGTGCGCACGCCCGCCACGGCCGACGGCCCCGAGCGCGTGGAGGTGGTCCGCGGTCAGGCCGCGGTCGCCACCACCACCGGTCGCGTGGAGGGGGTCCGCCTGCTGCCCCCGGACCCCCCGGCGCGTCCCGAGGTGGTCGAGGCCGTGCGATCGGCCGACTGGGTGGTCCTCGGGCCCGGCTCGTGGTTCACCAGCGTGATGCCGCACCTGCTCGTGCCGGAGCTGGCCGCTGCCCTGCGCGAGACCTCCGCGCAGCGGTGCCTGGTGCTGAACCTCGTGAGCGAGGAGAAGGGCGAGACGCGGGGGATGGGGCAGGCCGACCACGTCCGGGCGCTGACCGCGCACGCCCGCGGGCTGCGCCTCGACGTCGTCCTCGCCGACCCCAGCGCCGTGGAGGACGTCGACGAGCTGGCCGACGTGGCCGCGCAGGCCGGGGCCCAGCTGGTGCTGCGCCAGGTGCGCCGGCGCGGCCGGGTCCGCTCGGGGAGCCGGGGGCAGGGGGCCGCCGCGGGCGGGTCGCCCACCTCGACGCGGTCCGCCGAGCACGACCCGCTGCGCCTGGCCGCAGCGCTGCGCGACGTCCTCGAGGGGGCCTGGGGCGACGTCGGCTGAGCGGCCCCGGGCGCCGGGCCGCCCGGGCGGACGACTAGTCACCCCGGCATAGTCACACCGGTGGAATTCGGCGAGTCGTCCCCCCGGGCGTGTCGCGGTGGCACCATGGCGGCATGGCACTGACCGCGCAGGTGAAGGACGAGCTCAGCCGTCTCCCGGTCCAGCGGTCCTGCTGCCGCAAGGCGGAGGTGTCCGCGCTGCTGCGCTTCTCGGGCGGTCTGCACATCATCGCCGGGCGCGTGGTCGTGGAGGCCGAGCTCGACACGGGTGCGGCCGCCCGGCGCCTGCGCCGCGACCTCGCCGACGTCTACCGCGCGGCCAGCGAGGTGCTCGTCGTCGCTGGTGGGGGCCTGCGCAGGGGCTCGCGCTACGTCGTCCGCGTGGTCCACAACGCCGAGTCGCTCGCCCACCAGACGGGCCTGCTCGACCAGCGCGGGCGCCCGGTCCGGGGGCTGCCTCCCCAGGTGGTCGCCGGCGCCGCGTGCGACGCCGAGGCGGCCTGGCGCGGGGCGTTCCTGGCCCACGGGTCCCTCACCGAGCCCGGCCGCTCCTCGGCCCTGGAGATCACCTGCCCGGGACCGGAGGCCGCCCTCGCGCTCGTGGGCGCCGCCCGCCGCCTGGACCTGCAGGCCAAGGCCCGCGACGTGCGCGGAACCGACCGCGTGGTCATCCGCGACGGCGAGGCGATCGGCGACCTGCTCACCCGCCTCGGCGCCCACGGCGCGAAGCTGGTGTGGGAGGAGCGCCGGATGCGCCGGGAGGTGCGCGCGACGGCCAACCGCCTGGCCAACTTCGACGACGCGAACCTGCGCCGCTCGGCCCGCGCGGCCGTGGCCGCCGGCTCCCGGGTGGAGCGCGCCATGGAGATCCTGGGCGAGGAGATGCCCGAGCACCTGCGCGTCGCCGGGGCCCTGCGCCTCGCGCACAAGCAGGCCTCGCTGGAGGAGCTCGGCGCCCTGGCGGACCCGCCGATGAGCAAGGACGCCGTGGCCGGGCGCATCCGGCGGCTGCTCGCCATGGCCGACCGCCGGGCCCAGGAGCTCGGCGTCCCCGGGACCGAGGCCAACCTCACCCCTGACATGCTCGACGCCTGACGTGCTCTAGGGTTCTGGCGACCCCCAGCAGGCACCCGGCGGCGCGCTGCGCCGCTGACAGGAGGCGCTTCGTGACCATCCGCGTGGGCATCAACGGCTTCGGCCGCATCGGCCGCAACTTCTTCCGCGCCGTGCAGGCGTCCGGCGCTGACGTCGAGATCGTCGGCGTCAACGACCTCACCGACAACGCGACGCTGGCGCACCTGCTCGCGTACGACTCCGTCCTGGGCCGCCTCGAGGGCGTGACCACCAGCGGCGACGAGATCTCCGTGGGCGGCAAGAGCTTCAAGGCCCTGGCCGAGCGCAACCCGGCCGACCTCCCCTGGGGCGACCTGGGCGCGGACGTCGTCGTGGAGTCGACCGGCATCTTCACCGACGCCACCCGTGCGCGCGCGCACATCGACGGCGGCGCCAAGAAGGTCATCATCTCCGCCCCGGCGAAGAACGAGGACATCACCATCGTCATGGGCGTGAACGACGGCGACTACGACGCCGCCGCGCACAGCATCATCTCGAACGCGTCCTGCACCACCAACTGCCTCGCCCCGATGGCCAAGGCCATCGACGACGAGTTCGGCATCCTGCGCGGCCTCATGACCACGGTGCACGCCTACACGCAGGACCAGAACCTGCAGGACGGCCCGCACTCCGACCTGCGCCGCGCCCGCGCCGCCGCCATCAACATCGTCCCCACCTCCACGGGTGCGGCGAAGGCGATCGGCCTGGTGCTCCCGCAG
This sequence comes from Actinomycetales bacterium, assembly GCA_022701985.1. Lineage (GTDB taxonomy): Bacteria > Actinomycetota > Actinomycetes > Actinomycetales > Quadrisphaeraceae > Quadrisphaera. The sequence continues at coordinate 23,913 of JAKONK010000041.1, forward strand.
CTCAAGGGCAAGCTCGACGGCTACGCCCTGCGCGTCCCGGTCCCCACGGGCTCGGCCACCGACCTCACCGTCACCGTCGGCCGCGAGACCACGGTCGACGAGGTCAACGCCGTCGTGAAGGCCGCCGCCGAGGGCCCCATGAAGGGCTACCTCAAGTACACGACCGACCCGATCGTGTCCTCCGACATCGTGACCGACCCGTCGTCGTGCATCTTCGACTCGGGCCTCACCAAGGTCATCGGTGACCAGGTCAAGGTCGTCGGCTGGTACGACAACGAGTGGGGCTACTCCAACCGCCTCGTCGACCTCGTCAAGCTCGTCGGGGCCTGAGACTCCCTTGCAGACGATCGACGCCCTGGTGGCCGCGCAGGGTGACCTGCGCGGCCGCCGGGTCCTCGTGCGCTCGGACCTGAACGTCCCGCTGAGCGACGGTCGGATCACCGACGACGGCCGCGTCCGCGCCTCCCTGCCGACCTGGCAGCGCCTCCTCGACGCCGGCGCCCGCGTCGTCGTCGTGGCGCACCTGGGCCGCCCCAAGGGCGCCCCGGAGGCGAGGTACTCCCTGGCCCCCGTGGTGGAGCGGGTGCGCGAGCTCCTGCCCTCCACCACCGTCCGCTCGGCGGACACCACGGTGGGCGGCTCCGCGCAGGAGGCCGCCGACGCGCTGGGCGACGGCGAGCTGCTGCTCGTCGAGAACCTCCGGTTCAACGCCGGTGAGACGAGCAAGGACGACGCCGAGCGCGCCGCCTTCGCGAGCGAGCTCGCCGCCCTCGTCGGAGGCCCCGAGCAGGGGCTGTTCGTGTCCGACGGGTTCGGCGTCGTGCACCGCAAGCAGGCGAGCGTCTACGACGTCGCCCAGCTGCTGCCGCACGCCGGCGGCGGCCTGGTCGAGGCCGAGACCTCGGTGCTGCAGCGCCTCACCACCGACCCGGCCCGGCCCTACGCCGTCGTGCTGGGCGGGGCGAAGGTCTCCGACAAGCTCGCCGTCATCGAGAACCTGCTCGGCACCGCCGACCGGCTCCTCGTGGGCGGCGGCATGGTCTTCACCTTCCTCGCGGCCCAGGGCCACGAGGTCGGCACGAGCCTGCTTGAGGCCGACCAGGTCGAGACCGTCAGGGGCTACCTCGCCACGGCCGCCGAGCGCGGCGTGGAGGTCGTCCTCCCGGTCGACGTCATCGCGGCGACGGCGTTCTCCGCCGACGCCGAGCACGAGGTCGTCGCGGCCGACGCCATCCCGGCCGACCGCATGGGCCTCGACATCGGCCCGGAGAGCTCGAAGCTCTTCGCGGAGAAGCTCGCCGACACCCGCACGGTGTTCTGGAACGGCCCCATGGGCGCGTTCGAGATGGCCCCGTACGCGGAGGGCACCCGCGAGCTCGCCAAGGCCCTCGCCGAGGTCACCCGCGCCGGCGGCCTGACCGTGGTCGGCGGCGGCGACTCCGCCGCCGCGGTGCGCTCGCTCGGCTTCGCCGACAGCGACTTCGGCCACATCTCCACCGGTGGCGGCGCGAGCCTGGAGTACCTCGAGGGCAAGACCCTCCCAGGGCTCTCCGTCCTCGCCTGACACCGGCCCACCCAGCACCACCCGCGCTCGAGCTCCCCTCCCGCACCCGCGGCAGGGGAGCTCGAGCGCGCACCACCCCCCGACGCAGACCCCACCCTGGAGGACCCCCGTGGCCCGCACCCCGCTCATGGCCGGCAACTGGAAGATGAACGTCGACCACGTTCAGGCCACCGCCCTCGTGCAGCGCCTCGCGTGGACCCTCCGGGACGCCAAGCACGACGTCGCCACCGCCGAGGCCGTCGTCATCCCCCCGTTCACCGACCTGCGCTCGGTGCAGACCCTCATCGAGGGCGACAAGCTCGAGCTCGGCCTGGGCGCCCAGGACGTCTCCGCCCACGAGCCCGGCGCGCGCACCGGCGAGGTCGCCGCGAGCATGCTCGCCCGCCTCGGTGTGCAGTACGTCGTCGTCGGCCACAGCGAGCGCCGCCAGTTCCACGGCGAGGACGACGCGCTCGTCGCGGCCAAGGCCGCCAAGGTCCTCGAGCACGGCATGACCCCGATCGTCTGCCTCGGCGAGCAGCTGGACGTCCGCGAGGCCGGCGAGCACGTCGCCGACTGCGTCTCCCAGCTCGACGGCTCCCTGGCCGGCATCGCCGCCGAGGACCTCCCCAAGGTCGTCGTGGCCTACGAGCCCGTCTGGGCCATCGGCACCGGCAAGGTCGCCACCCCCGAGGACGCGCAGGAGGTCTGCGGCGCACTGCGCGCCCGCCTGGCCGAGCAGCACGGAGCGGAGGTCGCCGACGCCGTCCGCGTGCTCTACGGCGGCTCCGTGAAGTCCGGCAACGTGGCGGCGATCATGGCCGGTGCGGACGTCGACGGCGCCCTCGTGGGCGGCGCGAGCCTCGACGCGGGCGAGTTCGCCGGCATCGTCACCGGCGGCGCCAGCACGCCGTCTGCGTGACGTGGTCCTGAACGGCCCTCGGCTCCCGTACCCTGGCTGGCTGTGACCGCGCTGCGCATCGTGCTCCAGGTGCTCCTGGCGCTGACGAGCCTCTTCCTGACGCTGCTGATCCTCCTGCACAAGGGCAAGGGCGGTGGCCTGTCCGACATGTTCGGCGGCGGGATGTCGGCGAGCGTCGGCAGCTCGGGAGTCGCCGAGCGGAACCTGAACCGCATCACGGTGGCCAACGCCGTGCTGTGGGCCACCGTGGTGGTGGCCCTCGGCCTCGTCGAGCGCTTCGACCCCAGCGGCTCCTGAGCCGTCCCGAGAAGAGAGGACCCTCCTGTGGCAGGTGGCAACGCCATCCGGGGCAGCCGCGTCGGCGCCGGGCCCATGGGCGAGGCGGAGCGCGGTGACACCGCTCCGCGGCGCCGCGTCTCCTACTGGTGCGCCAACAAGCACGAGACGCAGCCCAGCTTCGCCTTCGACCCCGCGTCGGAGGTGCCGGAGACGTGGGACTGCCCCCGCTGCGGCCTCCCCGCCGGGCAGGACCAGGCGAACCCGCCGCAGGCCCCCAAGACGGAGCCGTACAAGACGCACCTCGCTTACGTGAAGGAGCGTCGCAGCCCCAGCGACGGCGAGGCCATCCTCGAGGCGGCCCTCGCGAAGCACCGCGCCAAGCGCGGCGTCTGACGCCCTGACCAGAGCCCCCGTGGCCGCCGACCGGCGGTCACGGGGGCTCTGGCGCGTCCGGGGCGGGCCGGCCGCCCCGCGCGGGACTAGACCGAGCGCTGCGCGAGGTAGCGCTCGATGAGCGCCCGCGTCGACGGGTCCTGGGCCTCCAGCGCCGCGGCGTCGCCGGTGAGCGCCGGGGCGATCTCCTGGGCGAGCTTCTTGCCCAGCTCGACCCCCCACTGGTCGAAGCTGTCGATGCCCCACACCACGCCCTCGACGAACGTGATGTGCTCGTACAGCGCGATGAGCTGGCCGAGCACCGAGGGGGTCAGCGCCGGCGCGAGGATCGACGTCGTGGGCCGGTTCCCGCTGAACACCCGGGCCGGCACCACGTCCTCCGCGGTGCCCTCGGCGCGGACCTCCTCGGCGGTCTTGCCGAAGGCCAGCGCCTTGGTCTGCGCGAAGTAGTTCGCCATGAACAGGGCGTGGACGTCGGCGTCGCCGTCCTGGAGCGGGTGCGCCGGGTCGGCGAACGCGATGAAGTCGGCGGGGACGACGCGCGTCCCCTGGTGGATCAGCTGGTAGAAGGCGTGCTGGCCGTTGGTGCCCGGCTCGCCCCAGAAGACCTCCCCGGTGTCGGTGGTCACCGGGGAGCCGTCCCAGCGCACCGACTTGCCGTTCGACTCCATCGTCAGCTGCTGCAGGTACGCCGGGAAGCGGTGCAGGTACTGGCTGTACGGCAGCACCGCGTGGGTGTGGGCGCCGGCGAAGTTGACGTACCAGACGTTGAGCAGGCCGAGCAGCACCGGCACGTTCGTGGCGAGGGGCTCGGTCCGCACGTGCTCGTCGACGGCGTGGAACCCCGCGAGGAAGTCGCGGAACGCCTCCGGGCCGATCGCCACCGCCAGGGACGTGCCGATCGCGGAGTCGACGGAGTAGCGGCCACCGACCCAGTCCCAGAAGCCGAAGGCGTTCTCGGGGTCGATGCCGAACTCGGAGACCTTGTCCAGGGCTGTCGACACGGCCACGAAGTGCTTCGCGACGGCCCCGCGGCGGGCGTCGTCGTCGTCCTCCAGCGCACCGGCAGCCGCCAGCTGCTCCCACAGCCACGCCCGGGCGAGGCGCGCGTTGGTCAGCGTCTCCAGGGTGGTGAAGGTCTTGGACGCCACGACGAACAGGGTCGAGGCCGCGTCGAGGCCGGCGACGGTCTCCGCCAGGTCGGTCGGGTCGATGTTCGAGATGAACCGGACCTCGAGGTCGGGGTGCTTGAAGGCCTTGAGCGCCTCGTAGGCCATCACGGGCCCGAGGTCGGACCCGCCGATGCCGATGTTGACGACGGTGCGGATCCGCTCGCCGGTCACGCCCGTCCAGGAGCCAGAGCGGACGTCGTCCGCGAAGGCGGACACCTTCGCCAGCACGGCCTGGACGTCGGCGTCGACGTCCTGCCCGTCGACCACCAGCGGCGCCTCCACCTGCGCCGGCCGGCGCAGCGCCGTGTGCAGGACGGCGCGGTCCTCCGTGACGTTGATGCGCTCACCGGCGAACATCGCCTGCAGCCGCTGCGGCAGGCGCACCTGCTCGGCCAGCTCCACCAGCAGCGACAGGGTCGTGTCCGTCACCAGGTTCTTCGAGAGGTCCACGTGCAGGTCGGCGGCGTCGAAGGCCAGCCGGCGGGCCCGGTCCGGGTCCTCGGCGAACCAGCCGCGCAGGTCGGGGACCAGCTCGGCGTGGTGGGCCCGGAGGTCGGCCCAGGCGGACGTGGTGGTCGGGTCCACGGGAGGAGTGCTCACGCAGGAGACGCTAGGGCAGACGGGGGTCCGCGTCGCACCCAGGCCGCCAGCGACCAGCCGCAGACCAGCCGCCCGCGAGCCGCCCGCCGGTCGTCCGCCGGGGGCAGGCCCCCGGCGGGCGTCAGAGCCGGCTGGCGGCCGTCCTGTCGAGCAGCCACAGGGTCCGCGAGGCGCCGTGGGCGCGGCTCGCGGGCAGGGGACCGGGGCCGGCGAGGGCCTCGGCCACGGCCGGGGCCTTCTCCTCGCCGGCGACCACCAGCCAGACCTCCTCGGCGGAGGTGATGGCCGGGAGCGTCAGCGACAGCCGGGTCGGCGGGGGCTTCGGCGCGTCCCGGACGGGGATGACCTCGACGCCGTCGACGTCTCCGGCCTCCAGCGACGGGTGGCCGGGGAACAGGCTCGCCACGTGCCCGTCGGGGCCCGCACCGAGCATGAGGACGTCGAAGACCGGGAGGGGGCCGGCGACGCCCTCCTCGCGCGCCGCCTCGGCCAGCTCCGCGGCGTACCGGCGCGCGGCGGCGTCGGGGTCGTCACCGTCGGCCCCGTCGCTGGCGGGCATGGCGTGCACCCCCGAGGCCGGCATCCCGAGGGCGGCCAGCGCGTCGAGCACCGCGTCCTTCGCCTGTCCGGCGTTGCGGTCGGGGTCGTCGGCGGGCACGAAGCGCTCGTCGCCCCACCACAGCGACACCCGGGTCCAGTCGACGGCGCGGGCCGCGGGGGAGGCGGCCACCTCGCGCAGCACCTGGGTGCCCACGGTGCCGCCGGTGAGGACGGCGCTGGCGCGCCCCCGGGCCACCTGCGCGTCCACGAGGCGCACGAGCAGCCGGGCGGCGACGGCCGCCGCCAGGCTGTCGGCGTCGGGGTGGACGACCACCTCTGCTGCGGCGCTGGGGCTCATGACGCGTCCTCTCCAGTGGTGGGCTTCTCGTCGGGCGGCTCGACGGCCGCGATGCGCGCGGCCCCGGCGGCGGCGTGGGCGTCGAGCTGCGCCCCGTGGCGCTGCTGCTCGACGAGGTCGTCGACCTGCCCGGCGGCCCGGGCCTGCGCCAGGGTGACCCTGTCGGTCTCGGCGTCGAGTGCGGCCAGGCCCTCGGTGAGGACCTCGCCGTAGACGTCGTCCGGGTCGAGGCGGCGCAGCTCCTCGGCCAGGCAGTCGCGGTCGGAGCGCCGCGGCAGCGCGAGGCGGCGGTCGGGCTGGCCGGGCTGCGAGAGCGTCGCCACCCGCCCGTCCGGGCGCACCAGCTCGACGTCGCCGTCCTCGCGCTCCAGCCGCACCCCGATGATCCCGCCGCCCACCGGGCCGCCCACGCGGGTGACGGGGCACCCGAGGGCACCGGCCAGCCAGGCCGCGAGCAGCTCGGTGCTGGGGCTGTCGCTGGC
>JAKONK010000049.1 GCA_022701985.1 Actinomycetales bacterium
GACCCGTGGCCGGCACCCAGCGGGGCACCGGCCACGAGCGGGTCGGGTCAGCGGGCGCCGAAGCCGACCCGGCTCTTCTCCTCCGAGCCGATCTCCACGAAGGCGATGGCCGGGCCCGGGACCAGCACGGTGCGGCCGCGCTCGTCCTGCAGGCTCAGGGTGGTGCCGCCCTTGAGGGCGGCGCTGACGGCTGCGCTCACCTCGGCGACGCTGTCGTTCGACTCCAGCACCACCTCGCGGGGGCTGTTCTGCACGCCGATCCGGATCTCCACGGGTCGTCCTCCTGCTGCGGTGGTGGGGCTGCTGGCGCTCCCCGGCGGGGCCGGGGCCGGCAGGTGCCGGGGTGCGCGACCCCATCCTGCACCGAGCCCCCGCGCAGCCCCCTGCGGGCGAGTGCCGCGTTCGCCCTCGGTGGACACCTCCCGTCTGTGACACTCCGTAGAGCACCCGCCACTGGGTGTCCCGGACGCCAGGAGGCGACGTGACGATCGGCCAGACCGCGAACCGCCAGGCGACCGACGAGCCCGCCGCCACCGGCGCAGACGCCAGCTCCAGCGCCAGGGTCGAGGGCGTCGTGAGGGTCGCGCTCACCGTCCCCGGGGTCACCGGCGTGCGCGTCGAGCCCGCCGCCGACGGCTCCGCCGTGGTCCGCCTCGAGCTCGTCCCCGGCGCCGACGAGGCAGCCGTGGCCGCCGCCGTCCAGGACGCCCTCGCCCGCGAGGCGGCCGTCGGCCCCGTGGCCCCCGAGACCACCGCGCCGGCCGAGGACGCGACCGCCGAGGAGCCCGCGCCCGTCGTCCTCCCCGCCCCCGAGGCGGCCTCGCGCCCCCGCGTCCCCATGCCCGCCGCAGCGCCCGAGCGCGCCGACCGGCCGCGCACCGGCCGCATCTCCGTGCCGCCGCTCAGCGCGACCTCGGTGGCGTCCACCCCGGCCCCGCAGTGGCTGGGGGAGTCCGCCCCCGCCCCCCGCCCCCAGGGCGGTGACCGGCTCGTCCTCGAGAAGGTCCAGGTGGTGACCGAGGGGCTCGCGACGACGGCGACCGTGGTGCTGACCCGCGCCGGCTCCGTGCACACCGGCGTCGCCGAGGCCGCCAACACCCCCTCCGGAGGGCCGCGCGCGCTCGCGGCGGCCACGCTGCGCGCCCTGGAGTCCGCCGCCGGCGGTCGCCTGCGCGGCGAGGTGGAGGCCGTGCGCCCCGGCGAGCTCGACGGCCGCGCCGCCGTCACCGTGATGATCGGCATCGCCACCGCCCGCGGCAGCGAGCAGCTGGTGGGCGCGGCCCTCGACGGCGGCCCCCAGCCCGCCGTGGTGCGCGCCGTGCTCTCCGCCTGCAACCGGCGCCTGGACCCCGACCTCCGCTGACCCCCTCTCCGCAGCCGAGCGCCTGGTTGCGGTTCGGGACCCCTCCTGTGCCGCAGCCGAGCGCCTGGTCGCGGTTCCGGGGGCGTGCGAGGCTGGTCGTGTGGATCCGCTGGTCGAGCCGGGGCCGCCGCTGACCCCGCAGGAGCGCCAGCGGTGGTCGCGCCACCTGCTGCTGCCGTCCGTCGGCGAGCTCGGGCAGCGCCGCCTGCGGGCCGCGCGCGTCGCCGTCGTCGGGGCCGGGGGCTTGGGCTCCCCGGTGCTCGCCTACCTCGCCGCCGCGGGCGTCGGCGAGCTGGTGGTCGTCGACGACGACGACGTCGAGGCCTCCAACCTCCAGCGCCAGGTGCTCCACGGCGCCGACGACGTCGGCCGGCCCAAGGTCGACTCCGCCGCCGACGCCCTCGCCCGCCAGGCCCCCTGGACGCGGGTCGTGCGCGTCCCCGAGCGCCTCACCGCCGCCAACGCCGCCAGCCTCCTGGCCGGCTGCCACCTCGTCGTCGACGGCGCGGACAACTTCGCCACCCGCTACGCCGTCGCCGACGCGTGCGAGGAGCTGGGCGTCCCGGAGGTGTTCGGGTCGCTGCTCCAGCACGACGCCCAGGTCACCGCGCTCTGGCCCGCCGCCGGGGGCCCCGGGTACCGCGACCTCTTCCCCGCGCCGCCCCCTCCGGGCTCCGTCGCCTCCTGCGCCGAGGCGGGCGTGCTGGGGGCGCTGTGCGGCGTCGTCGGCTCGGTGATGGCGGTCGAGGCGGTGAAGCTGCTGGTGGGGGCGGGTGAGCCCCTGGTCGGGCGGCTGCTCGTGCTCGACGCGATGGCCATGTCGTGGCGGACCGTCCGCGTCCGCGGCGCGGCTCCCGACGGTGCGGACGGGCCCCGGCGGGAGGTGCCGCAGCCCCGCGCCGAGGAGCCGCTGCCCGCCGACGCCGAGGTCACCGCGGTGCAGCTCGCGCAGGCGCTGGCGAGCGGCGACGGCGTCGTCCTGGTCGACGTCCGCACCGACGCCGAGCGCTCGCTGGGCTCGCTGCCGGGCAGCGCGGCCGTCCCGCTGGAGGACGCGGTGGCCGGGGCGCTGCCTCCGCTGCCCCGCGGTCGCGTGGTGGTCCTCTGCCGCTCCGGTGCCCGCTCCGAGCGGGCCGTGCGCGCCCTGCGCGCCGCTGGTCGCACCGACGTGGTGCACCTGCGGGGAGGCCTGCTGGCCTGGGCGGCGGACGTCGACCCGGGGCTCGTCGTCGCCTGACCGCCTACCCTCGTGCGGTGACGACCTCCCTGGCCACCGGCGCCGAGCAGCGGGCACCCGAGCTGGTCGTGCTGCTGGACGACGCCCACCGCCCCGTCGGCAGCACCCCCAAGGCGGGGGTGCACACCGCCGACACCCCGCTGCACCTGGCCTTCTCCTGCTACGTCAGCGACACCCGCGGCCGGCTGCTGATGACCCGCCGCGCCGTCTCCAAGAAGACCTGGCCGGGCGTGTGGACCAACTCCGTCTGCGGGCACCCCGCCCCGGGGGAGCCCTTCGAGGACGCCGTGCGCCGCCGGGCCCGCCAGGAGCTGGGCCTGGAGGTGCGCGACCTCGTCGAGCGCCTGCCGGAGTTCGCCTACCGCGCCGTCGACGCCTCCGGCGTGGTGGAGAACGAGTTCTGCCCCGTCTTCACCGCCGTGGCCGACGCCGACCCGGTGCCCGACCCGGACGAGGTCGCGGAGTGGGCGTGGGTGGAGTGGGACGACGCCGTCGCCCTGGCCGCGCGCACGCCGTTCGCGATCTCCCCATGGGCCGTCCTGCAGCTCGGCCAGCTGAGCCGGCTCGACCTGGGCACGGCGACGAGCGGGGCCCGGGGCTGAGCCCCCAGCACCGGCAGCGCCCTCCCGGGCGCGCCTACATCGACGACGTCGGGCCTCTCGTCCTCGCCATCCCGGAGGGGATGGCCCTGACCTACGGCGACGTCGCCGAGCTCACCGGCTGGGGCGCAGCCCGCGCCGTCGGAGCCGTCATGAGCCAGCACGGGCACGAGCTGCCCTGGTGGCGCGTGGTGCGCGCCGACGGGTCCCTGCCGGAGGGGCTGACGCCGAGGGCGGCGATCCACTGGGCCGACGAGGGGCACCCGCTCGTGCTGGGCACCAGCCGCCTCGACCTCGCCAGGTGCCGCTGGGACGGTCCGGACGAGACCACCGACGGCACCCCCGACGGCACCCCCGACGGCACCGGCCCGTCCCCCGTCTGACGGGCTGTCGGTGGTGGCTGGCACGGTCGTGCCATGACCGCCGTCGCCGTCCCGCGCTTCGTGCGCGGCACGCCGTCCGGCCCGTCGCGCGCCGCCCCCGCGCTGGACCCCGTGCAGCGCCGCGTCGCCGGGCACCCCGCCGGCGGTGGCCCGCTGGTCGTCCTCGGCGCCCCCGGCACCGGCAAGACCACGGCCCTGCTGGAGGCGCTGGTCACCCGGGTCGAGCGCGACGGCGCCGACCCCTCCTCGCTGCTGGTCCTCGCGCCCTCCCGGCGGGCCGCGGCCGGCCTGCGGGACCGGGTCAGCTCGCGCCTGGGCCGCACCACCACCGAGGCCCTCGTGCGCACGCCCGCCTCGCTGGCCTGGGCCCTGCTGCGCCGTGCCGCGCAGGTCTCCGGGGGGCCGGCGCCGCGGCTGCTCACCGGCCCCGAGCAGGACCAGGTGCTCGCCGAGCTGCTGCGCGGCCACGAGGAGGGCGACGCGCCCGCCCCGCCGTGGCCCGACGACGTCGCCGCCGCCGTGCGCGGTGTCCCCGCGTTCCGCGGCGAGCTGCGCGACCTGCTGATGCGGGCGCTGGAGCGCGGTGTCGACCCGGCCCGGCTCGCCCGCTTGGCAGAGGTGCACCGGCGCCCCGCGTGGCGAGCGGCCGCCGCCGTCCTGGCCGAGTACCTGCAGGTCACGGCGCTGGCGAGTCCCGGCGCGCACGACCCGGCCGCCATCGTGCACGACGCGTCCGCCGCGCTGCGGGCCGATCCGGGGTTGCTCGCCGCCGAGCGCGCGCGGCTGTCGCTGGTGGCCGTCGACGACCACCACGAGTCGACCGCCGCGACCGCCGAGCTGCTCGACCTGCTGGTCGGCCGCGGCGGCGACGTGCTGCTGCTCGGCGACCCCGACGCCACCACCACGACGTTCCGCGGCGGCGACCCGACCCTGCTCGCCGGGGCCGCGGAGCGCTTCGCCGGGCCCGGTGGCCCCGCGCCGGTGGCGGTGCTGCCGACGCGCTGGCGCTCCAGCCGCGCGGTCGCGGCCGCCTCGGTGCGCGTCGCGGCGCGCACCGGGAGCGTCGGCGCCGTCGTCCAGCGCGACGCCGACCCCGCCGCCACCGCCGAGGACGGTGCCGTGGAGGCGCACCTCCTGCCCACCCCGGCCCAGGAGGCGGCGCTCGTGGCGGCGCTCCTGCGCGAGGAGCACGTCCGCGAGGGCACACCGTGGCGGGAGATGGCCGTGGTGGTCCGCAGCGCCGGGGGCACGGGCACGCTCCGTCGCGAGCTGGGTCGCGCCGGAGTCCCCGTCGTCGTGCCGCCCGCCGAGGTGCCCGTGCGCGCCGAGCCGGCGGTCGTGCCGCTGCTGGTGGCGCTGCGCCTGGTCCTGGCCGACGAGGCCGAGGTCACCGCCGACGACGTGCTCGCCCTGCTCGTCCCGCCCGTCGGCGGCGCCGACCCGCTGGCGCTGCGCCGGCTGCGGCAGGTGCTGCTGGCCGCCGAGCGCGCCGCGCCCCCGGAGAGCGGGCAGCGCAGCAGCGACGCGCTGCTCGTCGACGCCGTGCTCCACCCCGAGCGCTGGCCCGACCTCCCGGCGCGAGCGGCCCGGCCGGCGCGCCACGTCGCCTCGGTGCTCGCCGCCGGACGCGCTGCCGCGCAGGCCGGCGGCAGCGCGGAGGAGGTGCTGTGGGCGCTGTGGTCCACCACCGGCCTGGCCGAGCGGTGGCGCCACCGCGCGCTCGCGGCGCCCTCCGCCTCGGGCCTGGGGGCGGAGTCCGCGGGGGCCCTAGCCGACAGGGACCTCGACGCCGTCGTCGCCCTCTTCGACGCGGCGTCGCGGTACGAGGAGCGCGAGCCGGGCTCACCGCCCCAGCGCTTCCTGGAGCACCTCCAGGCGCAGGACGTACCTGCCGACACCCTCGCCGCCCGCGCGACCGGCGCCGGAGCCGTCGAGCTGCTGACGCCCACGGCCGCGGTGGGGCGCGAATGGGACGTCGTCGTCGTCCCCGGGCTGCAGGAGGGGGCCTGGCCCGACACCCGCCTGCGCGGCTCGCTGCTGGGCGCCCCGGAGCTGGCCGACGTGCTGGCCGGGCGCCTGTCCGCCGACGAGCAGGTGGCGGCGGCGGCAGCTGCGGCAGCGGCCCGCCGGCAGGTCCTCGACGACGAGCACCGCCTGCTGCAGGTGGCCGTCTCCCGCGCCCGGCGCCGCCTCGTGGTGACCGCGGTGCGCAGCGAGGACGAGCGGCCCTCCTCCTTCGTCGACCTCGTCTGCCCGCCCGACCCGCCCACCGAGGGCGAGCCGGGCGCCTCCGACGGCACCGAGCGCCCGCTCAGCAGCGTGCCCCGGGCCACGGCGCTGCCGTCGCTCGTGGCTGAGCTCCGCTCGGTGCTGCTCGTGCCGGTCGGTGCGCGCGACGGCACCGGTGCCGTGGTCGACGAGGCGCGCCGCTGCGATGCGGCGACGGCTCTGGCGCGCCTGGCCGCCGCCGGTGTCCCGGGGGCCGACCCGCGCGACTGGTACGGCCTGCCCCCGGTCTCCGACTCCCGGCCCCTGCGCGACCCCGAGCAGCCGGTGCCGGTGAGCCCGTCGGCCGTGGAGTCCTTCGGGCGCTGCGGCCTGCGGTGGCTGCTGGAGAGCAGCGGTGGCCGCCCCGCCGACTCGCTGCAGCAGGGCGTCGGCAACCTGGTCCACCGCATCGGGCAGGAGCTGCCCGAGGGCAGCCTCGCGCAGATGTCGGCCCGCCTCGACGAGCTGTGGCCGACGCTCGGCCTGCCCGACACGTGGGTGGGCCAGCGGGAGCGCCGCAAGGCCGAGCGCATGGTGCGGATGCTCGCGGCCTACGTGCTCGACGCGCGCTCCGCGGGGCGCGCGCTCGCGGGGGTCGAGGTGGAGGTCGACGCCGCCATCGGGCGCGCCCTGGTCAAGGGGAGGCTGGACCGGCTCGAGCGCGAGCCCGACGGGTCGCTGCGCGTGGTCGACCTCAAGACCGGCAAGCGCGCGCCCAGGGCCGACGAGCTCGAGGCCCACCCGCAGCTGGGGCTCTACCAGGCCGTGGTCGACTCCGGCGCCCTCGGCGAGGGCGAGCGCAGCGGTGGCGCCGCGCTCGTGCAGCTCGGCGGGACGCGCGCCAAGCCGGGCGTGCAGGCCCAGCCGCCGCTGGCCGAGGCCGCCGACCCGGCCTGGGCGCATGACCTGCTGCAGCGCACCGCCGACGGCATGGCGGCCAGCGCCTTCGACGCCGTCGCCAACGACCTCTGCTCCACGTGCCCCGTGCGCACGAGCTGCCCGCTGCGCCCCGAGGGCGGGTGCGTGCGGTGAGCTCCGCGACGGCGCCCACCACCGGCACCACGACCACCGGCACCACGACCACCGGCACCACGACCGCCGCGCCACTGGTGCTGAGCGCCGCGGACATCGCCTCCGCGCTGGGCCAGCACCGGCCCACCCCGGAGCAGGCGGCCGTCATCGAGGCGCCGCTGGCCCCGCTGCTGGTGGTGGCCGGCGCGGGCTCGGGCAAGACCGAGACGATGGCGGCCCGCGTGGTGTGGCTCGTGGCCAACGGGCACGTGGAGCCCGACCGGGTGCTCGGCCTCACCTTCACGCGCAAGGCCGCCGGCGAGCTCGCGGAGCGGGTGCGCCTGCGCCTGGCGGCCCTCGCCGCCGCGGGGCTGCTGCCGGTTCCGGGCGCCGCCGGTGACGGTGCGACCAGCGCTGCGGCCGGCGTCGGGGGTGACGCCTCGCCGACGGTGGCGACCTACCACGCCTACGCCGCCGGGCTGGTCACCGACCACGGCCTGCGGATCGGCGTGGAGCCGCGCTCGCAGCTCGTCGGGCCCGCCGCCGCGTGGCAGCTGGCGGCGGACGTGGTCGACGCGGCCGACGGCGAGGGCGCCGACGGTCTGGGAGACCTCGACGCAGCGCCCTCCACCGTGGTGACCGCCGTGCTGGCGCTCGCGGGGGAGTGCGCGGAGCACCTCGTCGACGTCGACGCCGTCGAGGCGGTCCTCGCCGGGGTCCTGGCGCGCGTCGGCGCGCTCCCCGGCAGGCAGCCGGCGAAGGTCGCGGCCGCGCTCGCGGTGCTGGAGCAGCGGCGCCGGGTGCTGCCGCTGCTGCGCCGCTACGCCGAGCGCAAGCGCGAGCTCGGGGTGCTCGACCACGGCGACCAGGTCCGCCTCGCCGCGCGCATCGCGGCCGAGGTCCCCGCCGTCGCCGCCCTGGAGCGGGCGCGCTGGGGCGTCGTGCTGCTCGACGAGTACCAGGACACCTCCACCGCCCAGGCCGAGCTGCTCTCCCGGCTGTTCGGCAGCGGGCACCCCGTCACGGCCGTCGGCGACCCCCACCAGGCCATCTACGGCTGGCGCGGCGCGAGCGCCGGGGGCCTGCAGGCCTTCCCGACCCGGTTCCGCCGCTCCGACGGCGCCGCCGCCGCGCACCTGGCGCTGTCGACGAGCTGGCGCAACGACATCGCCGTGCTCGACGCGGCCGCCGTCGTCGCCCAGCCGCTGCGCGCCGCCTCCCGGCTGCCCCTGCCCGTGCTGGGGCCCCGGCCCGGCGCCGGAGACGGGGAGGTCGAGGTCGCGTGGGCGCAGACGGCGGGGGAGGAGGCCGCTCTCCTCGCCGACCGCATCGCCGTGATCTGGCACGGCGACGCCGGCCTCCCCGCCGACCAGCGCCGCACCGCCGCGGTGCTGTGCCGCGCCCGCTCGCAGTTCGCGCTGCTCGAGGAGGCGCTGCGCGCCCGCGGCGTGCCGGTCGAGGTGGTGGGGCTGGGCGGGCTGCTGCTGCGGCCCGAGGTGGTCGACGTCGTGTCGGCGCTGCGCGCCGTCGCCGACCCCACCCGCGGCGACGCGCTCATCCGCCTCCTCACCGGTCCGCGCTGGCGCCTGGGGGCCCGCGACCTGGCGGTGCTGGCCGCCTGGTCGCGGCGCCGCGCCACCTCGCGCCGCTCCCGCGCCGAGCAGGGCGCCGACGACGCGGCACCCCCGGAGCTCGCCGAGCAGGCCAGCCTGGTCGACGCCGTCGACGACCCGCCCCCCGCCGACTGGGAGACCGCCGACGGCTCCCGCCTGTCGGACGCCGGGCGCGAGCGCGTCCACGAGGCGGGCCTGCTGCTGCGCCGCCTGCGCGAGCTCGACCTGCCGCTGGCCGACCTCGTCGTCGCCGTCGAGAGGGCCCTGCTGCTCGACGTGGAGCTCGCCGCCCGCGCGGCCTCGAGCGGCAGCTCCGCGGCGGCCTCTCGCGCGGGGCTCGACGCGCTCGTGGAGGTCGCGGCCTCCTTCACCGAGACCGCCCGGGCGGGGGCCTCGCACCGCTCGTCGCTGCGCGCCTTCCTGTCGTGGCTGGCGCTCGCGGAGGAGCACGAGCACGGCCTCGACCAGTCCTCCGACGCCGACGAGCCCACCCCCGGCCTGTCCGACGGCGGCGAAGAGGGCACCGAGCCCAGCCGCAGCGCCGTCCAGCTGCTGACCGTGCACGCCTCGAAGGGCCTCGAGTGGGACGTCGTGGCCGTCGCGGGCCTCACCGAGAACGGCTTCCCCACCAGGCCGCGCACGTCGCAGGGGTGGCTCTCGGGCCTCGGCGTGCTCCCGCACCCGCTGCGCGGCGACGCCGACTCCCTGCCCCACCTCGGCTGGGAGGCGGCGCTCGACGCCAAGGGCGCCGAGGCCGAGCGCGCCGCCTACGCCGAGCGGTGCGCGCAGGCCCACCGCGCCGAGGAGCGCCGCCTCGCCTACGTCGCCCTCACACGGGCCCGCTCGCTCCTGCTGCTCACCGGTGCCTGGTGGGGCGGGGAGCGGAAGAAGGAGCGCCTCCCGTCGGCGTTCCTCGTCGAGGTGGTCGAGCACCTGCGCTCCGCGACCGGCGCCCCTGAGGTGCCCGAGCTGCCGGACGCTCCCGAGGAGCCGGAGAACCCCGAGCTGCGCGAGCCCCGCCGCGCCACCTGGCCCTCCGACCCCCTCGGCCCGCGCCGCCCGGCGCTGGAGGCCGCCGCCGAGGCCGTCCGCGAGGCCGCGGTCGCCCTCGCCGTCGGCGACGACGTGCAGGAGCCGCCGAGCCGGGGAGGCCCGTGGGCCGGCGAGGTCGAGGCCCTGCTGGCCGAGCGCGCCCGCGGCGACGCCGGGGGCACCCCCGACGTCGAGCTCCCCGCCCACCTCTCGGCCTCCCGCCTGGTGCAGCTCGCCGCCGACCCGGAGTCCCTCGCGCTCGCGGTCCGCCGGCCCGTGCCGGTGCAGCCGCGCGTCGCGACCCGTCGCGGCGTCGCGTTCCACGCCTGGCTGGAGGAGAGGTTCCGCTCGGCGGCGCTGCTCGACCTCGACGACGGGCCCGACGGGGACGACGACGGAGACCACGAGGAGGACGACGGCGACGGGCTCGGCCCCCTCGGCGACGACGAGGAGGCGCTCGCCGCGCTGCAGGAGAGCTTCCTGGCCTCGGAGTGGGCGCAGCGGGATCCGGTCGCCGTCGAGGTCGACCTGGAGACGCCCGTGGCGGGCCTGGTGGTCAGGTGCCGCGTCGACGCCGTCTTCCCGCGCCCGTCATCCGAGGGCGGGGGCGTCGACGTCGTCGACTGGAAGACGGGCAGGCCCCCCACGGGAGCCGCCGCACGCGCCGCGGCGGTGCAGCTCGCCGTCTACCGGCTGGCCTGGTCGCGCTGGAAGGGCGTGCCGCTGGAGCAGGTGGGGGCGGCGTTCTTCTACGCCGCGACGGGCACCACCAGCCGCCCCGCGGACCTGCTCGACGCCGACGGCCTCGAGGCGCTGGTCCGCGGGGCTCACGACGCCCGGTGACGGGCGCAGCTCAGGTGCCGGCCGGCTCGGCCCCCACCACCCCGTCGAGCGGTGCGCAGAAGAAGGCGAGCTCGTGGCGCACCGACGCCGTGAACGCCACCCGCATCCGCTCCCGCTCCAGCGGCGACGCCGTTCGCGCGGCGCGGTCGGCGACGGCGACCGCCGTCCGGGTCGAGGCGGTGAAGGCCGGGTCGGCGTAGGTGGCCAGCCAGTCGCGGTACGGGTGGGCGTCGTGGCCCGCGGCGGCGAGGCGCTGGCCGACGTCGCTGTAGAGCCAGAAGCAGGGCAGCAGCGCCGCGACCAGCTCCGGGTAGGAGCCGCGGGACGAGGCGGCCAGCAGGTGGTCGGTGTAGGCCGTGGTCACCGGCGCCGGGTCCGGCAGGTGGTCGCCCACGCGGCTGCGGTGCAGCTCGGCCTCCACGGCGAGCGCGTCCGCGGCGCTGCGCGCCCAGAACACCTGCTCCTCGGCGGCGGGGGCCAGGGAGCTGGCCACGGCCAGCGCGCGCGAGTACTCGCCCAGGTACAGGGCGTCCTGGGCGAGGTAGCGGTGGAACGCCTCGCGGTCGAGGTCGCCGCGGGCCAGGGCCGTGACGAAGGCGCAGCCGTCGACCTCCTCGCGCAGCGCGGCCACCTCGCCCCACACCGCGGCCGACCAGCTGGCGGTGGGCAGGGCCGGGCGCAGCTCGTGGAAGTGGTCGACGGGGCCGTGGCCGCTCCCCACCCGCAGGGCCTCGCCGTGCTCGATGGCACCGGCGAGCCAGCCCTTGGCGCGCACCAGAGCCTCGTGCCAGCGCCACCCCGAGGCCGCCAGGACGGCCATCGCCGACGAGAGCGAGCAGCCGGTGCCGTGCGTGCTGCGCGATGCGACGCGACGGCCGGGGACCTGCAGCACCCCGTCGGCGCTGACCAGCGCGTCGGGGCACAGGTCACCGTCGAGGTGCCCGCCCTTGACCAGCACGGTGGTCCCAGCGGCGTCGGCGAGCTGCCGGGCCTGGTCGAGCGCGTGCTCCCAGTCGCGGGCGGGCTCCTCGCCCACGAGGACCGCCAGCTCCGGCAGGTTCGGGGTGACCAGGTCGGCGCGCCGGCACAGGGCCCGCACCGCCTCCTCGGCCTCGGCGTCGAGCAGCCGGTGGCCGCTGGTCGACACCACCACCGGGTCGAGGACGACGGCGGGTGGCCGCGTGCGGGCCAGCCACTCGTCGACGACGGCCACCAGCGGCGCCGAGTGCAGCATCCCCGTCTTCACGGCGTCGACGACGACGTCGTCGCTGACGGCGTCGAGCTGCTCGCGCAGGAACTCCGGCGGGCAGGCGCGGACCGAGCGCACACCGCGGGTGTTCTGCGCCACGAGCGCCGTGACCACCGCCATGCCGTAGCCGCCGAGGGCCCCGACGGTCTTCAGGTCGGCCTGGATCCCGGCGCCGCCGGTGGGGTCGGTGCCCGCGATGCTCAGCACGCGCGGTGCGCTCGGCGGGACGGTCGCGCTCGTCGTCGTCACGCCGCGCCCCCGGCCAGGGCCGGGGCACCCGCCCGCAGCGCCCGCGCCGCGGCGGCCGGGTCGTCGGCGGAGCAGATCGCCGAGACCACTGCCACCCCCGCCAGCCCAGCGGCCCGCAGCGGGCCGACGTCCTCGGCGCGCACCCCGCCGATGGCCACGCTCGGCACCCCCGCGGCCTCGGCCGCGGCCGCGGCGAACGCCGCGACGCCGTCCACGCCCAGCTGCGGCGGGTGGTCGTCCTTGGACGCGGTCGCCCGGACCACCCCGACCCCGAGGTAGTCGACCGTGCCCGGGGGCATGGCGCGGAGCGCCTCCAGGTGCTGGGGCGCGTGGGCGGTCCAGCCGACCAGGGAGGCGGCGCCGAGGAGCCGGCGCGCGAGCACGGGGGAGAGGTCGGCCTGCCCGAGGTGAACGCCGTCGACCGGCACGCCGTCCTCCCGGGCGGCGAGGACGGCGTCGACGCGGTCGTCGGCGAGCAGCGCGGCGCGCCCCCTCACGACCCGTGCCAGGCCCGCGAGCTGTCGCACCTGCTCGCGGACCGTCGCCCGCTTGGCCCGCAGCTGCACCACCGTGACCCCGCCGTCCACGGCGGCCCCGACGACGTCGAGGAGCCGGTCGACGGGGAGGTGCTCGTCGGTGACGAGGTGCAGGTCCAGCCGGTGCCGACCGGCGGCGCTCACGGGCGCGCGCCCTGCTGCGCCTCGACCACCCGGCTCGCGGCGACCGCGCCGACGTCGTCGGGGGTGAGCGACGCGAGGGCGTCGAGGAAGGCGACGGCGAAGCTGCCGGGGCCGGCAGCGGTGGCTGCCGCCCGTTCCGCGGCGAGCTTGTGCACCAGGGCGGCGGCCACCGCCGCCGGCAGGGGCGCGCACACCCCCAGGAAGGCCGCGGTGGTGGCGCCCAGCGAGCAGCCGCCGCCGGTGACGCGGGTGAGCAGCTCGCTGCCGCCGTGCACGCGCAGCGCGGTGGTGCCGTCGGTGACGAGGTCGACCTCGCCGGAGACCGCGACGACGGCGCCGCTCGTGCGCGCCAGCTCCTCCGCCACGTGCCGAGCGGCGTCGGTGCCGTGGAGCGCGTCGACGCCCCGACCGCCCTGACCGGCGCCCGCGAGCGCCATCACCTCGGAGGCGTTGCCGCGGACCACCGCGGGGCCGGCCGCCAGCAGCTCGCGGGCCAGTGCGGTCCGGACGGGCAGCGCGCCGACGGCCACGGGGTCGAGCACCCAGGCCCGGGAGGCGGCCGCCACCTCGCGGGCCCCGTCGCGCTGCTCGGCGTGGGGCGTGCCGACGTTCACCAGCGAGCCGTCGGCCACGGCCGCGAAGGCGCCGGCCTCACCCGGCAGGTCGACCATCGCCGGGGTGGCGCCGAGCGCCAGCAGGGCGTTGGCGGTGAACCCGGTGACGACGGCGTTGGTGACGCACTGCACCAGCGGCCGGTGCTCCCGCAGGCGCGCCAGCGCCTCGTCCGGAGCCGGGTGGGGGGACGACGGAGCAACGCCCATGAGGCGACCTTCCCTTCGCGAGGATGAGCTCGATCAGGTTCGACGGGTGTGATCTCAGCCCGCTGTCGCGGACACCCCGAGTCGTGATCGAACGTAGCACCGCGTCAGCAGGTGGTGCCTCTCCGAACACCCCGCCCCCGCCAGGGCCGGGCCCGTCGGACGGTCTCAGCCACGACACCGGCGGCGACCACGCACGCGGCGTCCACGTCCGCCTCAGCGCTCGACGTGGACGACCAGGGCGCGGTGGTCGCCCACCGCCAGCCGCACCGCGGCGCCCGTCGCGGTCACGGGCCGGCCCAGGGAGACCACGTGGTCGAGCTGCAGCCGGGGCGCCGCGCCCGGGAAGGTCGGCGCCCCGACCAGCGTCGGAGCGCCCGCGGCCAGCCGCACGAGGGGAGCGGGGAGGTTGAGGTCCCCGGCGAGCAGCACCGGGCGGGTCGCCCCGTCAGGACCAGCCGGTGCCAGGCCCCGCAGCCAGGCGCTGACCCGTCGCAGCTGGCGCAGCGCCGTCGGCGGGGCGAACGACAGGTGGGCCGCGCCGACGACGGTCCCGTCGTCCAGCACGGCGGCGACCGCGGCCCGGGGCTCGTCGGGGAAGAGCAGCACCCCCGTCCTCCCGGTGGCCGGGTCGGGCACCACCAGCGGCAGGCGCCCGCGGCCCGTGCCCAGGTCGAGCGCGTGCCAGGCGACCACCTGCTGGCGCACGAGGATCGCCACGCCGTAGGTGGGACGCCGGGCGCCGGTCCCGGCGCCCCCGTCTGCGCCAGGTCCTCTCAGCGTCCCCGCGAGCGGCGCCCAGTCGCGCCGGAGCCCCGGGGTGCCGGCGAGGGTCGGTGCGTGGCGCCACTGCTCCGCACCGAGGGCGGAGGCCACCGCGGCCGCCTGGTCGAGGCCGCCCGAGCGCGGCTGGGCGTCGTCGACCTCCGACAGGGCCACCACGTCGCAGTCGCGCAGCGGGGCGACGGCCGCCCGCAGCGCCGCCTCGTCGAGCGGCCGCCCGGCCGCCCCGCGCCCGGAGGCGAGGTTGAGAGCTGCGACCCGCAGCGCGCCCGCGGCGCCGGTCGAGCCGTGCGCCGTCACGGCGCGAGCTCGTCGCCGTCGTCGAGAGAGGCGTCGAGGTCCTCGAGCATGGCGGTGGCGTCGTCGAGCACGTCGTCGTCCTCCGCGGCCACCCCGTGCAGGAGGTACCGGGCGAGCGCCATCTCCCCGGCCAGGCGCGCCCGCCCCGCCAGCCCCGGGTCGGAGCCGGGGGGCTCGTGGCGGGCCGCGGCGCAGGCGGCGAGCACGCCGTCCAGCGTCTCGGTGGGGGCCGCCGCGGCCAGCCACGCGACGTCGTCAGCGGGGTCTCCCACGGCGAGCGACCCCCAGCCGGTGACGCCGGTGACGGTGCGGCCGTCGGTGAGCACGCGGCTGCCGTCGAGGTCGCCGTGGACGACGACGGGGGAGAAGCGCCACCAGCCGACCTCCTCCAGCCCCTGCTCCCACCGGGAGAGCAGGCGGGCGGGCACCCGCCCCGTGGCGGCGGCCCGGTCGAGCTCGGACAGGCGGCGCCCGCGCAGCTCCGAGGCGCTCCACACCGGCAGGCCGGCCTCGTCGACCATCTCGACCGGCAGGGCGTGCACGGCGGCGAGCGCCACCGCCAGGGAGTCCGCGAGGCGGCCCGGGGCGAGGTCGGTCACGTCGAGCGCGGCGCCCTCGAGCCAGGTGGTGACGACGACCCGGCCGCCCTCGGGCAGCGGCGCCGACCCGGAGACCGCGGGGACGGCGAACGGCAGCCGGTGGGGGGCGGTCGGCGTCCCGCCGACGCGGGCCAGCAGCCCCAGCGCAGCGGCCTCGCGCTCGAGGTCGGCGCCCGCGGCCGCGGTGCGCGGCACGCTCACGAGGTGCCTCTCGCCGCCGACGACCTCCACCACGGCGGCGTCGAGGTCGGCGCCGGCGTCGCCCTCGTCGAGCAGCTGCACGCGCACCGGGTCGGCGCCCGGGAGCGCGGCGCTGGTCAGGGCTGCGAGCAGGTAGGGGTCCCGGCGCACGGGTCAACGCTAGTGCTCCGGGGGTCGCGCGCCCCGCGGGCGCGGCCCCGGACCGCGGTCGGCCCCGGCGCTGCCTACGGTGGCCCCGTGGCCCCCGCACCCCTGCCCGACCTGTCCCTGTCGCGCTCCACCTCCGACCGCCAGGGCGCCCGCCGCGGCGACGCCGGCCTGCTGGACAGGCTCTGGGCGGACGACGCCGTCCGCGTGGTGCGCGTGCACGACGGCCGCACGCCGGTGGTCCGCGAGGGCGGGGACGGAGGGGTCCGGCTCGCGCTGGTGCCCCCGTCCCACGTGCCGGACACCGCGCACCACGGCATCCGCGTGCTCCTCGGCACCGGCCCCGACGGCACCTGGTTCGTCGCCGAGGAGGTCGCCGACCCCTCGCTCGACCCGGGCGGCGGCGACGACTGGGCCGACCTGCGCACGCTCGGCGTGGAGCTCGACGCCCTGGAGGCCGGGCTGCTCACGCAGGCGGTCGCGGTGCTGCGCTGGCACGCGGTGAACCCGCGCTGCCCGCGCTGCGGCGCGCCCACGTCGGTGGAGCAGGCCGGGTGGGTGCGCAAGTGCACCGCTGACGGCAGCGAGCACTTCCCGCGCACCGACCCCGCGGTGATCATGTCGGTGGTCGACGCCGACGACCGCCTCCTGCTCGGCCACAACGACATGTGGCCCGCCAAGCGCTACTCGACGCTCGCCGGCTTCGTGGAGCCGGGGGAGTCCCTCGAGGCCGCGGTGCGCCGCGAGGTGCTGGAGGAGGTCGGCATCGAGATCGGCGACGTCGACTACCTCGGCAACCAGCCCTGGCCGTTCCCCGCCTCGCTGATGCTGGGGTTCCGCGGCACCGCGGTCAGCACCGAGGTGCTCACCGACGACGTCGAGATCACCGACGCCCGGTGGTTCAGCCGCGACGAGCTGGTCCAGGCCCTGCGCGACGGCGACGTGCTGCTCCCCCCGCCGGTCTCCATCGCCCGCCGCATCATCGAGCAGTGGTTCGGCGGCCCCCTGACCGACGACGGCGGCGCCTGGCGCTGATCGCCAGCGGTCTGGTCAGGGGACGACGACGGCGGGGTGGCGGGGGTCCTCGCAGCGCACGACCACGTCCGCGCGCGGTGCGGGGTCGGTCTCCTCGAGGTAGCGGGCCCAGGCGCCGGTGACGCGGTCTGCGTCGCCCTCGGGCAGGCGGCGCCGCTGGGCCGCGGGGGAGGTCTGCAGGTGGACGACGGCGTCCAGGGCCCCGCTCATCTCCCACCGCAGCAGGAACGGGCCCGTCAGCACCAGCACCGCCCCCTGCGGCGCGTGGAGGCGCGGCAGCCGGGTGGAGCGGTCGCGCTCGGCGTCCCACAGCGCGGGAAGCCACGCGCCGGTCCCGCCCGGGCCGAGGGGGTCGAGCACCTCGCGGAGCAGGGCGTACAGGTCGTACCAGCTCTCGTAGCCGGCGTCGGGGTCGTGGCTGCCGTGCTCGAGGCGCAGCGAGCGCGGGCGCAGGTAGTCCTCGGCGCTCACGCGGAGCACGGGGCGACCGCGGGCGGTCAGGACCGCCTCGACGGCGTCGGCGAAGACGCCCGCGTCAGCGGGGACGGCGGCGTCGACACCCAGGCGCAGCGCCGGAGCGCCTCTCTCAGCCCAGCCCCCGGGGGAGCGCTCGAGCGCCGCCAGGGCGCGGTCGGCGACCCCGGCGGCGTCGAGCGGCTCGACCTTCAGGAGGGTCTCAGGAGAGCTTGGCCTTGACCTGGGCCAGCGACGGGTTGGTGGCTGAGGAGCCGTCGGGGAACACGACGGTGGGGACGGTCTGGTTGCCGCCGTTGACGCTCATCACGTAGTCGGCAGCACCGGGGACCTCCTCGATGTTCACCTCGTTCCAGGTGATGCCCTCCCGCTGCAGACCCTTCTTGAGGATCTTGCAGTAGCCGCACCACGTGGTCGTGTACATCGTGATGGAGCCCTGCTCGGGCAGCGTGGGAGCAGACATGCGGGTCCTTCCGTCGACGGGTCGTTCTGCAGGTCCAACGCACGACCTCGCCGTCGTCATCCCACAGGACCGCCGACCCGTGGTGTCGTGGTGCGGTGGCACCCGACCGCACCCCCGCCCCCGCGCTCGACCCCGCGCTCGCGGCGCTCGTCGCCGACCTGCCCGCGTGCGAGCTGCACGTCCACCTGGAGGGCACCCTCGAGCCGGAGCTGCTGCTCGAGCTGGCCTCCCGCAACGGCGTGGAGCTGGCCACGACGACCGTCGAGGAGGTCCGCGCCACCCACGTCTTCGACTCCCTGGCCTCCTTCCTCGCCGTCTACTACCCGGCGATGGAGGTGCTCCGGACCCGCCGCGACTTCTGCGACCTCGCCACCGCCTACCTCACCCGGGCGGCGGCGCAGAACGTGCGCCGGGCCGAGGTCTTCTTCGACCCGCAGGCCCACACGAGCCGCGGCGTGCCGTTCGAGGACGTGGTCGAGGGCCTGCTGGACGCCGTGGAGCGGGCACCGGGGGAGCTGGGGATCGACGCGGCGCTGGTCATGTGCTTCCTGCGCGACCACCCCGTGGCCAGCGCGGAGGAGACCCTGACCGCCTCGCTGCCCTACGCCGGCCGGATCCTCGGCGTCGGCCTCGACTCCGACGAGCGCGACCACCCGCCGGCGGACTTCGCCGCCGTCTTCGCCCGCGCCCGCGAGGCCGGCTACAGGCTGACGGCGCACTGCGACATCGACCAGGAGGGGACCCTCGAGCACCTGCGGCAGGTCATCGAGGACGTGCAGGTCGACAGGATCGACCACGGCACCAACGTCGTCGACGCCCCGGAGCTGCTCGCCGTCGCGGTCGAGCGGGGCCTGGGGTTCACCGCGTGCCCGCTGTCGAACGGCTTCGTCACCGAGCAGATGAAGGCGCCCGAGATCGTCGCGCTGCTGCGCGCGGGCGCGAAGGTGTGCGTCAACGGCGACGACCCCGCCTACTTCGGCGGGTACCTGAAGGAGAACCTCGCCGCGCTGGCGCTCGCGGCGGACCTGTCGGCCGCCGACGTGGTCCAGCTGGCGCGCAACGGCTTCGAGGCCAGCTGGGCGCCACCGGAGCAGGTGGCCGCGCACCTCGCCGAGGTGGACGCCGTGGCCGCCGCCCACGGGGTCCGCACCCCGGGGTGACCAGAACGGACACAACCGCGACTCCGCCCCGCTGAGGTCCCACCCTGGCCGGGTGGCGACGGTGCTGCTTTTCCGGTGCCAGGTGGCCGAGGGCGACCTGGCGGCTGCTTCGCGCGCGCTGGAGCGCGCGGGTCTCGACGTCGAGGGCGTGAGCGCGCGGCCCGAGCCCGTGATCACCGCCGCCCGCGAGGTGACCCGGCGCGGCGCGGTGCTCGGGGCCTGGGCCGAGGCGGTCGACCGCGCCCAGGCGGAGCTGCGCTCCACCGGGGTCACCGGCCGGCTGGAGCTGGCCGACGTGCAGCGGCGCCCACCGGTGCGCTCCGGGCTCGCCGCAGCGCTCACCCCGTGAGCCTCACCACCAGGTCGGCGCGGTGGGCGGTGGCGGCGACGACATCGGCGTTGGCCTGGTCCGGCCCCAGCGACCACGCCCTGGCGACCTCGGGGGCCTTGCCGAACCGCTCGTGGCGGGCCACGAGCCGCTCCACCCGCAGCTCCTCGGCGGGGGCGAGGAACCAGACCTCGTCGAGCAGGTCCCGGACCGGGGCCCACGGCCCGTCCAGCAGGAGGTAGTTGCCCTCCGTGACGACCAGGGGCACCTCGGCGCGCACGGGGACCGCGCTGCCCACGGGCTCCTCGAGGTCGCGCCGGAACAGCGGGGCGTGCACCACCGGCTCGGCGTCGCCGCCCGTGGCGCGCAGGCGCCGCAGCAGCGCCACGTAGCCGCCGGCGTCGAAGGTGTCCGGCGCGCCCTTGCGGTCGGCCCGGCCCCACTCCTCGAGCGTCGCCTGGGCGAGGTGGAAGCCGTCCATGCCCACCAGCGCGGCTCCACCGCCGGTCGGCCCCGCGAGCTCGGTGGCCAGCCGGGTCACGAGGTGCTCGGCCAGCGTCGACTTGCCGGCCCCGGGGGCGCCGACCACGCCCAGGAGCACGCGCCGTCCACCCGCGGAGGCCACGAGGGAGCGGGCGCGCTCGACCAGGTCGGCAGCGGTCAGCTCGACCGGCTCGACCCCCGGGCCGGCCCCCGGGCCGGCCCCCGGGCCGGAGGATGGCTGTGGACGGCGGGACGGCGATGTCGGCACGGTCAGCCATCATGGGCCGGGTCATGAGCAGTGCAACGAGCAGCCCGAGCGCGCGCACCGGCGACGCCGTCCACGCGACGCTCGCCGACGCCGTCCTGGCCTCCCTCGACCCCGAGCAGCGGGCCGTGGCCACGGCGCTGCGGGGGCCGGTGTGCGTGCTCGCCGGCGCCGGCACCGGCAAGACCCGCGCCATCACCCACCGCATCGCCCACGGCGTGCACTCCGGCGTGTACGACCCGCGCAGCGTGCTGGCCCTCACCTTCACCTCCCGGGCCGCGGGCGAGATGCGCTCGCGCCTGCGCGACCTGGGCGTCCCCGCGGTGCAGGCCCGCACCTTCCACGCCGCGGCCCTGCGCCAGCTGCAGTACTTCTGGCCCACCGCCGTCGGCGGTCCGCTGCCGGTGCTGGTGGAGCACAAGGCGCGGCTCGTGGCCGAGGCCGCGAGCAGGCTCCGCCTCTCGGTCGACAGGACGGCGGTGCGCGACCTGTCCGCCGAGGTCGAGTGGGCGAAGGTGGCGCTGCTGACCCCCGAGGCCTACCCGGCGGGCGTCGCGAAGGCCGGCCGCACGCCCCCCGCGGGCCTCGACGCGAGCGCGATGAGCCGCGTGATGCAGTCCTACGAGGACGTCAAGACCGACCGCGGCGCCATGGACTTCGAGGACGTGCTGCTGCTGACCAGCGGCATCCTCGCCGAGCGGGGCGACGTCGCCGAGAGCGTGCGCCGCCAGTACCGCTTCTTCACCGTCGACGAGTACCAGGACGTCTCCCCGCTCCAGCAGCGCCTGCTCGACCTGTGGCTCGGCGGCCGCGAGGACGTCTGCGTCGTCGGAGACGCCAGCCAGACCATCTACTCCTTCGCGGGCGCGACGCCCGCCCACCTGCTCGAGTTCCCCCGCCACCACCCCGGGGCCACCGTGGTCCGGCTCGTGCGCGACTACCGCTCCACCCCGCAGGTGGTGGCGCTGGCCAACCGCCTGCTCGACGGAGCCCCGCCGGCGGCGGTGCGGGCCCGCGTCGAGCTGGTGGCCCAGCGCCCCTCTGGCCCCGACCCCGTCTTCACCAGCTACGACGACGACGTGGCCGAGGCCGCGGGCGTCGCGGCGGCGGTGCGGCGGC
>JAKONK010000103.1 GCA_022701985.1 Actinomycetales bacterium
AGACGATCCGCGTGGTGGGGGCCGCCATCTTCTC
Organism: Actinomycetales bacterium; assembly: GCA_022701985.1. GTDB lineage: Bacteria > Actinomycetota > Actinomycetes > Actinomycetales > Quadrisphaeraceae > Quadrisphaera. The sequence continues at coordinate 35 of JAKONK010000103.1, forward strand.
GACCACGGCCTCCGGGTCGTCGGGGGCGAAGAGGTACTCGACCACCGAGCCGATGACGCGCGGCTCCAGCGAGCCGTCGGGGTGCTTGAGCACGAGCGTGTAGAGGCAGTCCTGCGAGGCCATGGTGTCGCGCATGCGCGCGTCGCCGGGCAGGACGCCGACACCGCAGATCCCGTAGTCGGTCGCCCCCTCGGCGCCGTCGGCCAGCAGCCCGTCGAGGTACATCGCCTGGTGGGCGCGGTGGAACCCTCCGACCCCGAAGTGGACGACGCCCGCGGTGACGGCGGACCTGTCGTAGGTCGGCACCGGCACGCGCTCGGCGACGGCGTCCAGGTTCTGGGCGTTCAGGGCAGTGGCCTGCTCGGGCATCGTCGCCTCCGGGGAGTGTGCGGACCGCCGCGCCCGCCTCGCGGACCGCGGCACGTACGGCACCCTAGGGCGCCCCGGGGCGGAGGTCACGACGATCGACCCCACGGATGACATCGTTTGCAGCACCAGCCCCGGCGAGCGAGCGGCCACCGCGGGTCACCGAGGGCCACCGCGGGGTGGTCAGAGGCGGGCGAGCGTGGTGATGTCCTCGGCGAACTCCGCCGCGGCCTCGTCCGAGACCGTGGCGCGGGTGCTGGCCACCGCCTCCAGGTAGTCCCGCGTGGTGGGCCCCCGGGCCCCCTCGCCCGCACCGCCCTCCAGCCCCTCCGGCTGCGACAGGGCGTGCTCCATGGCCGCCTGCGAGGCCCGGCGCGCGGCGAACTCGATGTCGGCCGGGGAGAAGCCCTCGCTGTGCTCCACCACCCGGGCGAGGTCGACGTCGACCGCCCCCGCGGGCAGGTAGGCCTCCCAGATCGCGCGGCGCGCGGCGGCGTCGGGCAGCCCGATGGGCAGCACGTAGTCGAACCTGCCGTGGCGCAGGAAGGCCCCGTCGATGGCGCGGATGAAGTTGGTCGCGCACACCAGCAGCCGCCCGGGCTGCTCCCGGAACGCCGGGATCAGCTTGAGCAGCTCGTTGGTGACGCCCTGCAGCGGCGAGGGCGGCTCGCCCCCGCGCCGTCCGGCGATCTCCTCGACCTCGTCGATGAAGACCACCACGTGCTCCAGCGCCGCGATCCTCGCGAACGTCTCGCGCAGCGCGCCCGCCAGCCCCGCGGGGTCGGCGGCCAGCCGGGAGGGGAAGACCTCCACGAACGGCCACTCCAGCCGGGAGGCGATGGCCTTGGCGAAGGTGGTCTTGCCCGTGCCGGGCGGCCCGAACAGGACGACGGCGCGCGGCGGGGCCACCCCGAACCGGTCCGCCACGTCGGGGTGGGCCAGCGGCACCACCAGGCGGCGCTCCAGCAGGCCCTTCTCCTCGGTCATGCCGCCGATCGCGTCCCACCGGTCGCGCGGGAGCACCCGCCCGCCGAGCTCGGCCAGCAGCGCCACCTCGGCGCGCTGGAGGGGCAGGTCGCGCTCGAGGTAGTGCAGGTCCTTCAGCGCCCGGAAGCCCTGGCGGTGGAAGGCGCCGAGCGCGGCGGCGTCGTCGCTCAGCAGGGCCGAGAGCTTGGTCAGCCCGGTGCCGGTCATCTCCCGCTCGAGGGCTGCCAGCAGCCGCGGCCCCAGGGCCTCGTGCCCCGGTGCGGTGCCGAGGAAGACGACCCAGCCCTGGGCGTGGGCGGCGCGCCCGACGACGGCGCCGACCACGCGCCCGGCCTCGTGGGCGACGACGGCGTGGTCCTTCTCGCAGGAGGCGAGGACCTCGGCCAGGCCGTAGACGGGCTCGCCGCCGGCGCGGCGGGCGGCCTCCCACAGGGCCAGGACGCCCTCGACGTCGTCGGCGTGGAACGGGCGCATCGTCACGCGGCTCACCCCCGTGATCCTGTCGGGCCGGGCACGGCTCGCGGAAGGGGTGGGTCAGCCGGCGGCCAGCCGGGCCCGGGCAGCGGCGACGCCGTCGCGCAGGGCGGCCAGCTGGTAGCGCGAGACCGCCTCGGCGTCCTCGTCCTCGGCGAAGACGCTCGAGCACATGACGGTGTCGTCGCGCTGGTCGAAGCCCAGGCGCACCAGGCCGTCGTAGAAGGCGTCGAAGTCGACGTCGCCGTCACCGACCTTGAGGTGGCTGTGCACGCGGACCGCGTTGCCGGGCGGGTTGGTGATGTAGCGCAGCCCGTGGGAGCGGGTGTGGTCGAAGGTGTCCGAGACGTGGACGAGCTGCAGCAGGTCACCGGCGGCCTCCATGACCACCTCGGCGGGGTGGCCGTGGTGGAAGGTGTGGCTGGCCACGTAGACGAAGCCGACGTTCTTGCTGTTCAGGCCTCGGATGACGCGCAGCGCCTCGAGGCCGTCCTCGACGAAGTCGTCGGGGTGCGGGTCGATGAGCACCCGGACGCCCTCGCGCTCGATGACCGGCAGCAGCTCCTCCATGGACCTGTAGAACGCCGCGTCGGAGCGCTCGGCCGCCTCGGGGCGCCCGGAGAACTCGGTGCCGATGACGTCGACGCCGAGGTCGACGGTGATCTGGATGACGCGCTTCCAGGCGCGCAC
>JAKONK010000106.1 GCA_022701985.1 Actinomycetales bacterium
GCGTCGTCCGCGCCCTCGCGCTGCTGCCCCTGCTCAAGGTGGCGCACTACCTCGCCGCCGACGCGCTCACCGGCGCCGGCCAGCAGCGCGTCCGCAGCGCCTGGCAGCTGGGCGTCGCCCTCGCCAACGGCGCGCTGAACCTCTGGCTCATCCCCGCGCACGGCATCAGCGGGGCCGTCGCGGCCAGCCTCCTCTGCGACGGGGCGCTCGCGGTGGGGCTGTGGTGCGTGGTCTGGGGCCGTCTCCGGCGGTCCTGAGCGCGCCCGAGGGAGACGCGGAGCCCGCCCCGCCCAGCACGCAGAAGACCCCGCGGAGGCTGCTGGAAGCCTCCGCGGGGTCCCTTCGCCCGCTGGGCGGGACGCCCGCGTCAGCGGCTGGTGCCCCTGGCGATCCGCTCGGCGTCCTCCGCCGAGACCTCGATGACGTCCTCGCGCTTCACCAGCACCCACTGGCTCAGCCGGGGGCGGCGGTCACCGGCGCCGGCCTGCTCGCGGTCGTCACGGCGGGTGTCGTCGTGCGGGCGCGCCGCCGTGCCCGCAGCGGCGCCGGCGGCGGCACCGGCTGCAGCGACACCGGCGACGGGGGAGCCCGACGAGGACCGGTCGTCGCGGACGTCGTCGCGGACGTCATCGCGGTGGTCGGCGCGGCGGGCGTCGTAGCGGTCGTCGGAGCGGCTGGGCTCGTCGCGGCGCAGGGAGGAGCTGTCGTCACGACGCAGGGTCGAGCTGTCGTCGCGGCGCAGCGTCCCGTCGCGGTCGGCGCCCGAGCGGTCGTCGCGCGGCTCGTCCCGGTAACCGGTGCCCCGGTCGCCCGCCAGACCGGAGCGCTCGTCACGGACGTCACCGCGGACAGCGCCGCGGTCGTCCGAGCGGTCGTCCGAGCGGTCGTCGCGGTGCGCGGCAGCCGCACCGGCAGCGAGCCCGCCGACGCCTGCAGCGGCGGCCGGGCCGGCGGCGGAGCCCCGGGAGCCGCGGTCGTCGTGCCGGTCGTCGTAGCGGTCGTCACGGCGGTCGTCGTACTGCTGGTCGGTGGCGTCGGCGCGTCCCGCGCCCCAGCCGTCGCGGTCGGTGGCCGCCCGGTCGCCCGCCCGGTCATCGGTGCGGTCGTCGGTGCGCGCGTCGGCGTAGCCGCCGGCCGCGGGTGCGTCGCGGCGGTCGTCGTACCGGTCGTCCTGCCGGTCGTCGCGGCGGACCTCGTCGCGCACCCCGCGGTCGTCGTGGCGGTCCCGGTCGCGGTCGTCGTACCCGCGGTCGCGGTCAGCGGCAGCGGCCGCAGCGGCGTCGGAGCCGGCCTCGGCGCTCCCCGAGACGGAGCCGTCGGAGGCGGTCACGCCGCCCACGCCGTAGTACTCGAAGAGGCGGTCCTCCTCGCTGATGTCGAGGTGGCCCTCGGAGTCGACGCGGGGGGCGTCCTTCACCTTCGACTTCTCGAAGGGGACGCGGACGTCGTCGCCGTCGAAGTCCGCGTCGGCCAGGGGGACGAACGACTCGGACGTGCCGAACAGCCCGGTCTGCACGGTCATCCACTCGGGACGTCCGGTCTGGTCGTCGCGGTACACCGCGCCGGCCTTGCCGATCTTCTCGCCGTCGGAGCCGTAGACGGTGGCTCCGGGGATCCTCTCGACCTCAGCATCGGTGATCATGACCGCTCCTCTGCGTCGACGTCCGCGCTGCTCTGCGCTGGGCACTGGCCTACCGCTGGTGGGGCCGGCCTGCACCTCGGAGCGGCGTTGCGCGCGAAGATCGCCGGGCGGGGTGTCCCAGGGGGGACGGGTAGCGTCGCGGGTGATGGAACGCGCGCCCCGCCCCCTCCCCGGTCGCGGGGTGACGGCCCGGACCGCTGCCGCCGCGACCCTCCTGGGGCTGCTCCTCACCGCGGGGTGCACCGCACCACCCGGCGGCGCACCCACCGGCGCGGCGGCGTCGGGCGGCGGTCCCGCGCAGACCTCGACGGACCCCTCACCCACCCAAGCTCCCAGTCCCGTCGACCCCGACGTCGCCGCCGCGGAGGCCGCCCTGGCCCGCCTCGACGCCCGCCAGCGGGCCGAGCAGCTGCTGGTGGTGGGCGTGCCCGCCACCGACCCGGCCACCGGCGACGCCCTGCTGGCGAGCACGCCCTACGGCGGGGTCTTCCTGCGCGGCAGGTCGAAGGCCGCCGCCGCCGAGGTCGGCGCCGTCACCACCGCGTGGGCGCAGGCGGCCCGCGACGCCGGCCGCCCGGTGCCGTGGGTGAGCGCCGACCAGGAGGGCGGCGCCGTCCAGACCTTCTCCGGCGAGGGCTTCGCCGACCTGCCCACCGCCCGCACCCAGGGCCGCGGCACCGCCGACGAGGTGCGCGCCACCGCCCGCGGCACGGGGGAGTCGCTGCGCACCGCCGGGGTGAGCCTCGACCTGTCGCCGGTGGCCGACGTCGTCCCCGAGGGCACCGCCCGCGGCAACGCCCCGGTCGGCCGGTACGGCCGCGAGTACGGCACCACCGCCGAGGCCGTCACCGAGGACGCCGGCGCCGTCGTCGCCGGGCTCGGCGAGGCGGGCGTCACCGCCACCGTCAAGCACTTCCCGGGCCTGGGGCGGGTCACGCGCAACACCGACACCTCCGCCGACGTCCGCGACACCGCCACCACCGCCGACGACCCCGACGTGGCCCTGTTCGGCGAGCTCGCGGCGCTGCCCGAGCGGCCCTTCGTCATGGTCTCCTCGGCCACGTACGAGCAGATCGACCCGGGCGCCGTCGCCGCGTTCTCGCCGGTCGTCGTCCAGCAGCTGCTGCGCGGGCGGCTGGGCTTCGACGGGGTCGTCATCTCCGACGACGTCGGCGAGGCGACGGCGATGGCCGACGTCCCCGTCGGCGAGCGCGCCACCCGCTTCGTGGCCGCCGGGGGCACGCTCGTGCTGACCATCGACGCCGACCTGGCCCCCACCATGGTCGACGCGCTGCTGGAGCGCGCCGCCGCCGACCCGGCCTTCGCGGCGCAGCTCGACGCGGCCGTGCGCACCGCGCTGCTGGCCAAGGCCCGCGCCGGGCTCCTGCCCTGAGCCCGGGCGCTCCGGTGGCCCCCCTGCTCGCCCTGCTCGTGGCGGCGGCGCTGCTGTGGGCGCCCGGTGCGCTGCTGGGCAGGGCGCTGGGCCTGCGGCGCCGGTGGGCGCTGGTCACCGCCCCGGCGCTGACGTGGGGCGCCGTCACGGTCGCCGCGGTGGCCGTGCCACGCCTCGGGCTGGCGTGGGGCCCGTGGACGGCCCTCGCTGCGCTCGGGGTGGGGCTGGTCAGCGCGGTCCTCCTCGCCCGGTTCCGGCGCCGGACCCGCCGCCGCGGGCAGCAGGACCACGACGTGACGCCACCGCCCAGGACCGGGCGCCCCTCGGGGGTCGGGCCGTGGCTCGCGGCCGGGGCGGGCTGCGCGGCGGCGACCGCGCTCGTCGTCGCCGTCGCCTGGCGGGCGGGCCACCCCCTCGGCGGCACCGCCCAGACCTGGGACGCCGTCTACCACGCCAACCTCACGACCTCCATGGCCGAGACCGGTGACAGCGACCCGGTCAGCGCCCCCAGCGCCCTGGCCAGCGCGGGCTGGCGGACCGTGGACACCTACTACCCGGCCGCGCTGCACGCCCTCGCCGCGCTCGTGGTGCGCCTGACGGGCACCGGCGCCGCCACCGCGCTCGACGTGATGCTGGTGCTGGTCAGCGCCGTGGTCGTCCCGGTGGCGGCCGCAGCCCTCGCGGCCACCCTGGCCCCCGCCCGCCGGGGCACCGCCGCTGCAGCGGCCGCTGCCCTCGCGGTGGTCCCGGTGGCCTACCCGTACGACCAGTGGTGGCGGGGGGTCTGGAGCTACGGCGTCGCGCTCCCGGCGGCGCTGCTCGTGGCGGTGCTGGCCGTGCGCGCCCTCGACGGGCGGCTCGTGCCCGGGCGCCCGGCGGCCGCCGCGGTCGCCGCGCTGCTGGGCCTGGTCGGCGTCGCCGGGCTGCAGCCCGCGGGGGCCGTCCTGGCCGGGGTGCTCGTGCTCGGGTGGGCCCTGGGGCGCCTCGTCGCCGCCAACCGCCCGCCAACCACCCCGCTGCCGACCGCCCCGCTGCCGACCGCCCGGCCGCGGCGCCCCCGGCTCCTCCTCGGCACGGCGGCGGCGCTGGTGGGCACGGCGCTGCTGCCCCCGCTCGTGCTGGGCCTGGCGCGCTGGTCGACCGAGCTGGGCAGCCTCGCCGCCTACGACTACACCAGCCGCGCCGGCACCCCCGGCAGCGTGCTGGGCGCCGTCAGGTCGGTGCTCGGCGCGGTCCGCCAGGTGCTGCCCGCCTACGGCTACGGGGTGCCCCACCAGAGCGGGCAGTGGCTGCTGGCGGGGGTCGTGGTCGCCGCGGCGCTCGTGGTGGCGCTGCAGGGGGCCGTGCGCTGGCTGGCGGTGGTCTGGCTGCTGCTCGTGCTCGCCGCGGCGTCGACGATCGCGCCCGTCGACGGCGTGCTCACCCCCGCCGGCGCGGCGGCGCTGCGGTCGCTGACGCTGTTCTTCTACAACGCCCCGTTCCGGCTGATGGCGGTGGCGGCGCTGGTCGGCGCCGTCGTCGTGGGCGTCGCCGCCGGGCGCCTCGCGGCCCTCCTCGACGCCCGCGAGCGCCGCCGCGTCCTGCGACCGGCCGCCGCGCTCGCGGCGGTGGTGCTGTTCGCGGGCCTCGCCGCGGGCACGCTGGAGCGCGCCCCCGTCCGCATGGCCGCGGGCTACACCCCGAGGGTCACCGGCCCCGACCAGCTCGCCGTCATGGCGCAGCTCGCCGGCGTGCTGCGCGAGCGCCCGCTGCCGCCGGGCGCCACCGTGGCCGACGACCCCGCCGACGGTTCCGCCTGGCTCTTCGCGCTGCACGACGTGCCGGTCCTCTTCCGCCACTACTCCCCGGGGGCCGTGACCCCGCCGGCGGCGCTGCTGCTGGAGCGGCTGGACGACGTCGACACCGACGCGGGGGTCCAGCAGGCCCTGCGCGACCTGCGCGTCTGCTACGTCTACGCCAGCGACACCCCCGTGCAGGACCTGCAGCCCCTCGCCCCGGGCTTCGCCGACCTGGAGCGCGCGGCGTCGCTGCAGGTGGTCGCCCGTCAGGGCGGTGCGGCCGCCTACCGGGTGCTGGTCCCCGGGACGCCCTGCGCCGGCTGACCCGGCTGTTCAGCTCCGGTGCCTACAGTCCGGTCATGGCCAGCGAGGACGCCGACGACCTCGTCGACCTCGACACCCCCACCGGCAGCGCTGCCCCGCGCGAGCCCGCTCGGGTGCGGGGGCGCGGCGCCGCCCGGGTGCTGGGCACCTGGCCCGAGGGGGTCCCGGCCTGGGCGCGGGGGCCGGCCGCCGTCGTCGTCGCCGTGCTGCTGGCCGCCGGTGCTGGGGCGGCTGCCGGCAGCGCCCACCGCGAGGCCCGCGACGAGCGGGCCGCGGTCGAGCAGGCGCTGACCGTGGGGCAGGCGTTCGTCGCGAGCCAGGGCCAGCAGTCCGGCCAGCTGCGCGCCGAGCTGCGCCTGGCCCTCGCCAACCACGGGCAGCAGGCGGTGGCCGTGCGCCTGCAGGGCCTGACCACGCCCCACCAGGGCACCACCACCCCGCCCGACGAGGTGCGGGTGGCCGCGGGCGCGGTGGTGGCCGCCCCGCTGGAGGTCGCCGTCGACTGCTCCGCCTTCCGGCGGGCGTCGGAGGCCGGGGCCGACGGCACGGCCCCCGAGGCCACCGGGGCTCCAGGTGGTGCAGGTGGTGCAGGTGGCGAGACGGCGCCGCCCCCGGCGGGCCCGACGGCGGTGCTCGCCTCGGTGCGCGCCGACGGCGGCGGCAGCGCGGACGGCGGCGGGGGTGCCTCGTCGAGCGGGAGCGTCGACGTGCGCCTGCCCGTGCTCGACGGGATCGCCCGCCTGCTCGACGAGCAGCTCGCCGCCTCGTGCGGGGGCACCCCGCTGCTCGAGCCGCAGACCGGCTGGCTGTGGAAGGACGACGGCGCGCTGCGGGTCACCACGACCGTCCCGGCGCTGGGGTCTCCCGTGCAGCTGGTGCTCGACGGCTCCGAGGGGCTGGGCGCCACCGCCGACCCGCCGCTGCCGCGCCCGCTCGGACCGGGGGAGACCGCCGTCCTCGACCTGCGCGTCGACCCCGACTGCGACGTCGTCGGCGACGGCTCGCTCAGCTGGCTCGACCTGCAGGCGCGCGACGCCCAGGGCGGGACCATCCCGCTGGGCCGCCCCAGCGGCGGTGCGGACCCCGTCAGCGGTGTGCAGCCGTGGCTGGCGCGGCAGGTCGCCCTGGCCTGCGGCTGACCGCTGCGCGCGTTCGGGCCCGCGGGGGTGGGCGCGTCCCTACTCTCGAGAGGTGACCGGGTGGGGGAGCGCGGCAGCGCCCGCCGCCGTCGCCGCCGCGGTGCTGCTGGTGCCGGGACTCCTCGTGGGCCGGGCGGCCGGCCTCAAGGGCCTGCTGTGGACGGCCTCGGCGCCCGCGCTCTCCGTCGGCGTGGTGGCGCTGTCCGCCGTGGCCGCCGCGGTGGCCGGCCAGCGCTGGGGGCTCCTGCCGGTGGCCGTGGGCACCGCCCTCGCCGTCGTCGTCGCCCTGCCGGTGGGCGTGCTGTCGGGCTCGCTCGCCGGGGCGCGCCGCCGCGCCGAGCGGCGCCGTGCCCACCGGTCCGGTCGCCGCCCCCGCGGGGCGCTCGGGCTGCTGGCGGCCCTCGGCGTCGGACCGCGCGACCTCGCCGTGGGCCTGGCCGCCGCGGGCGGCCTGCTGGCCGGGGGCGTGCTCGCCGGGCACCGGCTGCTGGCCGCGCTGTGGGCCCCGACCGCCGTGTCGCAGAGCTTCGACGCCGTCTTCCACCTCAACGCCGTCCGCTGGGTGCTCGACACCGGTGACGGCTCCTCGCTGCACCTGGGTCGCCTGACCTCGCCGGGGGCGGACACGGCGTTCTACCCCGCGGGCTGGCACGACGTCGTGTCGCTGGCCGCCGGGACCACGGGCGCGGGCGTCGACGTGGCCAGCAACGCGACCGCCGCGGTGGTCGCCCTCGTGGTGTGGCCGCTGGGCGCGGTCGGGCTGGTGCGGGTGGTCGTGGGCCGTCGGCCGCTCGCCGTCGCGGCCGCGGGTGCGCTGACCGCGGCGTTCACGTCCATCCCCGTCTCCCCGCTGGAGTGGGGCGTGCTCTACCCGACGCTGCTGACCACCAGCCTGCTGCCCGGGGTGCTGGCCCTGCTGGTGGTGGCCGCCGACCGCGTCCGCGGGCTGCGGCGCCGCGCCGGGGCGGTCGTCGTGGCCGCGGGGGCGCTGCCGGGCCTGGCCCTGGCCCAGCCCAGCGGCGGGTTCGCGCTGGCCGCGGTGGCGCTGCCGCTGGGCGTCTCGCTGCTGGTGGCGACGGTGCGCGGCTGGTGGCGCACGGGCGTCCGGGTGCCGGCCGTGGCGCTGCCGGTGGTGTCGGCCCTGCTGGCCCTCGCCGCGTGGCGGTACGTGGACACCTCGCCGTCGGTGGTCAGCGCCCGCGGCACCGACTGGCGCGCCGAGGTCGGCGTGCTGGCGGCCGTGAAGCAGGCGGTGCTCTTCGAGCACCTGAGCCGGACCGAGCTCGTGCGCCCCGCCCTGTGGATGGCGGCGGCTCTGGTGCTCGCCGGCCTGCTCGTGGTGCTGGGGCGGCGCAGGCTGCGGTGGGCCGCGGGCTCGCACCTGCTGGTGTCGGGGCTGTTCGTGCTGGCCTGGGGCGTCGACTCGCCCCTGTCGCAGACGCTCACCGGCTTCTGGTTCAACGACGCCTACCGGATCGCCCCGCTGACCGTCATCACCGGGCTGGTGCTGGCCAGCGCCGCCGTCGCACTGCTGCCCGCGGCGGTGCGCCGCGCCTGGCGGCAGCTGCGCCGGTCCCTCGCAGGGCACCCTCCGCTGCCCCGGCAGCGGGTGCTGGCGGCGCACGCCACCGCCCCCGCGACGGGCCGCCGCTCCGCGGTGCGAGCCCCCGTCACCCCACCGGAGCCGGCCCGGGTGGTGCCACCGGCGGGGCCCCTGCGCGACCGCGGCCGGCGCCGGGCGCGCACCGCGGTGCGGGCCGCCTCCACCCGCCGGTGGGTGGCGGTGTCAGCGGGGGGCGCGGCCATCGCCGTCGTCGTCGTGCTGGCCGGCGCCCGCGGGGCGGGGTACTCCGCCACCTACCGCGCGCTGTGGGAGAACTCCGTGGCGGCGGCCCCGGGGACCCTCGACGCGCGGGGGAAGGAGCTGTCCGACGTGCTGGACCGCGACGAGCGCGCCCTCCTCGACAGGCTCGACACGAGGGTGCCGGCGGGTGTGGAGGTGGCCGGCAACCCCTGGAACGGCTCCGGGTTCGTGTACGCGCTGACCGGGCGCATGACGCCGTTCCCGCACATGGTCTCGAAGTTCGCCGACGACCCGGACCGCGCCGTCGTGGCCGAGCGCCTCA
>JAKONK010000108.1 GCA_022701985.1 Actinomycetales bacterium
GGTGCGGGCGATGTCGTCGAGGTCGCGCAGCTTCACGCCGGGGACGGCGGCGGCGCGCACGGCCTCCAGCGCCAGGGCGACCACGCGACCGGACTCCCGCATGGTCTCCAGCTCGGCGGCGGAGCGGATCGGGTGCGGGACGGCGGTGGAGCTCGGCATCCCCCCAGGCTACGACCCGTCCCCTCCCCCCTCCGTGACCACGGGACGACCGCGCGACCGGTGCACCGCCGCCGGTCCGCGGGCGTCCCCGCCCCCCGTCGGTGAGGCTGTCCGGCGTGGACCTCCCCTTCACCCCGCCGCTGCACGCCGACCAGCTCTTCGGGCACCTCGCGGCGACGGCCGTCCCCGGCGTCGAGGAGTGGCTCCCCGGAGACGGAGGCGGTGGTGGCACCGGGGCTCGCGGCGCGCTGCGGCGCGCGCTGCGGCTGCCGGGGGGCCCGGGCGTCGTCGTCGTCTGCGCACCCGAGCCCGGGGCGACCTCCGTGCGCGCCGTGGTCAGCACCACCGACCCGGCGGACGAGCCGGCCGCCGTGGTGGCGTGCCGGCGGCTGCTCGACCTGGACCTCGACCCGTCGCTGCCCGACACCGCCCTCGCAGCCGACCCGGCGCTGGCCCCGCTGGTCGCGGCGGTTCCGGGCCGCCGCGTGCCCGGCTCCCCCAGCGCGGAGGAGGTGGCGGTGCGCGCGGTGCTCGGCCAGCAGGTCTCGACGGCGGCGGCCCGCACCCACGCGGCGCGCCTGGTGTCGGCCCTCGGCGAGCCCGCCGGGCTGGGCACCGACCTGCGGCTGTTCCCCTCGGCGGAGTCCGTCGCCCGGCTGGACGACGACGAGGCGGTGCGCCTCCTCGCCCTGCCGACCCGGCGGCGCGAGACGCTGCGCAACCTGGCGCGCGTGCTGGCCGACGGGTCGCTCGACCTCCGGCACGTCGACGACGGCGGCGACCCCGAGCGCGCCGGCGCCCAGCTGCTGGCGCTGCCGGGCATCGGGCCGTGGACCGCGCAGACGGTGACGATGCGCGCCCTCGGCGACACCGACGCGTTCCTGGCCGCCGACCTGGGGGTGCTCGTCGCGGCCCGCGAGCTGGGGCTGCCGGGGGACGCACGCCCCCTCGACCGGCGCGCGCGGGTGTGGAGCCCGTGGCGCTCCTACGCCGTGCAGCACCTCTGGGGGGTGCTGCCGCACGCCATCAACGCCCTGCCCTCCCCGGCGTGATCACGGGCGGGGGGTGAGGGGCAGGGACTCCTCGGGAGACCAGGGACCGCCGTCGTAGCGCCACAGCTCCAGGGCCCGCGCCCGCGCCGTCCAGGGGGCGATGTCGACCTCGAGGCGGTCGGCGAGCTGGCGGGCGGCCTCGGGGGTCACCTTGTTCTGCACCGTCACGTGGGCGCGCAGCCGCTGCCGGTCCTGGGCCGTGAGCGCGTCCTCACCCAGCTCGTCGCGCAGGCGGCGCAGCAGCCGGTGGTGCAGCGCGTCGAGCTCGGGCGCCACCAGGCGCAGCGCGGTGCCCCTCCCGAGGCGCTGCACCTCGCCCACGCGCACGTCGAAGGCGTCGGCGCGGGCCTCCTCGGCGAGGACGCCGCGGACGAGCGCCACCTCCTCACCCGGCAGGGCGTGGAACAGCGTCACGTGGGCGGGCAGGTGGTTGCGGTCCGCCGGGAAGTGCGCCCGGCGGAGCCCGTCGAGGCGCTCCTGGCTGTCGTCGTCGAGGGCCAGCGTCACCACCAGCGGCCGGTCGTCACCACCGCCACCTGCAGCGCGTGGACCGCTCTGGCTGTCGGCTGGGCCCCTCATGCTGCCTGCCGCAGTCCCGTGCAGCGGTCCCCCGGGCTCGCCGGACCCACCTCCCGCGGCGCGCGAAGCCGCCGCCCCGCCAGGCGCTGGGTGGGCGCGGTACCGGTGGCGCGGGCGGTGCAGCCGGTACCGCGGGAGTCGTCGGCCTGGTCCACGGTGGGTCTCCCCGGGTCGCGCGGTCGGCGGCCGTCGTCTCGACCGCGCGAGTGCAGTCGACCCCACCTGCCCGCGGCGCGCGAGCCGAGCGCCGTGCGCACCGGCCCGTGCGCGGCGACCGTCGCGCAACGGGCGGCGGAGGACGGCGCCGGTGGTCCGGCGCGTCCGGACGGGTGGGGAGGACAGGCCGGTCGTGCGGACCGAAGATGACCCGGTGACCGACCAGCTCTCCCCCGACCTCGCGGCGCGCTCCGAGGCGGGCCCGCCGGCCCCCGCCGCCGCACCCACCGCCGTGACGGCAGCGGAGGAGGTCCGCCTGGTCAGCGAGGGCTTCGTGGACGGGGTGGAGCTCTTCACCTGGTACGACGGCGAGGGCCGGGTCCTGGCGGAGCACACCCCGCTGGACCCGACCCTCAAGCAGTGCGGCTGCTGACCGCCCGCCCGCCCGACCGACCGCACGAGCTGCCGGGCGGCCGGGCGGCCGGGCGGCCGACGACGGCCTCAGAACGCCGACGACGGGACCTCGCGCTCGTCGTCGACCAGCGCCGCGACCAGCCGGGCGGCCACGTCGTCGGGGTCCTTGCCCTTCGGGAGCCTCGGCGCGCTGCCGGTGAGCGGCCGGCCGGCCAGCCCGGTCTCGGTGTGCGGCGGGCGGGCGTCGACCAGGCGCACGCCGTCGCGGCGCAGCTCCTTCGCGGCGGCCCCGACGTAGCTCGACAGCGCGGCCTTGGCGGCCCCGTAGGCGGCCATGCCGGCGACCGGGCCCTCGGCCAGCACGGCGGTCACGACGAGCGCCGTCCCCCTCGACTCCCGCAGCGCGGGCAGCGCGGCGCGCAGGAGCCGCACCGGGGCGAGGTAGTCGACCAGCAGCAGCTCGTCCAGCGCGTCGTCGTCCTCCGTGCCGGCGGCGGCGAAGCCCGAGGCGCCCGCGAGGTGGACGACCGCGTCCAGGCCCCCGAGGTGCTCCACAGCGGCGGAGACCACGGCGTCGGGCTGGCCGGGCAGCGTGAGGTCGGCGGCGACGGTGAGCGCCGGCTCGCCCCCGAGGCCACCGGCCAGCTCGTCCAGCCGCCCCTGGTCGCGGGCGGTGAGCGCCAGCCGCGCCCCCGCTGCCGCGAGCCGGGTGGCGGTCGGACGCCCGAGCCCTCCGGTCGACCCCGTCACCAGCACCCGTGCGCCATGAAGATCCACGCGTGCAGCGTCTCCCGGCCCGCGCCGCCCCGCACCCCCACACCGAACCGCGACCGAGCGCTCGGCTGCGGTTCCCGCGCCCCCGGAACCGCAACCAGACACCCGGCTGCGGTGGAGCAGCAGCGGGGTCAGCCGTAGAAGACGCGCTCGACGACGGCGCGGGCGCGGCGGGCCCGGTGGCGCAGGTCGTCCTCGACCTGGGTGGCCGACCCCGCCGGGTACCCCAGCAGGCGGGCCGCGGCGCTGAGGTCGCGCGCCTCGCGGGGCAGCACGTCGGTGGGGCGGCCGCTGTGCAGCACCAGGGCGTCGCGCAGCCGCGACGCGCCCTCCCACGCGTCGAGCAGCACCCGGGCGTCGTGCTCGGCGAGCAGGTCCGCCTCCACCGCGGCGCGCAGGGCCCCGGTGGTCGAGGGCGTGCGCAGCGAGGGGACGTCGCCGCTGTGCCGCAGCTGCAGGAGCTGCGCGGTCCACTCCACGTCGGCCAGGCCGCCGGGCCCGAGCTTGAGGTGGCGGCGGGGGTCGATGCCGCGGGGCAGCCGCTCGCCCTCGACGCGCGCCTTGACGCGCTGGACCTCCTTCAGCGCCGCCTCGTCGGCACCGCCGGCGGGGTGGCGCAGCGGGTCGACCATGGAGCAGAAGCGGCGGGCGACCTCCAGGTCACCGGCCACGGGCACGGCCCGCAGCAGCGCCTGCGCCTCCCACGGCTCCGACCAGCGGCGGAAGTACTCCCGGCACGAGCCCAGCGAGCGGGCGAGCGGGCCGTTGCGGCCCTCGGGGCGCAGCCGCGCGTCGACCTCGAGGACGGGCTCGGGCCCGGGGGCCATGAGCATGCGGGTGACCTCGGAGGCCAGCGCCAGCGCCTGCTCCTGCGCCGCCGCGGCGCTCGCGCCGTGGAGCGGGTCGTGAACGAACACCACGTCGGCGTCGGAGCCGTAGCCCATCTCGGACCCGCCGAGGCGTCCCATGCCGACGACGGCGAAGCGCGTGACCCGCTCCCCGCCCCCGGGGGCCAGCACCGCCGGGGAGCGCCAGGCGACGTCGACGGCGGCGTCGAGCACCGCACCGGTGGAGCTGCTCAGCGCCTCGCGGGCGGTGCGCGCGTCGACGAGGCCCAGCACGTCGGCCAGGGCGGTGCGCAGCATCTCCCGGCCCCGCAGGCGGCGCACCACGGCCTCGGCGGCGGCCGGGTCGTCCTGGCGGGCGGTGGCGGTGCTGACCTCGGCGTGCAGCGCTGCGCGGCTGCGGGGCGCCAGCTCGGCGTCGTCACCGAGCCAGCGGACGGCCTCGCCGTCGCGCTCCAGGCCGTCGGCGACCAGCCGGGACGACGACGTCGCGAGGGCCACCCGCTGCGCCGCGGCGCCCTCGTCGCGGAGCATCTTGAGGTACCAGTGCGAGCCGCCGAGCTTCTCGCTGATGCGCCGGAAGCTGAGCAGCCCCTCGTCGGGGCCGGCGCCCTCGGCGAACCAGCCGAGCATCACCGGCAGCAGCTGGCGCTGGATGGCGGCGCGGCGGCTGACCCCGGAGCTGAGCGCCGCGATGTGGCGCAGGGCGCCGGCCGGGTCGCGGTAGCCCAGGGCCCCGAGGCGGGCCTGCGCGGCGGCGGGCGAGAGGCGGACCTCGTCGGGCGAGAGCGCGGCGACGGCGGCCAGCAGCGGCCGGTAGAAGAGGGCCTCGTGCAGGCGGCGCACGCGGCGGCGCACCACCGCCAGCTCGCGCTGGAGGCCGTCAGCGCCGCCGGGCACCCGCGCGGCGCGGCCCAGCCGGCGCACCTCCGCCTCGGCGGTCGGCAGCACGTGCGTGCGGCGCAGCGAGCGCAGCTGCAGCCGGTGCTCCAGGACGCGCAGGAAGCGGTAGTCGTGGTCGAGCTCGGCGGCGTCGTGGCGGCCGACGTAGCCGTAGGCGGCGAGCCGCTCGAGGGCGTCGAGGGTGTTGGCGGTGCGCAGGGCGGGATCGGTGCGCCCGTGGACCAGCTGCAGCAGCTGCACGCTGAACTCGACGTCGCGCAGGCCGCCGCGGCCGAGCTTGAGCTGCCGGTCGCGCTCCTTGGCGGGGACGTGGTCCTCCACGCGCCGCCGCATCGCCTGGGCGCCCTCGACCAGGTCGGGGCGGTCCGCGGCCTGCCACACCAGCCCGCCGACCGCCGCCGCGTAGGCGGCGCCCAGGTCGGTGTCGCCGGCCGCCGGCCGGGCCTTGAGCAGCGCCTGGAACTCCCAGGTCCTGGCCCAGCGGCGGTAGTAGCGCAGGTGGCTGTCGAGGGTCCGCACGAGCGGGCCGTCGCGGCCCTCGGGCCGCAGGTTCGCGTCGACGGGCCACAGCACCCCCTCGGGGGTGGAGGCCGAGCACGCCAGGGCCAGCTCGCTGGCGAGCCTCGTGCCGACGGCGATGGCGGTGTCGTCGTCGACCCCGTCGGCGGGGGCGACGACGTGCACGACGTCGACGTCGCTGACGTAGTTCAGCTCCCGGGCCCCGCACTTGCCCATGGCGATGACCGCCAGCCGGCACCGGTCGGCCCCCTCGACCACCGCGCGCGCCAGGGCCAGCGCGGTCTCCAGGGCGGCGTCGGCGAGGTCGGACAGCGCCCGCGTGCAGGCGTCGACGGAGGCGGTCGGCTCGGGCGAGGCGAGGTCGGCACCGGCCACGGCCAGCAGCTCGGCGCGGTAGGCCACGCGCAGGGCGTCGCGGCCGGCGTCCCCGGTGAGGGCCGCCACCGGCGCCGCGGCGGCCGGGTCGGCGCCGACGGCCCGCAGCAGGACGGCGCGGACGGCGGCGCGCTGCTCGGCGTGCGAGGCGTCGACCGCCGGGACCGCGGGACCGTCACCGGCGGGGTCCTCGGCGAGGGGGTCGCGCTCCAGGACCCGCCAGTGCTCGGGGTGGCGCACGAGGTGCTCCCCCAGCGCCACGGACCCGCCGAGGACGGCGAGCAGCCGGTCGCGCACCGGACCGCCGCCCACCAGGACCTCGAGCAGGGGCTCCTCGTGCGGCCCGCCCTCGGTGACCTCCAGCAGCCGCACCAGGGCGAGCAGCGCGCGGTCGGGGTCGGCGGTGGTCCCCAGCGCCGCGGCCACGGGGTCCAGGCCCCCGACGCGCTCGGCGAGGCGCGTCAGCACCGGGTCGGACAGGAGGCGCACCGCGGTGGAGCCCCCGGAGAAGCCCAGCCGCAGCAGCTGCGCGGCGGCGCTGTCGGTGCGCGCCCCGGGCTGGGCGAGCAGCCCCGACCGCCCGGGCCGGCCGAGGACCGCCTCGTCGGGCGCGGGGCTCACCGCACGGCCCGCTGGCTCGTCCGCGCCGCGGCCGGCGGCTCCGTGGCGAGCAGGACGCCGGCGTGGGCGGCCGCGAGCCGCGCCAGCTCCGGCTCGGCCTCCTCCACCGCGGCCGCCTGGGCAGCGGCGCTGGTGCCGCGGGCCTCCAGCAGCACCGCGTGCTCGGTGAGCCACTGCGCGAGCACGGGCGCGGTGACCTCGGGGTGGTACTGCACGCCCCAGGCCCGCTCGCCCACGCGCAGCGCCTGCACGGGGTAGAGGTCGCTGCCGGCCAGCAGCTCGGCGTCGGGCGGGAGCTGGGTGACGGCGTCGCCGTGGGCCTGCGGCACCCGCCACGAGCCGTCGGGCGCGCCCACGGCCTCGAGCACCGCAGACACCAGCGGGTCGGTGCGCCCGGAGGCGGTCGCGGTGACCTCGAGCAGGCCGGCCTCGGGACCCCGGGCACCGCGCTCCACGCGGCCCCCGGTGGCCAGGGCCAGCAGCTGGGCGCCCAGGCACACCCCCAGGGCGGGGACCCCGTCGCGCGCGGCCGCGGCCAGCAGCGCCCGCGTCGCCGGGAGCCACGGCGAGGCGTCGTCGTCCCACGCGTCGGCGGAGCCCCCGAGCACCACCAGGCCCGCGACGCCGTCGAGGGCGCCGCGGCCGGCGGGCAGGGGCTCGCCCCGCCACGGCCGCGCGACGTCGACGCGTGCGCCCGCCGCGGCGAGCGGCACCGCCAGCCGCCCGAGGGGCGCTCCGGCCTCGTGCTCGACCACGAGCACGCGCCCCCGTCCGCCAGCCCCCGTCATCGCGGCTCTGCCCGCCCCCTGCCCGGTCTCAGAGCACCGGCAGGTGCCGGCGCAGCTCGTAGGGGGTGACCTGCGCGCGGTACTGGTTCCACTCCTCGCGCTTGTCGCGGATGAGGTAGTCGACCACGTGCTCGCCCAGGGTCTCGGCGACCAGGTCGGAGGCCTCCAGCGCCGTGAGCGCCCGGTCGAGGCTCGCGGGCAGCGCGCCGATCCCCATGACCCTGCGCTCGGCGTCGGTCATCCGCGTGACGTCCTCGTCGGTGGGCTCGGGCAGCTCGTAGCCCTCCTCGATGCCCCGCAGGCCCGCCGCGAGCAGCAGCGCGTACGACAGGTACGGGTTGGCCGCGGAGTCGAGGGCGCGGTACTCCACGCGCGCGGCACCGGCCTTGCGCGGCTTGTACAGCGGCACCCGCACCAGCGCCGAGCGGTTGTTGTGCCCCCAGCAGACGTAGGAGGGGGCCTCGTCGCCGCCCCAGAGCCGCTTGTAGGAGTTGACGTACTGGTTGGTGACGGCGGTGATCTCCTGCGAGTGCCGCAGCAGGCCCGCGATGAACGCCCGGCCGGTCTTCGACAGCCCGTACTGGCCGGACGGGTCGTGGAAGGCGTTGCGGTCGCCCTCGAACAGCGACATGTGCGTGTGCATCCCCGACCCGGGGTGCTGCGCCATCGGCTTGGGCATGAAGGTTGCGTAGACGCCCTGCTGGATCGCGACCTCCTTGATGACCGTGCGGAAGGTCATGATGTTGTCGGCGGTGGAGAGGGCGTCGGCGTAGCGCAGGTCGATCTCGTTCTGGCCGGGGCCGGACTCGTGGTGGCTGAACTCCACCGAGATGCCCATCGCCTCCAGCATCGTGATCGCCTGGCGGCGGAAGTCCTGGCCCTCGCCCCGCGGGACGTGGTCGAAGAAGCCGCCGGAGTCGATCGGGACCGGGACGCCGGTCTTCCGGCCGTCGTCGGCGAGCAGGTAGAACTCGATCTCGGGGTGCGTGTAGAAGGTGAAGCCGGCGTCGGCGGCCTTCGCGAGCACCCGCTTGAGCACCTGGCGCGAGTCCGAGCTCGCGGGGGTGCCCTCGGGCGTGAGGATGTCGCAGAACATGCGGGCCGTCCCCTGGCCGGACACGGCGTCGGTGCGCCACGGCAGCACCTGGTAGGTGGCCGGGTCGGGCCGCATGAGCATGTCGGCCTCGGAGACCCGGGTCAGGCCCTCGACGGCCGAGCCGTCGAAGCCGATGCCCTCGGCGAACGCCCCCTCGAGCTCGGCCGGGGCCACCGCCACCGACTTGAGTGACCCGTTGACGTCGGTGAACCACAGCCGGATGAACCGGATGTCGCGCTCCTCCACCGACCGGAGGACGAACTCCTGCTGCCTGTCCATGCGGAGCATCATGCCCGGCCGCCCGCTGCACCCGGAGGAGCGGCTCCGGCGGGCGCGGCGGGCGCACCGCGCGGAGGATGGTCGGTCGTGACCGACTCCTCCGCGCCCGCCTCGTCGACGACGGGCGGCCGGGCCCCCGACGTCGACCCGAACCGCTGGAAGGTCCTCACGGTCTGCCTGGTCGCGGGCTTCATGACCCTCCTCGACGTCAGCATCGTCAACGTCGCGCTGCCCTCGATCGCCCAGGGCCTGGGGGCCTCCGGCAGCCAGCTGCAGTGGGTGGTCACGGGGTACGCGGTGGTGTTCGGCCTGGCGCTGGTGCCCGCGGGGCGCCTGGGCGACTCCTTCGGCCGCAAGAAGATCTTCCTCTTCGGGCTGGTGCTGTTCACGGTCGGATCGCTCGCCTGCGGCCTGGCGCCCGACCCGGGCACCCTGATCGCGGCGCGCGTCTTCCAGGGCCTCGGCGCGGGCATCCTCAACCCCCAGATCACCGCGATCATCAACTCCGAGTTCCGCGGCGCGGAGCGCGGGAAGGCCTTCGGGCGCTTCGGGGCCGTCGTCGGCCTGTCGACGGCGGTCGGCCCCCTCCTGGGCGGGGTCCTCATCACCCTGGTGCCCTGGGAGGAGTCCTGGCGCCTGGTGTTCCTGGTCAACCTGCCGGTCGCCGCGGTCGCGTTCGCCCTGGGGCTCAAGCTCATCTCCGACCGCTCCAGCGCCGAGCGCACCCGCCTCGACTGGGTGGGCACCGTGCTGCTGGCCATCACCGTCGGGCTGGTCCTGGGCGCGGTGCAGGAGCGCTCCGCGCTGGGCCCGGTGCTCGTCGTAGTCGCGCTCCTGGTGGCCGCCGCCTCCGGCTGGGCCTTCATGCGCTGGGAGCAGCGCTACGCCGCCGCGGGGCACCTGCCGCTGGCCCGGCCCGGACTGCTCAGGACGCCGGGCTTCGGGCCCGGGGTGCTCGTGGGCGGCCTCTTCTTCGGCGGCTTCATCGCCATCTTCTTCACGGTGACGCTCTACCTGCAGGACGCCCTCGGCTACTCCGCGCTGGAGGCCGGCCTCACCCAGAGCCCGTTCGCGCTGGCCTCGGCCGCGGCGGCGCCCTGGGCGGGCAAGCGGGTCGCCGCCCAGGGCCGGGCGCTGATCATCCGCGGCCTGGCGATGGTGGTCGTGGGCCTGCTCCTGGTCATCGGCGTCGTCGAGCTGGTGGCCCCCGCCGTCGGCGACGGGTGGACCGGGCTGCTGCTGGTCGCGCCGTTCCTGCTCACCGGCTTCGGCAGCGGCACGGTGATCGGCCCGAACGTCAACCTGTCGCTGGCCAACATCGACCCGCGCGACGCCGGCAGCGCCTCGGGGGTCTTCCAGACCTTCCAGCGCGTCGGGTCGGGCATCGGCCTGGCGGTGGTGAGCGCGGTGTTCCTGGCCGTCAGCGACGGCGGCGACCCGCGCGAGGCCCTCTCGATCGCCCTGGGGGCCAGCGCCCTGCTGGTGCTGGCGGCGCTGGTGGTCGCCGTGGTCGACGTCCGCCACGACGGCTCCCCGGGCCGCGACGGGCGCTCCGCCGACCGGGGAGCGCCCGAGGGCTCCGGCGACGGCGCGCGCCCCGGCGCTGGCTAGCCTGGCCGCATGCCCTCGCTGCGCCTCGCGCTGGCCCAGGTCGACGCCGTCGTGGGAGACCTGGCGGCCAACGCCGCCCTGGTCCGCTCCCGCGCGGCGCAGGCCGCCGCTGCTGGAGCCGACCTGGTCGCCTTCCCCGAGATGGTCCTCACGGGCTACCCGGTGGAGGACCTCTCGCTGCGCTCCTCCTTCGTGGAGGCCTCGCGGTCCGCGGTGGCGCAGCTGGCGCGCGACCTCGACGCCGACGGCCTGGGCGAGCTGCCCGTCGTCGTCGGGTACCTCGACCGGGTCACCGACCCCGACACCCAGCTCGACGCCGAGGCCGCCGCCCGCGCCGGGTCCGGCCGCGACGAGCGCGGCGCCGTCGGCATGCCCAAGGGCATGCCGCAGAACTGCGCCGCGGTGCTGCACCGGGGCGCCGTGGTGGCCCGGTACGCCAAGCACCACCTGCCCAACTACGGCGTCTTCGACGAGTTCCGCTTCTTCGTCCCCGGCCGCGACCTGACCGTGGTGCGGGTGCGCGGCGTGGACGTGGCGATCGTCATCTGCGAGGACCTCTGGCAGGACGGCGGCCCCGTCGCCCGCGCCCGCGAGGCCGGTGCCGAGCTGCTGCTGGTGCTCAACGGCTCGCCGTGGGAGCGCGACAAGGACGACACGCGCCTGGCCCTGGCCCAGCGCCGCGCCGCCGAGGCCGGCTGCCCCCTGGCGTGGCTGAACCTCGTCGGCGGGCAGGACGACCTCGTCTTCGACGGCGACTCCCTCGTCGTCGACGCCGCCGGCGAGCTGCTGGCCCGCGGTGCGCAGTTCGCCGAGGACCTGCTCGTCGTCGACGTCGACCTGCCCCACACGGGGGTCAACGCCGCTGCGCTTCCCCGAGGCGTCCAGCACGTCGTCGTCAGCGCCGAGGAGGTCGACGACGCCGCGGCAGCAGCCCGTCCGCCGCTGCCCGACGTGCGCCGCGAGCGCCTCGACGAGGTCGGCGAGGTGTGGGCGGCGCTCGTGCTGGGCCTGCGTGACTACGTCCGCAAGAACGGCTTCTCCCGGGTCGCCCTCGGCCTGTCCGGCGGCATCGACTCCGCCGTGGTCGCGGCCGTCGGGGTCGACGCCCTCGGACCCGGGGGCGTCACCGGGATCTCGCTGCCGTCGTCGTACTCCAGCGACCACTCCCGCTCCGACGCCGACGACCTCGCCGAGCGCACCGGGCTCGACTACCGCACCATCCCGATCGCGCCGATGGTCGACGCGTTCACCTCGGGGCTGGCCGCCGGGATGGTGCTCTCGCCGGTCGCGGAGGAGAACCTGCAGGCCCGCGTGCGCGGCACCACGCTGATGGCGCTGAGCAACTCCGAGGGCCACCTCGTGCTGGCGACCTCCAACAAGAGCGAGCTGAGCGTCGGGTACTCCACGCTCTACGGAGACTCCGTCGGCGGCTACGCGCCGCTGAAGGACGTCCCGAAGATGCTCGTCTGGCAGCTGGCGCGCTGGCGCAACGACCAGGCGGCCGCCCGCGGCGAGGTGGCGCCCATCCCGGAGAACAGCATCTCCAAGGTGCCCTCGGCCGAGCTGCGCCCCGGTCAGACCGACCAGGACTCCCTGCCGCCCTACGAGGTCCTCGACGACCTGCTCGAGCACTACGTCGTCGGGGCGCAGGGCCGCGGCGAGCTCCTGGAGGCGGGCTTCGAGGAGCAGGTGGTCGACGACGTCGTCACCCTCGTCGACCGCGCCGAGTGGAAGCGCCGGCAGTTCGCGCCCGGGGTCAAGATCTCCTCCGTGGCGTTCGGGCGCGACCGCCGCCTGCCGATCACCTCCCACTGGCGGGAGAACCGGTCCCGATGAGCGAGCAGATCGCCCCCAAGCGCGTGCGGGTGCACCACCTGCGCGCGATGAAGGCCGCCGGACAGCCGATCACCATGCTGACGGCCTACGACGCGGTCACCGCCGACGTCTTCGCCGAGGCGGGCATCGACGTGCTGCTCGTGGGCGACTCCGTGGGCGACAACCTCCACGGGCACGCCACCACGCTCCCCGTCACCGTCGACGACCTGCTCCCCCACGTGCGCGCCGTCGCCTCGAGGGGCGGGCGGCCGTTCGTCGTCGCCGACCTGCCCTTCGGCTCCTACGAGGAGGGGCCGGCGCAGGCGCTGCGGTCCGCGGTGAGGATGCTCAAGGAGGGCCTCGCCCACGGCGTGAAGCTGGAGGGCGGCCGCCGCGTCGCGGCGCAGGTCAGGGCCCTGGTCGACGCCGGCATCCCCGTCATGGGGCACCTCGGGTTCACCCCGCAGTCGGTGAACGCCATGGGCGGTCCGCGGGTGCAGGGCCGGGGCGCCGCCGCCGAGGAGCTGCTCGCCGACGCCCTCGCGCTGCAGGAGGCGGGGGCGTTCGCCGTCGTCCTGGAGGTCGTGCCCGCAGCGGTGGCGCAGCGGGTGAGCGAGGCGCTCGACATCCCCACCATCGGCATCGGCGCCGGGGCGGGCTGCGACGGGCAGGTGCTCGTGTGGCTCGACATGGCGGGCCTGACCGCGCGCGCCCCGAAGCTCGCCAAGGCCTACGCCCAGCTGCGGACCGCCCTGCGCGACGCCGCGCAGGAGTACGCCGCCGAGGTGCGCTCGCGGACCTTCCCCGGCCCCGAGCACACCTTCGACGAGTAGCCCCCGGCGGCGGCCGGGGCCCTGTGCGCTGCGTCCGGTGCGGGTCCGCGAGCGGGCTCACGGGCTGCCCGGCGCGGGGCTCACCGACGGCGCTCGTCCTCCTCGGCCTCCTCGCGGTCCCAGGCCTCGGTGCGCCGGCGGGCCGTCTCCAGCGCCGCCTCGGCCTCGGCGCGGCTGGCGTACGGCCCCATCAGGGTCGCCCCCGGCTTGAGGTGGCCCACGTCGACCTGCTGGGTCGCCGTGTTGAACCAGTACTGCACGCGGGTGTCGTCGCTCATGGGCGTGATCGTCCTCCGGCCCCCCGGCAGCGGCGACCCGGACAGCCCCCCGAGCGGCCCCCGACCGGCCCCACCGGCCGCACCGGCGCTGCCGCGAGCCGCGGCGCGGACTAGCCTGCGGCGTCGTGGCACCCGAGACCTCCACCGCGCCGACCACCACCCCGACGACCGGCCCGACGACCGGCCCGACGACGGCACCGGACGCGGCCCCCGGCGGCGCGCCGGCCGGCACCGCGATCGGCATCGACATCGGCGGCTCCGGCATCAAGGGGGCCCCGGTCGACCTCGCCACCGGCGAGTTCTCCGCCGAGCGCATCCGCATCCCCACGCCCCAGCCCTCCACGCCCGACGCCGTCTCCCGGGTGGTCAAGCAGATCGTCGACCAGATCTGCGCCGACCTGCCCGACGGCGGCGCGGGCGTCCCGGTGGGCATCACCTTCCCCGCGGTCATCCAGCACGGCGTGGCGCGCACGGCCGCGAACGTCGACAAGGGCTGGGTCGACTACGACGTCGCCACCCTGATGACCGCCGTCACCGGCCACCCGGTGCACGTGGTCAACGACGCCGACGCCGCGGGCGTCGCAGAGGCGCGCTACGGCGCGGCCAGGGGCGTCAAGGGCGTCGTCGTGCTCGCCACCCTGGGCACCGGCATCGGCACCGCGGTCATGGTCGACGGCGCCCTGCTGCCCAACACCGAGCTCGGCCACCTGGAGGTCGACGGGCACGACGCCGAGACCCGCGCCTCCGACGCCGCCCGCGAGCGCGACGACCTGTCCTGGTCGCACTGGGCCAAGCGCCTGAACAAGTACTTCTCCACCCTCGAGGCGCTGCTGTGGCCGGACCTCATCGTCGTGGGCGGCGGGGTCTCGAAGAAGTCCGAGAAGTTCCTGCCCGAGCTGCGGCTGCGCACCCCGATCGTGCCGGCGCAGCTGCTCAACTCGGCGGGCATCGTGGGTGCGGCGGTGCTGGCCGCCGAGGACCGCCGCTGACGCCCAGCTGACGGGCTGCTGACGGGCCGCTGACGCGCTGGTCCGCTCCCGCTCGGGAGCGGACCGGCCGGCTCAGCTGCTGAGGTCGCTGGGCGCGGACGACGCCGGCGCGGCGTCGTCGCCGCCGCCCGCGGACGTCGCCGACGGGGTGCTGGTGCCGGCCGGGGCCGAGAGCGAGGTCACCCGCTCTCCGGAGCCGCTGCCCGCCGGGGTCGTGGGCTCTGCGGCGCCGGGGGTCCGGCCCGGGCTCGGCGGCAGCAGCGCGGCGCCGCCCGTCGAGCCGGAGGACTCGGCTGACGAGCTCGACGCGCCGGTGCCGCCTGCCGCGTCGTCGGACGAGCGCTCGGGCTCCGAGGACGGGGACGAGCTGGGCGGGGTCGAGGGCGAGCCCTGCGGCGGCGGGGTCGCGGTGTCGGACGACGCGCCGGCGCCGGTCGACGAGCCGGCGCCACCCGGGGCGTCCACCGCACCGCCGCTGCCGCCTCCCGAGGGCGTCGACGGGTCGGCGCTCGGTGAGCCGCCGGAGCCGGCCGCCGTCGTGGTGTCGTCGGCGGGCAGCAGCCAGGGCTGGGTGGCGGCGACCTCGGGGACGAGCACGCCGACCCCGGGGATCACCACCGGCAGGTCGGTCACCGACGGTGCGAGCGGCGGGAACTGGTGGACGACCTCCGCCAGGCGCTCGGCCTGCACCGCGCCGTAGGCGACGCCGGCCGGGGCTCCGGCCGGCGAGGACCCGCCGGCGGTCGCGCCGCGCGAGCCCGCGACACCGGAGGCCGCCGGTGCGGCGGCGCCGGGCGAGGCGCCGCTGGCCGCGGTCACCGCGGTCTCCTGGCCCGGGAGCTCGGGCAGGCCCCCGAGCGAGATCGTGAGCGTGGCGGCGACCAGCAGGCCGGCGACCCCGAGCGCGACGCCCTCAGCGGGGTGGGCGAGGCGGAGGCCGCTGCGGCCCTTCGCCCGTCGTCCCACCCTGCGCCTCCTGCGTCATCCGGCGCGCGCCAGCGGTCACGGCCCGCCACCCACGGTAGCCACGGGACCGCGCCGCTTCAGGGACTTCCGCACTTCCGGAGCGGTGCGTCGCGACCTCCAGCGCGTCTGCGCAGGTCGCGGCGGGGTCGCGGGGTCGCGGCGCCGACGGGCGCTGGCTAGCGTGCTGACGTCGTCGGGCCCGGCCGGGCCCCGCCCGCACCAGCCACACCCGGAGGACGTCCCGTGCGCCTTGCCCACCTGCCCGCCCGCGCCGCCAGCGGCCTGTACATCCTCAACTCGGGGCTCTCCAAGCGGAACGCCCCGCAGGAGGTCGCCGCCGGCCTGCACGGCTTCGCGACGACGGCCTACCCGTTCCTGGAGCAGGTCCCCCCGGCGAAGTTCGTCAAGGCGCTGTCGACGTCCGAGATCGTGCTCGGCTCCGCCCTGCTGCTGCCCTTCGTGCCGACGCGCCTGGTGGCCCTGGGTCTGGGCGCCTTCAGCGCCGGCCTCCTGGGGCTCTACCTGCGCGTGCCCGGCATGCGCGAGGCGGGCAGCCTGCGCTGGACCGAGCAGGGCCAGGCCATCGCGAAGGACGTCTTCCTCGCCGGCATCGCCGGCACCCTGCTGGCCGACGGCGGCGACCGGGACCGCCGCTCCTGACCGGCTGCTGACCGGCTGCTGACCGGCTGCCGACGCGCTGCAGACCGGTCGGCGCCCCTGGGAGCCGACCGGCAGCGGACCGTGGACCTCCTGCGGGGGCTGCCGTCCGGGCGGTCTCGACGAGCGGATCGGTGCGACCTGCCCCACGATCGGAGCACCCGATGAAGGAGCGTCGCATGTCCGCTGTCGACAAGATCAAGAACGCCGCCCAGGAGACCGCCGGCAAGGTCAAGGAGGCCGTCGGCGAGAAGACGGACAACCGCGACCTGCAGGCCGAGGGCCAGCGCGACCAGGTCGCCGGCGACGTCAAGCAGCGCGGCGAGCACGTCAAGGACGCCTTCAAGCGCTGAGACCCCTTCGCACCGACGGCCGCCGCCCCACCCGGGGCGGCGGCCGTCGTCGTCCCCCTCCCGGTCGCGCCCGGGGGCGCACCGGCAGCAGACGGGCAGCAGACCCGCAGCAGACCCGGCGGGGGGACCCGGCGTGGCGATCACCCGGGCGCGGCGGAAGGATGGCAGCGCCGCAGCGTCCCGGTGCGACGCGCAAGGAGGCGCCGCGGCCTGCACGGAACCCCGCACGGAACTCCTGGAGGAGCGCGATGACGCGTCCGGTCACCCTGTTCACCGGTCAGTGGGCCGACCTGCCCTTCGAGGAGGTCGCCCGCCTCGCGGGCGAGTGGGGGTACGACGGCCTCGAGATCGCCTGCTGGGGCGACCACCTCGACGTGGTCCGCGCCGCGGAGGACCCGGCCTACGTGGCGGAGAAGAAGGCCGTGCTGGAGAAGAACGGCCTGAAGACCTGGACGCTGTCGAACCACCTGCTCGGGCAGGCCGTGTGCGACTCCCCCATCGACGAGCGCCACCGCGACATCCTCAGCGACCGCGTCTGGGGAGACGGAGACCCCGAGGGCGTCCGCCAGCGGGCACAGGCCGAGATGATCACGACGGCGAGGGCCGCGAAGGCCATGGGCGTCGACACCGTCACCGGCTTCACCGGCTCCTCGATCTGGCACGCGGTGGCCATGTTCCCGCCGGCGTCGGACGCGTTCGTGCAGAAGGGCTTCGACGACTTCGTCACCCGCTGGACGCCGGTCCTCGACGCGATGGCCGAGAACGGCGTCAGGTTCGCCCTCGAGATCCACCCCACTGAGATCGCCTACGACTACTGGACCGCGAAGCGCGCCCTCGAGGCGATCGACCACCCGGCGTTCGGGTTCAACTTCGACCCGAGCCACTTCGTGTGGCAGCAGCTCGACCCGTCGGTCTTCCTGCAGGACTTCGCCGACAGGATCTTCCACGTGCACTGCAAGGAGTCGGTGACGCACCTCGACGGGCGCAACGGCCGCCTGGGCAGCCACCTGCCCTGGGCCGACCCGCGCCGCGGGTGGGACTTCGTCTCCGTCGGGCACGGCGAGGTGCCGTGGGAGCGGATCTTCCGCGTCCTGAACTCCATCGGCTACACCGGCCCCACGTCAGTGGAGTGGGAGGACGCCGGCATGGACCGCCTCGTGGGCGCCCCCGAGGCGCTCGGCATCGTGCGGAAGCTCAACGCCATCCAGCCGCCGTCCGCCGCCTTCGACGCCGCCTTCTCCACCGGCCGCTGACCCCACCCCCGCTCGCAGGAGGACCCACCGCATGACCATCCAGAAGCTGGACGTCGCCGTCGCCGGCTACGCCTTCATGGGCCGCGTGCACAGCGCCGGCTGGGCGCAGGCCGCCAAGTTCTTCGACCTGGGGGTGCCGGTCAACGTCACCACCGTGGTGGGGCGCAACCGCGCCGCGGCGCAGGAGTTCGCCGACCGGTTCGGCATCCCGAACGTCGTCACCGACTGGCGCGAGGCCGTGGCCGACCCGTCCATCGACGTGGTCGACGTCTGCACCCCCGGTGACAGCCACGTCGACATCGCCATCGGCGCGCTCGAGGCGGGCAAGCACGTCATCTGCGAGAAGCCGCTGGCCAACACCGTCGAGGGCGCCGAGCGCATGGTCGCCGCCGCGGAGGCCGCCAAGGCGCGCGGCGTGCGGTCGATGGTCGGCTTCTCCTACCGCCGCACCCCGGCGCTGGCGTACGCCCGCAAGCTCGTGCAGGACGGCCGCATCGGCGACGTGCGCCACATCCGCGCCGTCTACCTGCAGGACTGGATCGCCGACCCCGAGTTCCCGCTGGTCTGGCGCCTCGACAAGGAGGCCGCCGGCTCCGGGGCCCTCGGTGACATCGGCGCGCACATCATCGACCTCGCCGCCTTCGTCACCGGACACCGCCTCACCGGCGTCTCGGGCCTCACGGAGACCTTCGTGAAGAGCCGCCCGAAGCTCGCGTCCCAGACGGGCGGCCTGAGCGCCCAGGGCGGGACCGAGCGCGGCGAGGTGACGGTCGACGACGCCGCCGTCTTCATCGCCCGCACCGACCAGGGGGCGCTGGCCACCTTCGAGGCCACCCGCTTCGCCCTCGGGCGCCGCAACGCGATGCGCATCGAGGTGAACGGCTCGAAGGGCTCCCTCGCGTTCGACTTCGAGCGGATGAACGAGCTCGAGTTCTACGACGGCGCGAACCCCGACGTCGAGGCCGGCTTCCGCCGGGTGCTCGTGACCGAGCCCGACCACCCGTACACGGGTGCCTGGTGGCCCGCCGGTCACGGGCTGGGCTACGAGCACACGTTCACGCACGAGATCCGCGACTTCGTGGTCGACGTGCTCGCCGGGCGCGACCCGGAGCCGTCCTTCGCCGACGGCCTGGCGGTGCAGAAGGTGCTCGCCGCCGTGGAGGACAGCGCCGTGAACTCCTCGCGCTGGACCCCCCTGGGCTGACACCCCGCCCCCTCGCTCGTCGTCGACCGGCGTCGTCAGCCGAGGTCCTTCTCGGCCTCGGCGAGCGCGGCGAACTCCTCGTCGGGCGAGTTCGCCACCAGGCGCGTGCGGCTGTACAGCCCGAAGTAGGCCATGAACGCGAGGAACGCCACCAGGCACCACAGCGCCGCCGTCGTGTCGACCAGGAACGTGCCGATGACGGCGATGACGGCCACCACGAGGGCGAAGCCGGTCGTGACCACGCCGCCGGGGGTCCGGTAGGGGCGGGGCATGTCGGGCTCGCGGACCCGCAGCACGATGTGGCTGACCATCATCAGCACGTAGCTGAGGGCGGCCCCGAACACGGCCATGTTGAGCAGCAGCGCCCCCTCGCCGAGGAGGGAGAGCAGGAAGCCGATGACGCCCGGGACCACGAGCGCGAGCGTCGGCGTCTTGCGGCTGCTCGTCACCGACAGGACCCGCGGCAGGTAGCCGGCGCGGGAGAGCGCGAAGAGCTGGCGCGAGTACGCGTAGATGATCGAGAAGAAGCTCGCGACCAGGCCGGCGAGGCCGATGTAGTTGACCACCGAGGCTGCCGCCGGGTCGCTCAGCGCCTCGACCAGGGGGTTGCCGGAGCCGGACATGGCCTCCGCTCCCCCCGCGCCGGTGGCGAGCACCAGCGTCAGCGCGCAGGTGGCCAGGAGCACGAGCATCGCGGCGATGATGCCGCGCGGGACGTTGCGCTCGGGGTCCTTGGTCTCCTCCGCCGCGAGCGGCACGCCCTCGATGGCGAGGAAGAACCAGATGGCGAAGGGGATCGACGCCCAGATGCCGAGGTACCCGAACGGCAGGAGCGCCGAGGCGCCCGCGGCGCCGGTGGGGGCGATGTCCGTCAGGTTGGCGACGTCGAAGTCGGCGAGCGCCGCGACGCCGAAGACCACGAGCCCGACCAGCGCCACGGCGGTGACGGCGAACATCACCTTGAGCGCCTCTCCGACGCCCACCAGGTGGATGCCCACGAAGAGCGCGTACGCGGCCAGGTAGACCCACCAGCCGTCGGTGATGCCGAACAGCCCCAGGGACTCGACGTAGGCGCCGATGAAGGTGGCGATGGCCGCGGGGGCGATGGCGTACTCGATGAGGATCGCGGTGCCGGTGGCGAACCCGCCCCACGGGCCGAGCGCGCGGCGCGCGAACGTGTAGCCGCCGCCCGCGGCCGGCAGCGCGGAGCTCATCTCGGCCATGCCGAGCACGAGCGCCAGGTACATGCCGGCGACGACGACGGTCGCGATGGCCAGGCCGCCGAAGCCGCCCTCGGCGAGCCCGAAGTTCCAGCCGGAGTAGTCACCGGAGATGACGTAGCTGACGCCGAGACCGGCGAGCAGCACCCAGCCGGCGCTCCCGGTCTTCAGCTCCCTCTTGCGCAGGTAGTCCTGCGACTCGACGTGCGTCTTCGACAGGTCCGTCACCTGAGTGCTCCCTCGGTCGACCCCGCTGGTGGGCGCACGCTAGTGGCGCTCGCCGACGTGCGTCTACGCCCTGGGCGCAGACTCGTCGACTTCGGTCTGGAACCGGACCCCATGCCCACCGTCCGCGCCCCGGGCGGCCTGCACCAGCCCGGCGAAGAGCCCGGCGTCGGCCACCACCTCGGGGTGCCACTGCACCCCCACCGCGAACGGTCCCCCGGGCCGCTCGAGGGCCTCCAGGGTCCCGTCGTGCGCCCAGGCCACCGCCGCGTACCCGGGGTGGCTCCGCACCGCCTGGTGGTGGTGGCAGCTGACGGTCGCCGTCGGCCCCACCAGCAGCCCCAGGCGGCTGGTGGGGTCGATGCGGACCTCGACGTCGCCGTAGCCGTCGCCGCCGGGGTCGTGGCCGTCGTGCTCCACGACGTCGGGCAGGTGCTGCTCGAGCGAGCCCCCGGCGTGCACGGCCATGACCTGCATGCCGCGGCACACCCCCAGCACGGGGAGCTCCCGCTCGAGGGCGGCGCCGAGCAGCGCCAGCTCCCACGCGTCGCGGTCGGGGCGGGGTGGCCCGGTGCGGGGGTGGGCCTGCTCGCCGTAGGCGGCGGGGTCGACGTCGGCCCCGCCGGCCACCACGAGGGCGTCGAGGCGCGCGACGACGTCGCGGGCGGACTCCTCCAGGTGGTCGGTGCTGCCCGCCGGCGGCAGCAGCACCGGGGCGCCCCCGGCGTGGTGCACCGCGTCCGCGTAGGTGGCGGGCAGCAGGTCGGCGCGCTGGTGCCACACCCCCCAGGAGGCCCGCTCCCGGTAGGTGCTGACCCCCACGAGGGGGCGGGCGGCGGCCGGAGGGGTCACAGGGGCGTGACGTACGCGGCGGAGATGCCGCCGTCGACGAGGAACGTCGAGGCGGTGACGAAGCTCGCGTCGTCGGAGGCGAGGAAGAGCACGGCGCTGGCCAGCTCCTCCGGCTCGGCGAAGCGCCCCATCGGCACGTGCACGAGGCGGCGCGCAGCGCGCTCGGCGTCCTTGGCGAACAGCTCCTTCAGCAGCGGCGTGTTCACCGGACCGGGGCACAGCGCGTTGACGCGGACGCCCTCGCGGGCGAACTGCACGCCCAGCTCGCGGGTCATGCTCAGCACGCCGCCCTTGGAGGCGGAGTAGGAGATCTGGCTGGTGGCCGCGCCCATCACGGCCACGAACGAGGCGGTGTTGATGATCGAGCCGCGGCCCTGCTCGAGCATGTGGGGCAGGGCGGCCTTGCAGCACAGGTAGACGCTGGTGAGGTTGACCTCCTGCACCCGGCGCCAGGCGTCCAGCTCGGTGGTGAGGATGGAGTCGTCGTCGGGCGGGCTGATGCCGGCGTTGTTGAAGGCGACGTCGACGGAGCCGAAGCGCTCCTTGGCGCCTGCGAACAGCGCGTCGACCTGCTCCTTGCTCGTCACGTCGACGCGGACGAACGCCGCCACCTGCTCGCCGCCCAGCTCGGCGACCACCCGGGCGCCCGAGGCCTCGTCGATGTCGCCGACGACGACCTTCGCGCCCTCGGCCACGAACCGCCTCGCCGTCGCGAGGCCGATGCCGGAGCACCCCCCGGTGATGACGGCGACCCGGTCCTGGAGACGTCCTGCCACGCTGCTTCTCTCCCTCACTCGCTGCTGATGAAGACGTTCTTCTCCTCGGTGAACGCGTTCGGCGCCTCGGGGCCGAGCTCGCGTCCGAGGCCGGACTGCTTGTAGCCGCCGAACGGCGTCCAGTACCGGACCGAGGAGTGGGAGTTGACGGACAGGTTGCCCGCCTGCACCCCGCGGGCCACGCGCAGCGCGCGGCCGACGTCGCGGGTGTAGATCGAGCCCGACAGCCCGTACTCGGTGTCGTTGGCCTTCGCGATGGCGTCGGCCTCGTCGTCGAAGGGCATCACCGCCACCACGGGGCCGAACACCTCCTCGCGCCAGACGCGGTCGCGGGCGTCGGACACGAGCGCGACGGTCGGCGGCACCCAGAAGCCGGGCAGGTCGGGGGCGGAGCCGGTGAAGGCGACGTCGGCGCCGTCGACGTAGCCCTGGACCACCTCGCGCTGCCGCGCGGAGATCAGCGGTCCCATCTCGGCGTCGGGGTCCTGGCCCGGGTGCGCCACGCGCACGGCCCTGACCGCGGGCTCGAGGAGCTCGAGGAACCTGTCGTGCACCGAGCGCTCGACGAGGATCCGCGAGCGCGCGCAGCAGTCCTGACCGGCGTTGTCGAACACCGCCCCCGGGGCTGCGGCCGCCGCGCGCTCGAGGTCGGCGTCCGCGAAGACGATGTTCGCGCTCTTGCCGCCCAGCTCCAGCGTCACGCGCTTGACCTGGTCGGCGCAGCCCGCCATGACGCGCTTGCCGACGGCGGTGGAGCCGGTGAACACCACCTTGCGCACCGCGGGGTGGGTGACGAACCGCTCCCCCACCACCGAGCCCCTGCCGGGCAGCACGGTGAGCACGCCCGGCGGGATCCCGGCCTCCAGGGCCAGCTCGCCGAGGCGGACGGCGGTCAGCGGGGTGAGCTCGGCGGGCTTGAGGACGACGGTGCACCCCGCCGCCAGGGCCGGCGCGAAGCCCCAGGCGGCGATGGGCATGGGGAAGTTCCACGGGACGATGACGCCGACCACGCCGACGGGCTCGCGGAAGGTGACGTCCAGGCCGCCGGGCACGGGGATCTGCCGACCGAAGAGCCGCTCGGGCGCAGCGGAGTAGTAGTCGAGGCAGTCGCGGACGTTGCCCGCCTCCCAGCGGGCGTTGCCGAGGGTGTGGCCGGAGTTCCGGACCTCCAGGGCCGCGAGCTCGTCGACGTGCTCGTCGACGACCCGGGCGAAGCGCCGCAGCAGCCGCGCGCGGTCGGCGGGGGCCAGGTCGCGCCAGGTGGGGAAGGCCGCGGCGGCGCGCTCGATGGCGGCGTCGGCCTCCTCGAGGGTGGCGAGGTGGACGTCCGTGACGGGCTCGGCCGTCGCCGGGTCCAGGACGGTGAAGGTCGTGGTCATGCCGCTCACATCCGCTCGAACCCGCGCTTGCGCTCCCAGTCGGTGACGGACCGCTCGAAGGCGGCCAGCTCGACGTCGGCGGCGTTGGTGTAGTGGTCGACCACCTCGTCGCCGAAGGCGGCGCGGGCCACGGCCGAGGCGGCGAAGAGGTCGCGCGCGGCGCGCAGGGTGGTCGGCACCTTCTGCTTGCCGGAGGAGTACGCGTTGCCCTCCGTGGGCGGCTCGAGCTCGAGGCCCTGCTCCACGCCGTGCAGGCCGCCGGCCATCATCGCGGCGAGCACCAGGTAGGGGTTCACGTCGCCGCCGGGAACGCGGTTCTCCATGCGGGCGCCCGCTCCGCGTCCCACGAGCCGGACGGCGCAGGTGCGGTTGTCCTCGCCCCACGCGACGGCGGTGGGCGCGAACGAGCCGTCGGCGAAGCGCTTGTACGAGTTGATGTTGGGCGCGTACAGCAGCGTCAGCTCCTCCATGGTCGCGAGGACGCCCGCCACGAACGAGTCGTACAGCGGGGTGCGGCCTCCGGCGTCGGGGTCCCAGAAGACGACCTCGTCGTCCAGGCCGCGCAGGCTGAGGTGGACGTGGCAGGAGTTGCCCTCGCGCTCGTCCCACTTGGCCATGAAGGTCAGCGACTTGCCGTGCTGGGACGCGACCTCCTTGGCCACGGTCTTGTAGACGGCGTGGTTGTCGGCCGTGACCACCACGTCGTTGAAGAGGAAGCCGATCTCGTGCTGGCCGAGGTTGCACTCGCCCTTGGCGCACTCCACGTCGAGGCCCGCGGCGTACACCGTGTTGCGGATGTCGCGGAGCAGGGGCTCCACGCGGGAGGTGCCGATGACGGAGTAGTCGATGTTGTACTGGTTCGAGGGCGTCAGGCCCTGGTAGCCGGCGCGGTGGGCGGCCTCGTAGGTGTCGTCGAAGAGGATGAACTCCAGCTCGGTGCCCGCGACGGCCCGGTACCCCAGCCCCCGGGCGCGCTCGACCTGGCGCGCGAGCACCTGGCGGGGGCTCTGCGCCACGGGGCTGCCGTCGGGCCAGGCGAGGTCGCACTGGACCATCGCGGTCGCGGGCAGGTGCGGGAGCAGCCGGGTGGTGTCGGTGTCGAGCACGAGCTCCATGTCGCCGTAGCCGCGCTCCCACGAGGTGATGGCGTAGCCGGGCACGGTGTTCATCTCGACGTCGACGCCGAGCAGGTAGTTGCACCCCTCGGTGCCGTGGCCGAGCACGTGGTCGCGGAAGTAGGCGCCGTGGAACCGCTTGCCCTGCAGCCGGCCCTGCATGTCGGTGAAGGCGACGACCACGGTGTCGATCTCCCCGGCGTCGATGCGGGCGGTGAGGTCCTCGACGCTCAGGTGCCTGTCGTTGCGCACGGTGTCTCCTTCGGGCTGAGCACGGTCTGACGGGCGGGGCGGGTCGGGGCGGGTCAGGGCGGGTCAGTCGAGCAGGCCGCGCAGCAGCGCCGCGGTGTCGTCGCAGTGCTCCTCCATCGCCCGGCGGGCGCGGGCGCCGTCGCCCTCCAGCACCGCGGCGGCGATCCTGGCGTGCTGGGCGTCGGAGTGGTCGATGCTGGTGGCCAGCACCGGGATGGCGCTGAGCATCTCGTGCAGGCCCGCCTGGACCGCGGTGACGGCCTCGACGACCGAGGGCGAGCCGGTCAGCGCGGCCACCGTCAGGTGGAAGCGCGAGTCGGCCTGGCGGTGGGTCGCGGGCTGCGTGGCGGTGCGCACGGCCTCGTGGGCCGCCTGCAGCCGGTCGCGCTGGGTCTGCGTGAGGT
The DNA here is from genome assembly GCA_022701985.1 of Actinomycetales bacterium. GTDB lineage: Bacteria > Actinomycetota > Actinomycetes > Actinomycetales > Quadrisphaeraceae > Quadrisphaera. Next base: position 24,743 of record JAKONK010000108.1, read on the forward strand.
CGCGGCTGGCGGCGAGGCCGGCGGCGCCGGGCTCCACGATGCGGCGGAAGTCGAGCGTGTCGAGCCAGGCGCTGCGGCGCGCGGCGCGCTGGGTGGCGCTGGTGCGCTGCGGCAGCGTCGGCCGCTGGACGACGACGGTGCCGCCTCCCCGGCCGCGGCGGGTCTCGACCACCCCCGCGGTCCGCAGCGCCGCGATGGCCTCGCGGAGGGTGGCCCGGGAGACCCCGAGCCTCTCGGCCAGGTCGCGCTCGGGCGGGAGCAGGGAGCCGCGGGGCAGCACGCCCAGGCGCACGGCCGTGCCCAGCTGCTCGACGCACGCCTCGAACGCGTGCTGCCCGCGCAGTGGGTGCAGCACGACGGCGGACAGGTCCGCCGCGTCGTCCTGCGGACCTCCGACGGCCCCCTGCGCGGAGGGCTCGGCGGGGGGCATGGCCGGGAGTCTGCACAGGGCCGCCGGGGGTGTCAATGGTCTGACTCCGAACCTCATGGCCGGAGGGCCGCGGCCAGCCCGGGTAGACTCCCCGACGAGTCAGCACAGCCGTTCATCCCGCGCGGGAGAGCCCCAGCAGACGGGGCGCCGAAGGGGCAACTCTCCCCAGAACCTCTCAGGCACCAGGACCGCGCAGGGCAGGCGACTCAGGAGCACCCACCAGCGGTGGGCCGTGACTGAGGGGGAGGCACCGCACACGCCACCACACGTCCGGGAGCCTCGATGTCCGACCACACCACCCTCGCCGACCTGGGCGAGCAGTCGTTCGCCGACCGCCACGTCGGCCCCTCCGCCGACGACGTCGCCACGATGCTGGCCGCCGTCGGGCACGGGTCCCTGGAGGACCTCGTCGACGCCGCGGTGCCCGCCGGCATCCGCCTGCGCGGCGCACTGGACCTCTTCGAGGCCCGCAGCGAGCCGCAGGTCGCGGCCGAGCTGGCGGCGCTGGCGGCCCGCAACCGCCCGCTGGAGCCGATGATCGGCCTGGGCTACCACGGCACGGTGACGCCGCCGGTCATCCGGCGCAACGTGCTCGAGGACCCGTCCTGGTACACGGCGTACACGCCCTACCAGCCGGAGATCTCCCAGGGCCGCCTGGAGGCGCTGCTCAACTTCCAGACGGTGGTCTCCGACCTCACCGGCCTGCCGACCTCCGGCGCCTCGCTGCTCGACGAGGGCACCGCGGCCGCCGAGGCGATGACGCTGGTGCGCCGCGCGGCCCCGAAGGCGACCGGGCCGTTCGTCGTCGACGCCGACGCCCTGCCGCAGACCGTCGAGGTCATCCGCACCCGGGCCGCCGCGATGGGCGTCGAGGTGCTGGTCGCCGACCTCTCCGGCGAGGGCTGGGGCCTGGCGGCCGTGCCCGAGCAGGTGACCGGCCTGCTGGTGCAGTACCCCGGCGCCTCAGGCCGGGTGCCGGCGCTGCGCGGCCTGGCCGACGCGGTGCACGCCCGCGGCGGCAAGCTGGTGGTCGCCGCCGACGTGCTCGCCCTCACCCTGCTCGAGGCCCCCGGCGCCCTCGGCGCCGACGTGGTCGTCGGCAGCACCCAGCGCTTCGGCGTCCCGCTGTTCTACGGCGGCCCGCACGCCGCGTACATGGCGGTGGCGAAGGGGCTGGAGCGCAACCTGCCGGGCCGCCTGGTCGGCGTCTCCGTCGACGCCACCGGCGCCCCCGCGCTGCGCCTGGCGCTGCAGACGCGCGAGCAGCACATCCGCCGCGACCGCGCCACGAGCAACATCTGCACCGCCCAGGTGCTGCTGGCCGTCACGGCGTCCATGTACGCCGTCTTCCACGGCCCCGACGGGCTGCGGGCCATCGCGCAGCGCACCCACCGCACCGCGGCCGTGCTCGCCGCCGCGCTGCGCGAGGGCGGCGTCGAGGTCGTGCACACCGACCTGTTCGACACCGTGCTGGCCCGCGTGCCGGGTCGGGCGGCCGCCGTCGTCGCTGCGGCGCGCGAGGCGGGGATCCACCTGCGCCTGGCCGACGCCGACCACGTCGGGGTCTCCACCTCCGAGCGCACCGACCTCGAGGTGGTCGGCCGGGTGCTGGGCGCCTTCGGCCTCGACGGGGCCGCCACCGGCGCCGACGCCCTCGCCGCGCTCGACGTCCGCACCCCCGACGCGCTCCCGCGCGACCTGCTGCGCGAGACGCCCTACCTGACCCACCCGGTGTTCAGCACCCACCGCTCCGAGACGAGCGTGCTGCGCTACCTGCAGCGCCTCGCGCGCCGCGACTACGCGCTCGACCGCGGCATGATCCCGCTGGGCTCGTGCACGATGAAGCTCAACGCGACCACCGAGATGGAGCCGATCAGCCTCCCCGGGTTCGCCGACCTGCACCCCTTCGCCCCCGCCGAGGACGCCACCGGCTACGCCGAGCTCATCGGGACCCTCGAGGGCTGGCTCGCCGAGGTCACCGGCTACGACCGGGTCTCGGTGCAGCCCAACGCCGGCTCCCAGGGCGAGCTCGCCGGGCTGGTCGCCATCCGCAGCTACCAGCGCTCGCGCGGGCAGGCCCAGCGCGACGTCTGCCTCATCCCCAGCTCCGCGCACGGCACCAACGCGGCCTCGGCCGTCATGGCCGGGATGCGCGTCGTCGTGGTCGGGGCCGCCGCCGACGGCACCGTCGACCTCGACGACCTGCGCGCCAGGTGCGAGCAGCACGCGGACGACCTCGCCGCGATCATGGTCACCTACCCCTCCACGCACGGCGTGTACGAGCCGGGCATCACCGAGGTGTGCGACCTGGTCCACGCCGCCGGCGGGCAGGTCTACATCGACGGGGCCAACTTCAACGCCCTGGTCGGGCACTCCAAGCCGGGCGAGTTCGGCGGCGACGTGTCCCACCTCAACCTGCACAAGACGTTCTGCATCCCCCACGGCGGCGGCGGTCCCGGCGTCGGGCCGGTGGCCGTGCGCGAGCACCTCGCGCCGTTCCTGCCGACCCACCCGGACCACCCGGACCCGGCCCGCCGCGAGGGCATCGGCCCGATCTCGGCAGCGCCGCACGGCTCGGCGGGCATCCTGCCGATCTCCTACGCGTACATCCGCCTCATGGGCGGCGCCGGCCTGGCCCGGGCGACGGCGACGGCGGTGCTGTCCGCCAACTACCTGGCCACCCGGCTGGGCGGGGCGTACCCGGTGCTCTACGCGGGCGAGGGCGGGCTCGTGGCCCACGAGTGCATCCTCGACCTGCGCCCACTCACGAAGGCGACCGGCGTGACCGTCGACGACGTGGCCAAGCGGCTCATCGACTACGGCTTCCACGCCCCCACCACCAGCTTCCCGGTGGCGGGCACGCTCATGGTCGAGCCGACCGAGAGCGAGGACCTCGCCGAGCTCGACAGGTTCGTCGACGCGATGCTCGCCATCCGCGCCGAGGCGCAGCAGGTCGCCGACGGCGAGGTCGAGCTCGCGACGTCGCCGCTGCGCGGCGCGCCGCACACGGCGGAGCGCGCGCTCTCGGGCGAGCTGCCCTACAGCGCCCAGCTGGCCGCGTTCCCGACCGGTCCTGACCCCGACAAGTACTGGCCGCCGGTGGGCCGGATCGACGGCACCTTCGGGGACCGCAACCTCGTCTGCTCGTGCCCGCCGCT
>JAKONK010000117.1 GCA_022701985.1 Actinomycetales bacterium
GGGACATGGCGGCTCTCGAGATGCCTCGCAACCTCTGACCACGTCCGCAGGAGAGGCACCAGCGAGTCCGTCGTGCGTGTTCGTGCTGGTCGCGGGCTCATCACGACGCACCCGCAACCCCAGCGCCCCGACAGACGCGCAGCGCGGAACGCCCGACGCGCCTCGAGACGCGCCGGCGCGCCGCCTCTCAGAGGCATCGAGCACTGGAGCCGGCCCCTCCCTGGGCTCGGACGGCCCGTGCGACCGAGCTCCTCTACGCGCGCGTGCGCGGAGTAGAGAGAGTGCTGGCGCTTCCCGTGGCCACAACAGGGGCCAGCAGCGCGCCAGGCGGCATCCGCTCCCCCGCTGCGACAGCACTCCGACGTCCGGGAACTCCCCCTACAACGCCGTCGCCCGTCGTGGCGACACCCCGATCAGCGGGAGGATGCCGTGGTGCGCACCACCCCGGCGCGCCGGACCGCGCTCGACAGCGGGCCCAGCCCCGCCGGGTGGCGGTGCTGATGACGGGGAAGGGGGCAGTCGGGTGACGCGGATGCCTCAGGCTACGGTTGCCACCCGTCTGCGCCGATGGACGGGTGTGGGCCACGCCTCCAGCACCGCGAGGGCGCCCCGCCCCGCGCTGTGGGCCGCGGTGGTGGCGGCGCTCGCCGTCGTCCTGGCGCCGATCGTGCTCGACGGCGAGTCCGGCACCAGTGCCGCGCTGCTGGCGTACCTGTCGCTGCTGCTCTGCACCGGCCTGCTGGTCCGCTGGCGCCTGCGCCGCACGCGGGCCGAGCACCAGCTGTGGAGCAAGGTCGGGCTCTCGCTGTGGGTCAGCGCCGGGGCCGTGGTCACGTACGCCGCCACCACGGCGGCGGGCGTTCCCGCGCCGGTGACCACGGCGCTGACGTGCGCGGCGATGGTCGTCACCGTCACGCTGACCTACCTCGGCATCATCCGCTGGACCCGCCCCGCGGCAGAGGGCAGCGGCCTGGACCACGACCACGTGCTCGGCACCCTGTGCGGCGTGGTGGTGCTCACCACGGGCGCGCTCGTGGGGATGCGCCTCGGTCCCCACCCCGAGTGGGGCACCTGGGGCCCGGGATCGCACCTGCTCGTGTCGATGGCGGGGTCGGCCGTCGCCGTCACCGCCCTGCTCGTCACCACGCGGGGCGCCCTGCGCCGCGGCGACCCGCGCCCGGCGCTCATGGTGGCCGCCCTCCTGCTCTGCCTGGGGGCCAGCGCCCTGGTGCTTGCGGGGTGGCTGCCCACCCTCCCGTGGGCGGCCCTGGTCCGCGGCCCGTGGCTCCTGGCGCTCGCCCTCAGCGCGGCCCTCCCCGAGGTGTCGCACGCCCGCGACCGCCAGGACGTCGCGATCAGCAGCATCACCGGGTACGCCACCACGGTGCTGGGGCTGCCCGTCGTCGCCGTCGCCCTGATCGAGGGCATGACGACCGTCGCCGTCGTCGCCGCGCTGGCGACGGCGGGGGCCGTGGCGCGCCTCCTGCTCGACGTGCGCGAGCTGCTGGCGCTCATCACCAACCGCAGCGCGTCGCTGGTCGACGAGCTGACGGGGCTGCCCAACCGCCGCGGCACCCTCACCGTGCTGGAGCGAGCGATCGCCGACGAGCGGCCCCTGGTGGTGGCCGTGGTCGACCTCGACCACTTCAAGGAGGTCAACGACTCGCTCGGCCACGCCGTGGGAGACGCCCTCCTCCAGACCGCGGCGAGCAGGATCAGCGGCGTCCTGCTGCCCGGCGAGGTGGCCGGGCGCCTCGGGGGCGACGAGTTCGTGGTGGTCGCCCCCGCGTCGTCGCCGCGCAGCCGGGCCGGGCGCCTGGGCCGCGACCTGGCGCGGGTGCTCGGGCGGCCCGCGCACCTGCAGGGCGTCTCGGTGCCGCTCGGCGCCAGCGTGGGCACCTCCACCTGGTGGCCCGCCGACACCCCGGACGACGGCGACGGCGGCAGCACCGGCGACGGGTACCCCTCGTCGTCGGAGACGCCGGCGGAGGCTGCGGGCCGGCTGCTGCGCTCGGCCGACACCGCCATGTACGACGCCAAGCGCACGGGCAGCGGTCACGTCTCGCACGACCCGCAGCAGCACGACGACCCCGCCCAGCAGCTCGCGCTCGTCGCCGACCTCCGCGCCGCGCTGGCCGCCCACGAGCTCGTGCTGCACCACCAGCCGCAGGTCTGCGCCAGCTCCGGGTACCCGACGGGGGCGGAGGCGCTGGTCCGGTGGCCGCACCCGTCGCTCGGGCTGCTGGCGCCGTCGCGCTTCCTCGACCTCGCCGAGGCGCACGGCCTCATGGGCCCCCTCACCGACGAGGTGCTGCGCGCCGGCGTCGCGCAGCAGGCGGCGTGGCGCGCCGAGGGCCTGCGGGTGCGCCTGTCGCTGAACCTCCCCGCGAGCGCCCTGCACGACGTCGACCTGCCCGGCCGCGTGCGCGCGCTGCTGGCGGAGCACGGCGTGGAGGCCGACACCCTGGTGCTGGAGGTCACCGAGTCGGTGCTGCTGAAGGACCCGCAGCGCTCCAGCGCCGTGGTGGGGGCGCTGCGCGCCTCCGGGGTGCGGGTGAGCATCGACGACTTCGGCACCGGCTTCTCGTCGCTGGCGCGGCTGCGGAACCTGGCGGTCGACGAGCTCAAGCTCGACGCCTCCTTCACCCGCGACCTGCTGGTCGACGCGCGGGCCCGGACCATCGTGGCCAGCAGCGTGCAGCTCGCCCACGCCCTGGGGATGACGGTGGTGGCGGAGGGCGTCGAGGACGCCGAGACGCTGCAGCAGGTGGAGCAGCTGGGCTGCGACGAGGTGCAGGGCTACGTGTTCGCGGCGGCGATGCCGGCGCACGAGCTGGCCGCGTGGTGGCGGGAGCGGACGGCTCTGGGTGCGGGCGCGGCCGTGCCGCGGCGGGTCGAGCCGGCGCCGTCCTGAGGGGTCTGCACGAGCTGTCTCCGCGGGCTGTCCACAGGGCGCTGTCGGGGCGAGCGGGATGTCGGTGGTGATCGCTAGGTTCGGACACGTGATCGAAGCCGGGGTGCTCAGCGGGGCGGTGCCGACGCACCCCGTGCTGTGCGCTCCCGCGGCGGTCGCTGACGCCGCGGCGTCCCTGCTGGCGAGCTCCGGGGCGTCGCTGTCGCTCGCCGAGCTGCAGGGGGCCTACCGGGCGCTCCACGCGGCGGAGGCCGCTGTCGCTGCTGCGAAGCAGCACCTGGTGCGGATGCTCGTCGACCACGAGCGCCCCCACCCCCGCAAGGCGACGGGCGTGCAGACCAAGGCGTGGCTGGAGAGGGCCGTGCGGCTGGGGCGCGGGGCGGCGTCCGCGGAGGTGGCCGCCGCTCGGGCAACCGACCCGGACCGGGGCGCGCTCCGCGGCATGGGTGCGGCGCTGGCCGCGGGTGAGGTGTCCCGGCCCCACGTCGACGTCGCGGTGCGGCTGCTCTCCCGCGTGCCGCAGCGCGTGCTCGACGAGCGGCGCGACGAGGTCGACGAGCACCTGACCGAGCAGGCGCGCCAGTTCTCCCCCAGCGACACCGACACCCTCGCCAGGCACCTGCGCAAGGCCCTGGCCGGGTCACCCGAGAGCCTCGACGGTGACGACTGGCCCGAGCCGCCCGCCGCGTCGTTCGCGCGCCGGCAGTGCAGCTGGTCCGTCGACGCGTTCGGCATGACGCAGCTCCGCGTGTCCCTGCCCCAGGCCGAGGCAGCACCGGTGACCGCGCTGCTGGGCGGGCTGT
>JAKONK010000120.1 GCA_022701985.1 Actinomycetales bacterium
TCGAGGGCCGTGTGACGGGGCTGTCCTTCGACGGCGGCTACGCCGACCACGTGCTGGCCCCCGCCGACGCGCTCGCGGCGGTGCCGGACGGGCTCACCGACGCCGAGGCCGCGCCGCTCATGTGCGCCGGCGTCACCACCTTCCACGGCCTGCGCACCTCCGGGGCGCTCGCCGGTGACCTCGTGGCCGTCATCGGCCTGGGCGGGCTGGGCCACCTGGGTGTCCAGTACGCCGCCAAGATGGGCTTCGAGGTGGTCGCGGTGGCCCGCGGCGCCGAGAAGGGCGAGTTCGCCGAGCGCCTCGGCGCGCACCACTACGTCGACTCCACCGCCGTCGGCGAGGAGGGCGTGGCCGGCGCGCTGCAGCGCCTCGGTGGCGCGGCTGCGGTGCTGGCCACCGTCACCGACGCCGAGGCCATCGCCGGCACCGCCGCCGGGCTGCGCCCCCGCGGGCGCCTCGTGGTGGTCGGGGTGCCGGAGCAGCCACTCGCGCTGGACGCGGTCAACCTCATCCTCGGCAGCCGCACCGTGGCGGGTCACGCCAGCGGCACCTCGAAGGACTCCGAGGACGCGCTGCGCTTCGCCGCCCTCACGGGGGTGCGTCCGATGATCGAGGAGGCGCCGATGGAGGAGGCCCAGCACGCCTTCGACGCGATGATGGCGGGGCGCCCGCGCTTCCGGATGGTGCTGACCGCCTGAGGCGACCGGGCCGGCTGCGGCCGTGGTGCCGGGGTTGGCGGCGACGGCCGCACCACCCGGCACCTCGTCCCCGACGGCGCTCCTGCGGTGCGGCCCGCGTCGAGGAGCTGACCCGATCGGCGTGCGGGCGCTGGGCGCGCCTCGGGTGGCGGCGTGCTGACGACGGGTGACCGGGCTCCGCAGCGACGGGTCTGCGCGACCCGACCAGCCGCCCGGCGCTCCTGCACCTCTCGTCGTCCTGGCACCATCAGCCGGTGGCAGCGCAGCGTCCCCCCACCTTGGCGGAGGTCGCGCGCCGGGCTGGCGTCTCCCTGGCCACGGCCTCCAAGGCCATCAACAACCAGCCCCGGGTCTCCGCCGAGGCGCGGGCCAAGGTCCTGCGGGCGGCTCGTCAGCTCGACTTCACGCCGAACCCCCACGCCCGCAGCCTCCTGACGGGGCGCAGCGGCACGGTGGCGATGCTCATCATCGACACGCTGTCGCGACGCTGGGCCGTGCCTGCGATGCTCGGCATCGAGTCCGCGCTGAACCGGGTCGAGCTGTCCATGGTGGTGGCTGACGCCCACGGCGATCCGGAGAGGCTGCGCGACCTGGCGCGGCTCTACGCCGGGCGCAAGGTCGACGGCCTGCTCGTGCTGGGGGACAACAACTCACCCACGCCGCGCCTGGCGGACGAGGTCACCGTGCCGGTGGTGTACCTGCACGGTGAGACCGGCGACCCCCGCGACGTCTGCCACGTCCCGGACGACCGCGGCGGCGCGGCTCTCGCCCTCCAGCACCTGCACTCGCTCGGGCGGCGCAGGATCGCCCACATCACCGGACCGGCGGGGGCGCGCGCGGTGGCGGAGCGCACCGCCGGAGTCCTGGAGCAGAGCAGGGCGCTGGACCTCGAGCTGGTCGGAGACGTCATGGAGGGGCCCTGGTCGCAGCGGTGGGGGCAGCAGGCCGCCGCGCGGCTGCTGGACCAGCACCCCGACGTGGACGCCGTCGTGTGCGGCTCCGACCAGATCGCCTACGGCGTGGTCCTTGCGCTGCGCGCCGCCGGTCGGTCGCTCCCCGACGACGTGGCGGTCACCGGCTTCGACAACTGGAGCGCGTTCGCCCTCGAGTCCGACCCCCACCTGACGAGCATCGACATGGAGCTCGACGTGCTGGGCGCCTCGGCCGTGCGGGACCTGTTCGCCGTCATCGACGGTGCGGCCGGCGGCGTCAGCGTGGGGGCGGGCGTGCGCTCTCACCCGTGCACGCTCGTGGTGCGCGGCTCGACCGACCCCGCCGCCCGCGCAGCAGGGTGACGGCGCCGGGCTGACCGCTCGGCAGCCGCGGAGGACGAGCGCCTCGGCGCGCGTGCACCTCGGCGCTCCTCCGCGTGAGGGACCCCCGCCGCCGACGCGACGGGGTGACGGCGGTGCGACGGCTCCGTCCCGAGCCGCGTCGGCAGGCGCTGCGGATCGGCGCCAGCGTCCCCGCGTCGTCGGTGGCCGCGGCCGTCAGGACCACCGTCTAGCACCACTGCGGAGAAAGCGCTTCATCGCATCTGACCTGCATCTTCACGGCCGCTCGAAGGAAACAAAAGAAAACCCTTGACGTGCAGCGCGTGAGGAGGTGACTCTTCACCCACCTCCTCCGGTGATCTGGAGGGAGACCCGTCTCTCGCCGTCACGGCCGGAGAGCAGAGAGGACGTCGACGATGACGAACCTGGTGGAGAGGCCCGAGCCGCGCGTGGGCGCGCGCACCCCCCGCACGCCCGGCCCGGTCGAGCCGACCCCTGGCGCGCTCTCGCCGCTGCGGCCCCTGCCGCACGACGCCGCGGAGCTGACGGCGGGCTGGTTGCACGACTGGCAGCAGGTCACGCTGAGCGCGACCCTGCCCCACGTGCTCGACCGCGTCGAGCGCGGTGAGGCTCGCAGCAACCTGGCGCGGCTGGTGGGGGAGAGCGATGCCCCGCTCACCGGCATGCACTTCACCGACACCGACGTCTACAAGGCCGTCGAGGCCGTCGCGTGGGCCTCCACCCGCCTGCCCGCCGACCACCCGCTGCTCGGCCGGACCCAGGCGCTGGTCGACCTGGTGGGTCGGGTGCAGCAGGACGACGGCTACGTGAACAGCCGGGTCCAGGGCGACCCCGAGGTCGAGCGCTGGAGCGACCCGCAGTGGGGACACGAGCTGTACAGCGCCGGGCACCTCCTGCAGGCCGCCGTCGCCGCCGCCCGGACCGGCTCCCTGCCGGGCACCCTCGAGATCGCCCGTGCTCTGGCCGACCTGGTCGTCACCCTCTTCGGCCCCGACGGCACCGGTCGACCCGGGTACGTCGAGGGCCACCCCGAGGTCGAGACCGCGCTGGTCGAGCTGTACCGCCTCACCGGGAACCGCCCCTACCTGGACACCGCCGCCCACCAGCTGCAGGCCCGCGGCCACGGCTGGCTGGGGGAGGACAGGTTCGGCTCGGCCTACTTCCAGGACGCCGTCCCGGTCCGCGAGGCCACCGAGGCCACCGGGCACGCCGTCCGCCAGCTGTACCTGCTCACCGGCGCCGTCGACGTGGCCGTGGAGACCGGCGACACCGGACTCCTCGCCGCGGCCGTGCGCATCTGGGAGGACCTGGACGCCACGAAGACCTACGTCACCGGCGCCCACGGCTCCCGGCACCGCGACGAGTCCATCGGGGACGCCTACGAGCTGCCTCCGGACCGCGCCTACGCCGAGTCCTGTGCTGCCATCGCGACGTTCCACCTGACGTGGCGGCTGCTGCTGGCCACCGGCGAGGCCCGCTACGCCGACGCCATGGAGCACGTGCTGCACAACGCGCTGGCCGCCTCCACCTCCGCGAGCGGCACCGAGTTCTTCTACTCCAACCCGCTGCACCTGCGCACCGGGCACGGCGGGGAGCACGAGGACGCCCCCACCCAGCGCCTGGCGTGGTTCACCTGCGCCTGCTGCCCGCCCAACATCGCCCGGCTGCTCGCCTCGGTGCACGACTACCTGCTCACGAGCTCCTCCGAAGGCCTGCAGCTGCAGCACCACGCCACGTGCTCGGTCGACACCCAGGTCAAGGGCGCACCAGTGCACCTCGAGGTCGAGTCCGAGCAGCCGTGGGGGGGCGCCACGCGCGTGGTGGTCACCGCCCAGGACGGCACGGGGAGCGACGAGGCGTGGGAGCTCGCCCTGCGACTGCCCGTCGGAGCCCGGCGCTGGACGCTGACCGTGGACGGCGTGGGCACCGAGGTCGCCGCGTCCGACGGCTACGTGAGGCTGCACCGGTCCTGGGCGGGGCGCCACGACGTGCACCTGCAGGTCGACGTGGACGTGCGCCAGCTCGTCCCCCACCCCCGCGTGGACGCGGTGCGCGGCTGCGTGGCCCTGGTGCGGGGTCCCGTGGTCTACGCCCTGGAGCAGGCCGACCTCCCCGAGGGCGCCGTGCTCGAGGACGCGCGGCTGCGCCGCGTGCTCGGGCCGGTGCGGGGGCCCGGGGGAGGTTCCGCTGGTACGGCCCCCGTGCTGCTCGAGGTGGAGCTGTCCCTGCAGCGCCCGCGCGAGGCGGCGCTGTACAGCAGCACGCCGCGAGCCCACGACGACGAGGCGCACGTCGTGCGGCTCATCCCCTACCACCGGTGGGCCAACCGATCAGCAGGGGCGATGCGCGTCTGGCTGCCCCTGGCCGACACCGACCCGTCCTAGCCCCGACCCGCGCTGCGCCCTCGGGGCGGCGCCGGTCGCCACCTCGGGGCCGGCGGGGCGGCCGCCCGTCAGCCGGGCCGTCGCGAGTCCCTCCACCCACCCCCCGGAGCCACCCACCCCCGGAGCCACCCGGCCCCGACCGCCGCAGGCGGCCGCCTGTGTGATCACCCTGTTTCAGAGAGGAAACACCGTGAACCGCTCTCCCCTGTCCCGTCGCACCACCACCGCCCTGGCGGTGGCTGCAGCCGCCGCGCTCGGCCTGTCGGCCTGCAGCGGCGCCAGCACTCCCGGCAGCGGGGGCGACGGCGCTGACGTGACCTCCCTCGCCCTGTGGGACGGCTGGACGCAGTACGACGCGGACTCCCCGTGGGGCCAGCTGCTGGCCTCCTGCGAGGCGGAGACCGGCGTGACCGTCGAGCGGACCTCCGACCAGGCCACGCCCGACAACCTGCTGCAGGCGGCCTCCTCCGGCGAGGTCCCCGACCTGGTGGTGCTGGACAACCCGCTGGTGGCGCAGTTCGCCGAGACCGGCATCCTCGTCGACAACGAGACCTCGGGCCTGGACGCGTCGGCGCAGTCGGAGAACATCGCCGCTGCTGCGCAGGTCGACGGCCAGACCTACGGCGCCTCGGTCGGCTCCAACACCCTCGCACTGTTCTACAACACCGAGATGCTCGCCGCCGCGGGCCTGCAGCCCCCCACGGACTGGGCCGAGCTGCAGGCCGCCGTCGCCGCCCTCACCCAGGGCGACGTCAAGGGCATCGCCTTCTCCGCGGTGAACACCGAAGAGGGCTCCTTCCAGTTCGAGCCGTTCTTCTGGGGCGCGGGAGCCGACCTGGCCCAGCTCGACTCCCCGGAGGCCGTGGAGGCGCTGACGCTGTGGACGGACTGGATCCAGTCCGGGCAGGCGTCCCAGGCCAACCTCAACGCCAACCAGCAGGACGTGCGCGACCAGTTCATGGCGGGTACGGCCGCGATGATGGTGAACGGCACCTGGCAGCTCAACACCCTGGACGAGGCCGGCACCCCCTACGCCGTGGTGCCGCTGCCCGCCGTGGACGGGGGCGCGGCCCCGGGGCCCCTCGGCGGGGAGTTCATCGAGGTCGTGGCCTCCGGGGACGACGCCCGCCAGGCCAAGGCCGCCGAGTTCGCCGGGTGCATCATCGAGCCCACCAACCTGAGCGCGTGGACCACGGGCCAGAGCTACATCCAGCCCTACGCCGACGCCGCTGAGCAGCAGGCCGTCGACAACCCGGCGCTGGTGCCGTGGGTGGAGGCCGTCGGCGCAGCCCGGGGCCGCACCGCCGAGCTCGGCGCCGGCTACCCCGACGTCTCCCGCGCGCTGTGGACGGCGATGCAGGAGGCGCTGACCGGTTCCAAGACGCCGCAGCAGGCCCTCACCGACGCCCAGGCGTCCGTCTCGAGCTGACGGCTCCTGCCGGCGACCCGCCGAGCACCCGCCGAGCGGTCGTCCAGCAGACGCCGTTCGGCACCGGACCACAGGTGATGAGGAGCAGATGACAGACACGGCGCGCGCGGTCAGCCGCGCTGCCACCCCGGGGGCTGCGGACCGGGCCCGCAGCCCCCGCCGGGGCAGGCTGAGTGCGACACAGTGGACCGGGCTGGGCTTCATCGCCCCCCTGGTGGCCTTCCTGGCCATCTTCCTGATGGTGCCGATCGGGCGCGGGATCGTGCTCAGCACCCAGGAGTGGACCATCCGGTCCTTCGTGACCGGCGAAGCCCCCTTCGTCGGTCTGCGCAACTACGCGGACGTGCTCACCAACCCCGTCTTCCCGCAGATCGCGTGGCAGACGTTCCTGTTCGTGACCGTGTCCCTGGTCTTCCAGTACGTGCTGGGCCTGACCCTGGCCGTCTTCTTCGCACGGCGGTTCCCGCTGTCGACGACGCTGCGCTCGCTCATCCTGCTGCCCTGGCTGCTGCCGCTGGTGGTCTCGGCCACCACGTGGCGGTGGATGTTCAACCAGGACTTCGGCATCATCAACTCGCTGCTGGGCGGCGCGGACATCGGCTGGCTCACCGACACCTCGGTCTCGCTGTGGGCGGTCATCATCGCCAACATCTGGCTGGGGATCCCGTTCAACATGGTGCTGCTCTACGGGGGCATCCAGGGGATCTCCGAGGGCCTGTACGAGGCGGCCTCGCTCGACGGCGCGGGACCGTGGCGCAAGTTCTTCTCCATCACCCTGCCCCTGCTGCGGCCGGTCAGCGCCGTGACGCTGCTGCTGGGGCTCGTCTACACGATCAAGGTCTTCGACGTCATCTGGGTGATGACGCGCGGTGGGCCGGTCAACAGCTCCCACATCCTCTCGACCTGGGCCTACCAGATCTCCTTCGAGGCCGACCGCGACCTCGGCACCGGCTCGGCGGTGGCCCAGCTCCTGGTCGTGGTCTGCCTGGTCTTCGGCTTCCTCTACATCAGGGCCCAGCGCAAGGAGGCGCAGTCGTGATGCGCAGCGGAACCCGCACCTGGGTCGACACGACCATCGGCATCGCCGTCTGCGCCGTGCTGCTCTTCCCCCTGTACTGGATGGTCAACGTCTCCCTGACCAGGCCGCAGGACCTCCTGCGCCCCCGGCCGCACCTGTTCCCCACCGACCCCACCTTCGACGGCTACACCGCGGCGCTGAGCACGCAGCTGCCCAGCCTGGTCACCAGCATGATCATCGGGGTGAGCACCGTCGCGCTCACGCTGGCCATCTCCCTGCCCGCGGCCTACGCCATGTCCAAGCTGAAGACCCGCGCCACGGGCCCGGTCCTGTTCCTGCTGCTCATCGCCCAGATGATCCCCGGAGTCGTGCTCGTGATGGCGCTCTTCGCCCTGTACGCGCAGGTGGGCCTGATCAACACCTACCCGGGGCTGGTGCTGGCGAACGCCACGGCCTCGGTACCGCTGGCCGTCATCATCCTGAGGGCGTTCATGCTGCAGATCCCCGACGAGCTGATCGATGCCGCCCGCATCGACGGCGCCAGCAGCTGGCGGGCGTTCCGCTCCGTCGTGGTGCCGCTGAGCCGCAACGCGGTGGTGACCGCGTCGCTGTTCTCCTTCCTGTTCGCCTGGGCCGACTTCCTCAACGCCCGGTCCCTGACGCAGGGCAACAGCATCGTCCCGTTCACCCTGGCCCTGTTCCGCTTCATCGGGGCCGAGACCACGAACTGGAACGCGGTCATGGCCACAGCAGTCATCGCCTCGGTGCCGGCGGTGGTGCTGCTCGTCGTCGCCCAGCGCTACGTCGCCGCCGGAGTGACCACCGGCGCCGTCAAGGACTGAGGCCCAGCCGGGGGCAGCCCACCCCCTCCGAGCCGCTGCCGGGTGGACGCCGTCCCCTGCGGTGCCACCCGGCAGCACCCACGGCGCGGTCCCGTCGCCGTCCTCGCCCCCAGCGGCACCCCAGCGCCGCCGCCGGGCTGGCACCCAGCCGCCCAGCCCGGGGGTGGACAGCTCCCGGCGCCGACGACCACGAACGGACCCCCATGACCCCCTCCGGACCCCCGCCGACCTCCGCCCCGACCGCGTCGACACCGTCGACCTCGTCGACCCCGCGAGCCGATCCCCTGGCCGAGGTGGTCGCGCACCCGCGCCGGGCCGCGCTGCTGCCGCTGAGCGCGGTCCGGCTCACGGCCGGGCCCCTGCGCGCGGCGCAGGACCGCGACCTCGCCTACGTGCTCCGCCTCGACGTGGACCGCCTCCTGGCGCCGTACCGCAGGGAGGCGGGCCTGACGGCCGTCACCGAGGGCTACGGCAACTGGGAGGGAGACGGCATGGGCGGCCACATCGGTGGTCACTACCTGTCGGCGGCCTCCCTGCTGGTCGCCTCCACCGGCGACCGGGAGGTCAGCGACCGGGTGGACCAGCTCCTCGACGGGCTGCAGCTGTGCCACGACGCACGCAGCGACGGCTTCCTCGGGGGCGTCCCCGACGGAGCTGCGCTGGCCGGGGAGCTGGCCGGCGGTCGGATCGAGGCGGACCTCTTCTCCCTCAACGGCCGGTGGGTGCCCCTCTACAACCTGCACAAGACGCTGTCGGGGCTCCTGGACGCCGTCGTGCACGCCGGACGAGGACGGGCGCTGCCGCTCGCGGTCGACCTCGCGCAGTGGTGGATGCGGGCCTCGCGGCACCTGTCCGCCGAGGACTTCGAACGGGTGCTGCACACCGAGCCCGGGGGCATGACCGAGGCCTTCACCACCCTCTCCGCGCTGACCGGCGACGACCGCTACCTGGTCGAGGCGCGCCGGTTCGCCCACCGCGAGCTGCTCGAACCGCTGCTGCAGGGCCGTGACGCCCTGGACGGCCTGCACGCCAACACCCAGATCCCGAAAGCGGTCGGCTACGAGGCGCTCGGGCAGGTCAGCGGTGACGAGGACCTGCTGGAGGCGGCCAGCGCGTTCTGGGCCCACGTGGTGCACGAGCGCACCGTCGCCATCGGTGGCAACAGCGTCCGGGAGCACTTCCACGCCCGCGACGACTTCACCTCCGTGGTCACCGACCGCCAGGGCCCCGAGGGCTGCAACACCGTCAACATGGTCGAGCTCAGCGTGCTGCAGTACCTGCGGGAGCCGCGGCCCGCCCTGGTCGACTTCGTCGAGCGCGCGCTCTTCAACCACGTCCTGGCCTCCCAGCACCCCGAGCACGGGGGGCTGGTGTACTTCACCCCGATGCGGCCCGGGCACTACCGCGTCTACTCCCAGCCCGAGACGTCCATGTGGTGCTGCGCGGGCTCGGGCATGGAGGCCCACGCCCGCCACGGTGCGTTCGTGGCGGTGCGCGGGGCCTCGGCCACGGGTGAGGCCACCCTCGACGTCCTCCTCCACGTGGACGCCGAGGTCGCCGACGACGAGGGCGGCACGGTCGTCAGGATGCGGCGCGCGGACCCCCAGCGCCTCGGTCCCGGCCGGGTCGTCGTCGAGGTGGAGCCGCTGGCTGCCAGCTCCCCGGCCACGTCACCGGTCGTGGGGTCCCCGGGCACCGCCACGACGGGTGTGGTGCGCCTGCGCCGCCCGGGGTGGTCCCCGGACGCCCGTGCCGAGGTGACCGGCGGCGCCGGGGTGCTGGTGGAGGACGACGCGGACTGGTTCACCCTCCGCGTCCCCCGGGACGCCGCTGCCGGCGCGGGGGTCACCACCGTCGTCCTCGACCTGCCGGCGCAGGTGCACGTCGAGCAGCTGCCCGACGGGTCCGCCTGGTCCGCCTTCCTGCACGGACCGGTCGTGCTGGCCGCTGCGGGTGGCAATCGTGCCACCACGGGCCTGCTCGCCGGCCCCGAGCGCATGGGCCACGTCGCCGCTGGTCCGCTCGTGCCGCTGGCCGAGGCCGCGGTCGTCCCCGACACCTCAGCGGTGCGGCGGCTGCCGGACGGTCGGCTGGTGCTGGACGTCTCAGAGCCCTCGTCCGAGGGAGAACGCCCCGGTGAGCGCGAGCTGGTCCCGCTCTCCGGCGTCCACGACCAGCGGTACACGGTCTACTGGCCGACCGGGGAGCCGCGCGCCCGCCGCGTGCAGCTGCGCGCGCTCGACGCCGCCCTGGCCGGTGAGGACGTCGTCGACCACGTCGCCGGCGGCGAGCAGCAGCCCGAGTCGGACCACCACCTCAGGGGCGGGGCGACGTCCGCCGAGCGGGAGGGCACCGTCCACTGGCGCTGGTCGTCTGACTGGTTCAGCTACGAGCTCCGCGACCCGGACGGTCTCGCCCGCCGGCTCCGGGTGACCAGCCGGGACCCGGTGGACCCCGGCGACACCGTGCTGGTCGACGGGGCTGCCCCCGCGGAGGTCGCGGTCGACGCGGCTCCCGGCGGCTGCGTCCAGCGGACCTACGCCCTGCCGGACCCGGCGGGACGGACGTCGCGCACGGTGGTGTTCCGCGCAGCTGCCGGCTCGAGGACGCGGGCGGTGGTGGCCGTGGACCTCCTGCGCTGACAACCCGCGCGCCCCTCGCGGGTGGCACGGGCCTCGCCGCCCGTGGCACCCGGTCGCAGCCGCGGCTCCGCCGGCCCCGCAGGTGGTCGGGGGAGTCCAGGGAGCAGTCGTCGAGCGTCACGACGGACGAGCCCGCACCGCAGGTCGCGTTGGACCAGCGGTGCGGG
>JAKONK010000136.1 GCA_022701985.1 Actinomycetales bacterium
ATCATCGCACCCAGCGCGCCAGCGCGACGGCCGATGACCTGGAGGACCCCGTGCACCTCAGCTACGGGCTCCGCCTGCCCACCGACGTGCGCCACGTGCCGGTGGTCCGCCACCTGGCCACCGCCACGCTGCGCGAGCTCGGCGTGCGGCGCGAGAGCATCGACGACATCGCCCTGGCGGTCACCGAGGCGTGCGCCAACGTGGTGCAGCACGCCGGCCACAGCCCGAGCGGTCACAGCGACTTCGAGGTCCGGGTCTCGGTCGAGGACGTCTGGTGCCGCATCGAGGTGGTCGACAGCGGCGCGGGGTTCGACCCCGAGCGGGCCGCTGCCGACGTCCGCGACGAGGGGCCGATCGCGGAGCTGACGCACGGCCGCGGCCTGGGGCTCATGCGCGTGCTGACGGACGAGCTGCACTTCGAGCCGGGCGAGAACGGCACGACCGTGGTGCTGGTCAAGCGGCTGCAGCTGCGGGAGGGGTCGGTGCTGGCAGCAGCGGGCCCCGGCGCCCCCGCGGGGGGCGCCGGGGCCTGAGCGCCCCGAGGGGCCCTCGTCAGCTGCTGGGCCTCAGGACTCCAGCGACGCGTCGAGCGTGATCTCGACGCCGGTGAGCGCCTTGCTGATGGGGCAGCCGGCCTTCGCGTCGGCGGCGGCCTTCTGGAAGCCGGCCTCGTCGAGGCCCTCGACCTCACCGACGACGGTGAGCTTGATGGCGGTCAGCTTGAAGCCGCCGGCCTCGGAGTCCGGGCCGAGCGAGACGTCGGCCTTGACCTCGAGCGACTGCGGGGTGCCGCCGGCCTGCGCGATGAGCGCGGACAGCTGCATCGCGAAGCAGGAGGAGTGGGCAGCGGCGACGAGCTCCTCGGGGCTCGTGGTGCCGTCGGCGTCGTCAGCGGCGCGCTTGGGGAAGGACACCGTGTAGGTGCCCACGCCCGAGCTGGTGAGCTCGACCTGGCCCGAGCCCTGCTCGAGGGTGCCGTTCCAAGCGGTGCGCGCGGTGCGGGTGGGCATCTCGTCTCCTCGTGATCGTCGGCTGGTGCTTCGGAAAAATCATATCGTGCGCGACAGATCCCCGGTGCCCGGGGGTGGGTGGTGCCGGTCGGCGATCTCCAGCCTGCCCGGGGGCAGCACGGCGTGCACCCCGTGGACGCCCCCGTTGACCACCTGCGTGACGCGCAGGTCGACGGCGGCCGACGCCAGCGCGAGCGCGCGCTGGCGGCTCAGGCCGTGGCGGGACACGAGCAGGTCCACCACCCCGCCCAGGGCGTCGGCAGCGGCCTCGTCCAGCGAGGTCCCCGTGCCGAGCACCACGAGCCCGGCGGGGGTGGTGGCCCAGGGGCGCCCTCCCGGCAGCCCGACCCCGCTGGCCGCCCCGCCGCCCGGGTGCAGCACGAGCTGCAGCTCGAGCAGCTCCAGCGGGCACTCCAGGGCCACGCCGGCCACCTCGCCGTCGCCCTGCGCGGCGTGGCCGTCGCCGAACGACAGCAGCCCGCCCGGCACCTCGACCGGGAGGAACAGCGACGAGCCCGCCACCAGCTCGCGGCAGTCGACGTTGCCGCCGGTCCGCCGCGGCGGCACCGTCGAGCGCGGCCCGGCACCCGCCGGCACGGCGGGGCAGGTGCCCACGACCCCCGGGAAGGCGCGCACGGCGACGGCGTCGCCGAACTGGTCGACGGCGCGGCGCCGGTCTGTGTCGAGCCGCCACACCAGCACCTCGCGCGGCAGCCCGTCGACGCCGGCGGCGCGGTCGGCGTACGTCTCCCGCGAGCCCGCGCCCGTCAGCGCCCACGCCCCCGGGCGCACGTCGAGGACCCGCACCTCCAGCACGTCACCGGGCACCGCTCCGCGCACGGCCACGGGACCGGTGAGCGCGTGGCCCGGGTCCAGGGCGGGGTCGCGGGAGGGCCAGAGCGCCAGCTCGCCCGAGCGCAGCGCCTCCTCGGTCTGCACCGGGGCGTGCCACCCGGAGTCGAGGGTCGACGCCGCGACCACGTCGCCGTCGTCCACCACCAGGGCGGGTTCCAGCGCGGGGTCGAACCGGCCGTGCGGCGGGTGCTGCGCCGGCTCGAGGAGGTGCCTCACGCGAGCTTCAGCACCAGCTCCGGCAGCGGCAGGCGCTCGCGCGCCAGCTCGCGCTGGCGCGTCTGCTCGTCGAGCGCGGACAGGTCTCCCTGGCGCCCGACCGCCACCACGACGAGCGGCTCGACGCCCGCCGGGACGTCGTAGGCGGCGCGCACGGCGTCGACCTCGAACCCGCCCATGCTGTGCACGGCGAGTCCGTCGGCGGCCGCCTGCACCGTCAGGTGCGCGAGCGCCTGGCCGGCGTCGAGGTCCGCCCAGCGCAGGTCCTTGCCCTCGGGGGTGGTCCGCTGGACGGCGACGAGCACGAGCGCCGAGGCGTTCGCGGCCCACGCGCGGTTGAACCCCATCAGCGTGTCGAGGAGGACCTGGTGCTCGGCCGTCCCGCGCAGGGCCAGGGCGAGCCGCCACGGCTGGGTGTTGCTGGCGCTGGGAGACCAGCGCGCGGCCTCCAGCAGGCGCTCGGCGGCACCGGCGTCGAGCACGTGCCCGGGGTCGAAGGCGCGGGTGCTCCA
>JAKONK010000149.1 GCA_022701985.1 Actinomycetales bacterium
GCGTGGTGGGGTTCCTCACGCTGGGCGGCACGCTGTCGTCCGCGGTGTCCATCCCGGGCACGCCCACGGCCCGCGTGGCCGACCAGCTCACCAGCGAGTTCCCCGACGCCAGCGGCGGCTCCGGCACGGTGGTCTTCCACGCCGAGGACGGCGCGGCGCTGACCGCCGACCAGCAGAGCGCGATCAGCACCCTGCTGACGCAGGTCGCGACGCTCCCGGGCGTCACCGGCACCGTCGACCCCTTCGCCACCGAGGCGCAGCGCCAGCAGCAGGCCGACCAGCTCACCGCTGGCCAGCAGCAGATCGAGCAGGGCCGGGCCCAGCTCGAGGCCGGCCAGGCCCAGCTCACCGCCGCCCGCGACCAGATCGCCTCGCTGCCCGCGGCGGCCCAGCGCTCCGCCCAGGTGCAGGGCCAGGTCGCAGCGCTCGACCAGCAGCAGAGCCAGCTCGACGCGAACAGCGCCGAGCTCGAGGCGCAGGCGACCCAGGCGGACCTCGGCTCCCAGCTGCTCGACGCCTCCCAGGAGGTGCGCCAGGTCTCCACCGACGGCAGCACCGCCCTCGGCGTCGTCAGGTTCGCGGACCCCGTGCAGGAGGTGGCGCCCGAGGTCAAGGAGGGCGTCGTCGCCGCGCTCGAGGGCGCCTCGGTGCCCGGTGTGGCGGTGGAGCTGTCCAACGAGCTGGTCCAGACCACCCCCGAGGTGTTCGGCCCCGGTGAGGCGCTCGGCCTGCTGGTCGCGGCGATCGCGCTGGTGGTGGTGCTGCGCACGCTCCTCGGAGCCGTGGTGCCGCTCGTCTCCGCCGTCGTCGGCGTCGGTGTCGGCGTCACCGCCGCGCTGTCGCTGTCGGGCGTGGTCGACATGCTGTCGATCACCCCGGTGCTGGGTGTGATGCTCGGCCTCGCCGTCGGCATCGACTACTCGCTCTTCATCATCAACCGCCACCGCCGCCAGCTCCTCGACGGCGCGGAGGTCAGGGCCTCCATCGCGCTGGCCACGGGGACCTCCGGCAACGCGGTCGTCTTCGCCGGGCTGACGGTGGTCATCGCCCTCGCCGCGCTGAACGTCACCGGCATCGGCTTCCTGGGGCTCATGGGCTCCATCGGCGCCCTGTGCGTGCTGGTGGCGGTGGCGATGGCCGTGACCTTCACCCCGGCCGTGCTCGCGCTGCTCGGCCTGCGGGTGCTGAGCCGCCGCGAGCGCCACCACCACGACCGCCTGGTCGGCCCCGGCGCCCTCCCGCCGCACCGCGCCGAGACCCCTGCCACGCCGATGAGCACCGCGCGCGCCGTCGTGACCGTCGTCGTCGGGCTGGCGGCGCTGGCCGTGGTCGCGATCCCCGCGCTGGACATGCGCCTGGGCCTGCCCGACGGGTCCGCCGAGTCGCGCGAGAGCACGCAGTACAAGGCCTTCGAGCTCACGGCGGAGTACTTCGGGGAGGGCACCAACGGCCCGCTGCTCGTGGTCGCGGAGCTCGACCAGCCGGTGGCCGAGGCCGACAGGCTGGCCGAGCAGGTGCAGGTCGTCCAGGCCGTGACCGCGCTGGACGACGTCGCGGCCGTCGCCCCGGTCGGCTTCTCCACCGACGGGCGCCTCGCCGCCTTCCAGGTGGTGCCCCGCGGCGGTCCGACCAGCGTCTCCACCGAGCAGCTGGTCCGCGACCTGCGCGACCTGTCGCCCCTCGCGACCCAGCAGGGCGAGGCGACCATCGGCGTGGCCGGCAGCGCGAGCGGCAACATCGACGTCTCCGAGAAGCTCGGCGCCGCCCTGCCGGGCTACCTGGCCCTCGTGGTCGGGCTGTCGCTGCTGATCCTCGTCATGGTGTTCCGCTCGATCCTCGTGCCGCTCACCGCGACCCTCGGGTTCGTGCTGTCGCTGTTCGCGACCTTCGGCGCGCTGACGGCCGTGTACCAGTGGGGCTGGCTCTCCGAGCTCTTCGGGGTGAGCACCCCGGGACCGGTGCTGAGCTTCCTGCCGACGATCGTCATCGGCATCCTGTTCGGCCTGGCGATGGACTACCAGCTCTTCCTGGTCTCGGGGATGCGCGAGGCGCACGCCCACGGCGTCCCGGCGCGGCAGGCGGTGGTGGTCGGCGTCAAGGCCGGTCGCCGGGTGGTCGTCGCCGCCGCGGTGATCATGGTGTCGGTCTTCGCCGGCTTCATCGGCTCGGACTCGACGCTGATCCGGTCGTTCGGCTTCGGCCTGGCGTTCGGCGTCCTCGCCGACGCGTTCGTCGTCCGCCTGCTGGTGATCCCGGCGGTGATGCACCTGCTGGGTCCGGCGGCGTGGTGGCTGCCGCGCTGGCTCGACCGGGTCCTGCCCGATGTCGACGTGGAGGGCGCCTCCCTCGAGCGCGAGCTGTCCCGCGGCCGGGACGGGCACGGGCCCGGCGGCGAGGCCGGCTCACCGGGTGGCGTCGACCGCGACCCCGACGACGACCGCGACCGGGCGCCCGCCTCCCGCTGACCCCCTCCGGGACCGCAGCCGAGCGCCTGACTGCGGTTCCCACCCCCTCCGGGACCGCAGCCGAGCGCCTGGCTGCGGTCCCGGAGGGTCAGGGGAGCTCGCGGAGCACCAGCGAGAAGGACCGCGGCTCGACGAGGAGCTGGTGCTGGGGCAGCACACCGGGTCCGCACGAGGCGGTGCCGGTGCCGTGCACCGCGGCATCGAGGGTCAGGACGACGTCGGGCCCGGGGACCAGCTCGGCGTCGTGCCGGGCGGCGGCGAGGTGCTCGCTGGTCCACCGGCGGGCGGTGAACCCCGTGGTCGGCGCGCCCTCCACCCGCAGGCCCGGCGTGCCGGGTCCCGACAGCTCGAGCCACCGGGCGCCGGCGCGGTGCCCGTTCTCCTGCGGCACCACGTACGGCGTCTGCAGGTCCTCGACCGTGCTGCTGAACCGCCCGGTGACGGCGGCCAGGCCCGTGTCGGGGTAGGCCTCCCCCGGTCCTCGGCCGAACCAGGAGACCCGCTCCAGCGAGCGCGGCAGGTGCAGGCGCAGCCCGAGGCGCGGCCAAGGAACGGTCCAGTCCCCCAGGGGCTCGACGTCGACGTCGAGGCGCACCGCGGCGCCGGGACCCCCACCCGCGGCGCCTGCACCCGCGGCGGACCACCGGTGCGTGACCAGCACTCCGAGGGCCGTGGACGCCGGAGCGACCCGCACGACCACCACGAGCTCCGGACCGACGACGTCGACGGACACCACGCGGTGCTGCAGCCGGTCCAGGCCGAGCTCGCGCCACTGGCGGGCCCGCGGCGTGCCGTCGTGCTCGCCCTCGTCGTTGTCGGTGGGCGCGCGCCACAGGTCGAGGCGGAGGTCGCGGACGGGCAGCGCCCCCAGGCGGTGCAGGGCACCGGTGGCGGCGTCGAAGCGCGCGCCGCCGAGGACCAGGTCGGCCCCCAGGCGCTGGGCGCCGGCCCGCGGCCGCGGTGACGGGGCGACCTCCGGCAGCGGGTCGAGCGCCAGCTGCCCGCGGCCGAGCACGTGGCCGGCGGCGGCCCACGGCTCGTCGACCGCGCTGAGCGCTGTGACGGTCACCCAGCGCTCCTGCGCGCCGGGCGCCACCGGCGCGAGCGCCGCCGCCGGGAGCACGAGAGCGGCCGACTCCCACGGCGCGAGGTCGGGGACCTCCAGGGCGCCGGCGGCCACCTCCACGCCGTCGTCCTCGCGGGTCCAGCGCAGCGCCACACGGCCGTGGCCGAGGCGGCGGACGTCGTAGCGGTTGGTCACCTGCAGCGCGGGGGCACCAGCAGGACCGGTGACGACGACGCGCACGGGGGCGTACGCCACCGCCAGGTCGAGCAGTCCCGGGGAAGGCGTCCTGTCGGGCAGCACCAGGCCGTCCGCCACGAAGCTGCCGTCGTGGACCACCTCGCCGAAGTCGCCGCCGTACGCCCACCGCTCGCGACTCGTGCCGTCGGGAGACGTCACGACCTGGCGCAGGCCGTGGTCGATCCACTCCCACACGAACCCGCCCATGCAGCGCGGGGACGACTCGAACAGCTCCTGGTACTCCGCGAGCCCCCCGGGCCCCAGGCCCATGGCGTGGGCGTACTCGCACTGCAGGAAGGGCTTGGCGCGCAGGAGCGCGTCGTGCGCGTCGTCGCGGGCGCCGGTGATCTGCCCGTCGAGGAGCGCCTCGGGCGTCCCGACGTGCGGCTCGCTGCTGGTGGCGTACGCGGCGGTGGCCGCGTGAGAGGCGTACATCTTCGAGACGACGTCGCTGTCGGGGTAGCCCCAGTCGTGCTCGTAGTGCAGCGGCAGCCCCGTGCCGACGGCGCGGGCGGCCCGTGCCATCGCCGACAGGTTGCGACCCGCTCCGCTCTCGTTGCCGAGGGACCACATCACGACGCAGGCGTGGTTCTTGTCGCGGTGCACCGTGCGGACCATCCGGTCGACCACGGCGGCCTCCCAGGCCGGGTCGTCCGAGGGGTTGCCCACCCAGGAGGTCTCCCAGAAGCCGTGCGTCTCGAGGTCGCACTCGTCCACGACCCACAGGCCGTGCTCGTCGCACAGGTCCAGGAAGCGCGGGTGGGGCGGGTAGTGGCTGGTGCGGACGGCGTTGACGCCGTGCTGCTTCATCAGCAGGACGTCGGCCAGGTCCTCGGCGGGGG
>JAKONK010000150.1 GCA_022701985.1 Actinomycetales bacterium
CACCCGCACGTACGTCGGGCTCGACCGGGAGGGCGGGCGCGCCGTCGTCCTGCTCGCCACGGGCACCGAGGGCGTCGAGGCCGCCGGTGAGGCGCTGCTGGCCGGGGCGGCGGGGGGTCGGCCGTGACCGCTCAGCTGCTCCCGTGGCTGGTCGTGCTGCTCGCGGCGGGCGCCGTCGTCCAGCTCGGGGTGACGGCCCACCGCGCCGCGCGCCCCGGCGGGGCGGGGAGCCGCTCCCGCCTGCTCACCCGGACCGTCGGCTCGCTGACGTTCGTGCTGCTCGCCCTGGCCCTCGGCCCGTGGGGACCGGCCACGTGGCCGCTGTGGGGCGTCCTGGTCGCCGGCTGGGCGTGGGGCGCCCTGACCGCGGCCACCGCGTGGCAGCACCTGCCGCCGGACCGCGAGGGGGAGCGCGGGCGCCGGGGGGCGGCCGCCGGTCTCGCCGGGGAGGCGGGACTGCTGCTGGCCGTGGTCGCGTTCGTGGTCGTGTGACCGACGACGACGCCCGCTGGGCCGACCTCGAGCGCCGCGTCAGCCTCCTGGAGGCGGCGCTCCCCGGCGCGCCGCGAGCGGGGCAGGCGGCGGACGCGTCCGCCCCCGCGGTGCCGACGGCCCCCGCCGGGACCTTCTGGGCGCTGGAGGAGCTGCAGCGCCAGGTCGCCGAGCACGGCCTGGGCGGTGGGACCGTGCTGCTCGCCGGGACCGCCGCACTGCCGGGCGGCACGGCCGAGTGGCAGGAGGGGCGCGCCGTCGACGACCTCCTCGACGACGCCTCCCTGGAGGCGCTGGACGCCCCGGCCACCGCGCTCGCCGCCCTCGGCAGCCCGGTGCGCCTGCTGCTCCTGGTCCGGGTGCTCCGCAGCGGCGGCGGCACCGCCAGCGCTGCCGAGCTCACCGCTGACGAGGCCCTCGGCACGAGCGGGCAGGTCTACCACCACCTCCGCCAGCTGGTGGCCGCCGGCTGGCTCCGCACGGTCGCCCGCGGCCGCTACGGCGTGCCGCCCGAGCGCGTGGTCCCGCTGCTGGTCGCGCTCGCGCTCGCGGGCCGGTGAGCCGGCCCTGAGGTGCGCCTGATCACCTCCGGCTGACCCCGCGGCGCGCTGCCGTCTACGGTGGGGGAGTGGTCGCACAGCTCCGCGTCGTCGCCGTCGTGGTGGCCCACGAGCGGCGCGAGCTGCTCCTGGAGTCCCTGAGGGCGCTGGCCGCTCAGAAGCGCCCGGTCGACCTCGTCGTCGTGGTCGACAACGCCTCCACCGACGGCTCCGCCGACGCCGCGGAGGAGCTCGCGCACGAGCTCGACCTGCCGCTCGACGTCATCCGCCTGGTCCGCAACACCGGCGGCGCCGGTGGCTTCGCCGCCGGTCTGGCGCGCGCGGTGGCCGGCCACGCCGCCGACCGCGCCTGGCTCATGGACGACGACACCGTGCCGGGTCCCGGCGCCCTGGCCGAGCTGCTCGCCGTCGACGAGCGCTACCAGTGGCTGGGCGGCGCCCGCCCCGCGGTGATGGCCAGCCGGGTCCTGTGGACCGACGGCCGCGACCACCCCATGAACACCCCCCGGCGCCGGCCCCTCGCCCGCCGCACCGACCAGGCCCTGGCCGCCCGCGCGGGCGCCGTGCCGGTCCGCTCGGCCTCGTTCGTCTCGATGCTGGTCGACGCGTCCGCGGTGCGCCGCCACGGCCTGCCCGTGGCCGACTACTTCCTCTGGAACGACGACTTCGAGTACTCCACCCGCCTGCTGCGCCACGGCGTCGGCCTGTACGTGCCGACCTCGGTGGTCGAGCACCGCACGAAGGTCTTCGGCGCCACCGACGCCGACCCGGGCCCGCGCTTCCGCTGGGAGGTGCGCAACAAGCTCTGGATGTTCACCCGCTCCGGCGGCCTCGCCTGGTGGGAGAAGGTCGTCTACGGCGGTTCCAGCCTGCGCCGGTGGGTCCGCACCTTCCAGCGCTCGCAGGCCCCCGGGGTGCTCTGGGCCGCGGCCCGCGCCGGCGCGCGCGAGGCGCTGCGGGCCCCGCGGACGACGGCGCAGGTGCTCGCCGGGCTCGGGCCCGTCAGCGAGCAGGCCGCCGGCCTGGAGGCCGGGACCCGCCGGTGAGGCGACGATGAGCCGGCCCGCGACGGGCCCCGCTGGCGAGCCCTTCTCGCTGCTGCTGCCGGTCTACCGCGCCGACAGCCCCGCCTTCCTCCGGCGGGCGTTCGCCTCCGCGACGTCGCAGCAGACCCGCCCGCCCGCCGAGGTGGTGCTGGTCCGCGACGGCCCCGTGCCGCCGGACCTCGCCGCCGTGCTCGACGAGCTGGCGGCGACGTCCACCGTGCCGGTCGTGCGCCTCGACCTCCCGCTGAACCGCGGCCTGGCCAGGGCGCTGGAGGCCGGGCTGGCCCGCTGCTCCCACGAGCTGGTCGCCCGCATGGACGCCGACGACGTCTCCCTGCCGCACCGCTTCGCCGTCCAGCTGCCGCTGCTCGACGGGGAGGTCGACACCTGCGACGTGGTCGGCTCGGCCCTGGAGGAGTTCTCCGGCGGCTCCGACGACGGCGAGGGCGGGGCCTCCGGCGCTGGTGAGACCACCCTCGCGGTGCGCACCCCGCCCGCCGGGCACGACGCGATCGCCGTCCGCGCCCGCTTCCACAGCCCCTTCAACCACCCCACGGTGGTGTACCGGCGCTCCGCCGTGGCCCGCGCCGGCGGCTACCGCGACCTGCCGCTGCTCGAGGACTACTGGCTCTTCACCCGCATGATCGCCACCGGCTCCAAGGCCGCCAACGTGCCCGAGCCGCTGGTCAGGTACCGGGTCGGTGCCGGGGCGTACGCCCGCCGGGGCGGTCTGCGGCTGCTGCGCAGCGAGCTCGCCCTGCAGCGCCACCTGCTGGCCGAGGGCTTCACGACGCCGGCGCAGTTCGCCCGCAACACCGCCGTCCGCGGCGGGTACCGCGCCGTGCCCGAGG
>JAKONK010000155.1 GCA_022701985.1 Actinomycetales bacterium
CCCTCCACCCAGATGGAGCCCGGCGGCACGGTGACGTCGAAGGCCACCTCGGTCGGGACGGACCCCGGCTTGAGGTAGGTCTCGTCGATCGCCACGCCGTTGACCGTCGTGGCCCCGCCGACCTCGCCGACGACGTGGTCGCCGGGCAGGCCGATGACCCGCTTGATGAGGTGCTGGCCGGAGTTCTGGGGCAGGACGCCCACGAAGGTCAGGGCGCCGACGACGGCGTCACCCACCGGGCCCCGCTCGGGCTCGACCACGGGGGGCAGCCAGTTCTCGGGGTCGGAGAAGACGACGACGTCGCCGCGCTGGAGGTCGAACGGCCCGGGGGTGAGCTGGCTGACGAGCACCCGGTCGCCCTCGACCAGGGTGTCCTCCATCGACTCCGACGGGATGTAGAAGGCCTGCACCAGGAAGGTCTTGACCAGCAGCGACAGGACCAGCGCCGCCACGACGACGATGACGCCCTCGCGCAGCGCCGCCAGCGCGCTGTGGGCGGGTCCCGAGCGGCGGCGCCCGCGCCGGTGCTCCCCGTCTCCGGGTGCCGGCGTCTCGTGCCGCGGCTGCTGGTCGACCACTCGTCCTCCGCGGTTCTGCGCTGCGTGGCTGCGCCGGGTGGTGGGCCCGGTCACCGCCAGGCTACGTCGGGTGAGCAGACGAGAACGCCCCCGGCGGTGTGCCGGGGGCGCTCTCGGGTGGTTCAGCTGGGGCGGATGTCCCGCTTCTCCTTGATCTTGGCGGCCTTGCCGCGGAGGTTGCGCAGGTAGTAGAGCTTCGCGCGGCGGACGTCACCGCGGGTGACGACCTCGATGCTCTCGATCGCCGGGGAGTGCACCGGGAAGGTGCGCTCGACGCCGACGCCGAAGCTGACCTTGCGGGCGGTGAAGGTCTCGCGGACGCCGCCGCCGGAGCGGCGGATGACGGCGCCCTGGAAGACCTGGACGCGGGAGCGGGAGCCCTCGACGACCTTCACGTTCACCTTGATGGTGTCGCCGGGGCCGAAGTCGGGGACGTCGCTCCGGAGGGAGGCGGCGTCGAGCGCGTCGAAGGTGTGCATGGTGGTGTCCCGTTCCCGCGGTGCCACAGGTCACGCGCGTGACGATGGCCGCGCTGCTCGCGCGGACCGGTCGGTCTGCTGTCGTCGTGCTGCTGGTCTCCGGGAACCGCACGCCCCCTGTGGCAGGGGCGGCACCGGTCAGCGCACGGCCACCCATCTTGCCACAGCGCCGGAGCGCTGCTCGCAGTGATCAGCTCCGCGGGCGCAGGCGGCCGCCGTCGGCGACCCAGCCGAGCTCGTCCAGCACGGCCCGGTCGGTCTTCGACAGCGACGCGGCGTCGAGGGCCGCGAGCAGGTCGGGACGGCGGGCGGCCGTGCGCCGCAGCGACTGCTCGCGGCGCCAGGCGGCCACCCGCGCGTGGTGCCCCGAGAGCAGCACCTCGGGGGCCTCGCGGCCCTCCCAGGCCGCGGGCCGGGTGTAGACCGGGGCCTCCAGCAGGCCGCCGGTGGCGGGCGCGTGGGACTCCTCCACCAGGCTGTGCGGGTTGCCGACCACGCCGGGGAGCAGCCGGGCCACGGCCTCGACCACCGCCAGCACGGCCACCTCGCCGCCGTTGAGGACGTAGTCGCCCAGGCTCACGGGGGTGACCGGCCCCTGCTCGGCCGCGGCCTCGAGGACGCGCTCGTCGATGCCCTCGTACCGCCCGCAGGCGAACGCCAGCCAGGGCTGCTCCGCGAGCTCGTGGGCCATCGCCTGGGTGAACGGGGCTCCGGCGGGGCTGGGAACGAGCAGGTGGGGCACCGCGTCGTCGCCCAGCGAGGCGCGGCCCGCCGCGCGGACGTCGCCCAGCGCGGCCGCCCACGGCTCGGGGCGCATCACCATGCCCGCGCCTCCGCCCAGCGGGGCGTCGTCGACGGTGCGGTGGCGGTCGGTGGTCCAGGAGCGCAGGTCGTGGACGGTCAGGTCGAGCAGGCCCGTCGTGCGGGCCCTCCCGATGAGCGACAGCTCGAGCGGGGCCAGGTACTCGGGGAAGATCGTGACGACGTCGACCCTCACCCCCCGACCACCAGACGCACCATCAGCGGGCGTCCTCGGGCTCGCCGTCGCCCTCCAGCAGGCCCCCGGGCGGGCTGAGCACCACGCGGCCCCCGGGGACGTCGACGACGGGCACGAGCGCCGCGACGAACGGCACCCGGGCCAGGGACCCGGAGGGCTGGCGGACCACGAGCAGGTCCTGGGCCGGTCCGTGCTCGACGCCCACGACGACGCCGGCCCCGCGGCCGTCCTCGCGCTCGGCGCGCAGGCCCACGAGGGCGGGCACCGACCAGGCGTCGGGGTCGTCGTCGTCGGTGTCGGGGACGTCGGCGAGGAGCAGCACGCCCCTCAGGCCCTCCGCGGCGTTGCGGTCGGCGACGCCCTCGAACGCGAGGAGCACCACGCCGTTGTGGTCCTGCGCGGCGCTGAGGACGAGCGGGCCGGCACCCGCGGGGTCCGTCGCGAAGACGGCCCCACGGGTGAAGCGCAGCTCGGGTGCGTCGGTGCGGACCTCGACGCTGACCTGGCCCCGGACCCCGTGAGGGCGTCCGATGCGGGCGACGACGGCCTCCACGCGGTGCTGCGTCAGGCCGAGCGGCGGCGGGGACGGTCGACGTCGACGACGTCGACGCGCACCCCGTCGTCATCGGCGAGCGCACCGACGACGGTGCGCAGCGCCTTGGCGGTGCGGCCCGCGCGGCCGATCACCCGGCCGAGGTCCTCGGGGTGCACGCGCACCTCGAGGACCTCGCCCGAGCGGAGCCGGCGGGTGGTGACGCGGACGTCGTCGGGGTGGTCGACGATGCCGCGCACCAGGTGGTCGAGCGCGTCGGTGAGCACGACTGCCTGCCCCTCCTGCTGCTGCGGTGCTGCGGTCAGGCCGAGGTGCCCGAGGAACCGGCCTCGGCCGGCTCGTCGGTGCCCGCGGGCTGCTCGGCGTTGGCGACCTCGGCCGGCTGCACGGCCTTCTCCTCGGCCGGGGCCTCGGTCTTGTCGGCCTTCTTCGGCTTCTCGCGCTTGTCGGCGGAGAAGTCAGCGGCCTCGGCGGCGGGCGCCTTCGGCTCCTTGGTCCTCAGGGTGCCCTCGGCACCCGGGAGGCCCTTGAAGGCCTGCCAGTCACCGGTGATCTTGAGGATCGCCTCGACCTGGGGGGACGGCTGGGCGCCGACGCCGAGCCAGTAGCGAGCGCGCTCGCCGTCCACCTCGATGAACGAGGGCTCCTCGGTGGGGTGGTACTTGCCGATCTCCTCGATCGCACGACCGTCGCGCTTGGTGCGCGAGTCGGCGACGACGATGCGGTAGTACGGGGCGCGGATCTTGCCCAGGCGCTTGAGGCGGATCTTGACTGCCACGGGTGTGTCGCTCCTGCTTCGGTTCAGGGGGTGGGCCTGAGCGTCAGCGCGTGGGGCGCGCACCGCGTCAGGGCCCGAGGACCAGCGGATCGCGGAGAGAGGGGCCGCACACCGCCGAGTACAGCCCTCGATTGTGCCAGAGGACCAGCGGTGCTCGTCACCACCGCTGGTCACGCGGCCCGCGGACACCTCTCAGAGGCGCCCGGCGGCGACGACCCGGCGCAGGAACTGCTGGGTCCGCTCGTGCTGCGGGTCGACCAGCACCTGCTCCGGCGGTCCCTGCTCGAGGAGCACGCCGCCCTCGAGGAAGCACACGACGTCGGCGGCCGAGCGCGCGAAGCCCATCTCGTGGGTGGCCATGAGGATCGTCATGCCGCCCTCGGCCACCTCGCGCACCAGGGCGAGCACCTCCCCCACCAGCTCGGGGTCGAGCGCGGAGGTCACCTCGTCGAGCAGCAGCAGGCGCGGCTGCACCGCCAGCGCGCGCACGATCGCCGTGCGCTGGGCCTGCCCGCCGGAGAGCTGGTCCGGGTACGCGCGGGCGCGCCCGGCCAGACCGATCCGGTCCAGCAGGGCCATGGCCCGCTCCTCCGCCTCGGCGCGGTCGACGCCGTGCACGCGGCGCGGGGCGAGCGTGATGTTGTCGAGCACCGACAGGTGCGGGAACAGGTTGTAGGCCTGGAAGACGACCCCGATGCGCCTCCGGACGGCGTCGGCGTCGACGCGGGGGTCGGTGACGTCCTGGCCGTCGAGCCAGACCTGGCCGTCGTCGACCTGCTCCAGCAGGTCCACGCAGCGCAGGAGGGTCGACTTGCCCGAGCCGGAGGCGCCGATGAGCGTGACCACCCGGTGCTCGTCGACGTCCAGGTCGACGCCGCGCAGCACGGGAGCGTCGCCGTAGGACTTGACGAGGTTCCGCACCCGCAGCACCGGCTGCTCGCCCACCCCCGTCACAGGAGGCCTCCCGCCTGCTGCCGCCGCCGGGCCCGGGCGGTGGCCCAGTCCGCGAGCCGGGCCATGGGCACGGCCAGGAGGACGAAGAGCACGGCGGCGACGACGTACGGGGTGAAGTTCGCGGTCACGGCCGACTGGATCTGGGCCTGGCGGATGGCGTCGACGGCTCCGAGGACCGAGATCAGGCCGACGTCCTTCTGCAGGGCGACGAGGTCGTTGAGCAGCGGTGGCGTCACGTTCCGCACCGCCTGCGGCAGCACCACGAGCCGCACGGTCTGGCGGTGCGTCAGCCCGAGCGCCCTCGCCGCGGCCCGCTGGCTGGGGTGCACCGACTCCAGGCCCGCCCTGAACACCTCGGCCACGTAGGCGCCGTAGGTCAGGACGATGGCGGTCGTGCCCAGGACCACCGGGTCGGTCGGGACGCCCTGCAGCCGCAGTCCGGGGACGCCGAAGCCGATGATGTAGAGCAGGACCAGCAGGGGGACGCCGCGGAAGACGTCGGTGTAGGCAGCGGCCAGCAGGCGGACGGGTGCCCAGACCGGCCCGCGCAGGGTCCGCAGGAGCGCCACGACCAGGCCGAGGGCGAAGACGCACACCGCTGCGACGAGGAGCACGCGCACGTTCAGCCACAGGCCGGACAGGACCGGCAGGAGCGACCGCTGCGCCGCGGCGGGGTCCAGGAAGGACTGCTGGGTGCGCTCCCACCCGGGGGCGCTGGTCGTGCCGACCACGAGCACGGCGGCGAAGACGAGGGTGGAGACGACGGCCACCCACGTCGAGCGCCGCTGCCGCGAGCGGCGGTAGGAGCGCCGACCCCGCTCGACCTCGGAGACCGGCGGGACGACGACCCCCTCCCGCGCTGGTGCGCTCACGTCAGGACGGGCGCCTGCGCGGCCTCGTCGAGCCACTGCTGCTGGAGGCGGTCGAGGGTGCCGTCCTCGCGCAGGGCGTCGACGGCGCGGCTGACGCACCCGGTGAGCGGCGAGCCCTTGTCGAGCACCATGCCGAAGGAGTCGGTGGCGCCGCCGGTGGGCGTCTCGAGCTGCCCCACGACCAGCCCGTCGTCCAGCTGCGCGCCCGCCATGTAGAAGGCGGTCGGCAGGTCGACGACGATCGCGTCGACCTGGCCGGCGACCAGGGCCGCGACGGCGTCGTCGTTGGAGTTGTAGACGCTCGGGTCGGTCGTCGGCGCGATCTGGTCGGTGATCGCGGTGTAGCTGGTGGTGCCGACCTGGGCCCCCAGGCGCAGGCCCCTCAGGCCGGCGAGGTCGGTGACGCCCGCGGCGGCCGAGCCGCCGGTCGTGACCACGGCCTGGGCCACCTCGTAGTACGGGGTGGAGAAGTCGACGGCCTGCTTGCGCTCCTCGGTGATGGAGAACTGGTTGATGTCGACGTCGAAGTCCTTCGGACCGGGGGCGATGGCGGCGTTGAAGCTGCCCACCACCCAGCTGACCTGGTCCTCGGAGTACCCCAGCTGCCCGGCGACGGCGTAGGCGACGGCCGACTCGTACCCCTGGCCGTTGCCGGGGTCGTTGTCGGAGAACCACGGCTCGTAGGCCGGGGTGTCGGTGGCGACCGTGAAGGTCCCGGGGGTGAGCGTCTGCAGGTCCGCGGGGGTGCAGCTCGACGACGTCGACGCCGACGCGGCGGTCGAGGCCCCCTCGGCCGCGGTGGTGCTGCCCTCCTGCGGGGCGCAGCCCGCCACGGCGAGCAGGGAGGCGCCGGCGAGGGCGGTCAGCAGCAGGGGTCGGCGCAGCACGGGCGAAGAGTAGTTGAGCCGTGGACGACCAGGAACCCGCCGGGCGCCGACCGGCGGCACGCGCTCCGTGGTCAGCCGCGGACGACGCGGCCGCGCAGGACGACGGCCGTGGGCGCGCGCAGCACCTCGACGTCGTCGCGGGGGTCGGCGGGCAGCACCAGCAGGTCGGCCGGTGCCCCCTCCTCCAGGGCCTGCGCGCCGAGGTAGTCGCGGGCCCCCCAGCTGGCCGCGTCGAGGGCCTGGACCGGTGTCAGGCCGACGCCGACGAGGGCGCTGACCTCGTCGGCGACCTTCCCGTGGGGCAGCTCGGTGCCGGCGTCGGTCCCCACCAGAAGCCGGACGCCCGCGTCGACGGCGTCGCGGACCGCCTGGGGCCGCCGCGCGTGCAGCGCCCGCATGTGCGCGGCGTAGACCGGGAACTTCGCCTCGCCCGCGGCGGCGAACTCCAGGAACCGGGCCGTCTGCACCAGCGTCGGGGTGATGACCACCCCGGCGGCGGCGGCGAGGGCGGCGGTCTCCGGGGCGAGCCCGGTGGCGTGCTCCCAGCAGTCGACGCCCGCGGCCAGCAGGTCGGGCAGGGTCTCCTCGGAGAAGGTGTGGACGGTCACGCGAGCCCCCTCGGCGTGCGCAGCGGCGACCGCGCGGGTGAGCTCCTCGACCGGCCAGCAGGGCGCGAGGTCGCCGCGGTCGCGGTCGATCCAGTCGCCGACGACCTTCACCCACCCGTCGCCCGCGCGCGCCTGGGCGGTGACGGTGGTGACGAGGTCCTCGGGCTCGACCTCGTCACCGACGCCCCGCAGGTAGCGGCGCGACCGGGCCACGTGGCGGCCGGCGCGCAGCAGGCGGGGCAGGTCGGGCTCGTCGTCGACCCAGCGGGTGTCGGCGGGCGAGCCGGCGTCGCGGATGAGGAGGACGCCGGTGTCGCGGTCGCGCTCGGCCTGCGCGCGGGCGGTGGCCCGGTCGACGGGGCCGTCCGGGCCGAGGCCCACGTGGCAGTGGGCGTCGACGAGGCCCGGGAGGACCCAGCCCTCGACCTCCTGCACCTGCCGACCCGCCACCGCGGAGGCGGGCCGGTCGTAGGTGATGCGCCCGTCGAGCACCCACGCCTCGTCGCGGACCTCGACGTCGCCGCTGGCGTCGCGGCGGGCGAGCACCGGCCCGCGCAGGTGCACCACGTCAGCCACCCCTCAGCCTCCCGTCAGCGACCGAGGTGCTTCTCGAAGCCCGGGGGCAGCTCGAAGCCGGGGGGCAGCCCGGCGTCGTCGCCGCCCGCACCGAGGGCACCGGGACCGAAGGCCGAGCCGCGGCCGGCAGCCGCCTTCTCCCCCGCCGCGCGCTCCTGCTCGGCGCGCTTGGCCGGGTTCCCGGACTTGCCCTTCTTGCCCTTCGGGGGCGGCGCGCTCATGCGGCCGCGCGACTTCTTGCCGCCCGCGAGGCCGGCCATGCCCCCGCCGGGGCCACCGGCGCCGCCCATGCCGCCGAGCGCGCCGGCCAGGCCGCCGCCGCCCTTGGCGCGCATCGCGCGCATGACCTTCTGGGCCTCGCCGAACCTGTCGATCAGCTGGTTGACCTCGCTGACCTCGGTGCCGGAGCCCTTGGCGATGCGGGCGCGTCGCGAGCCGTTCAGCACCTTGGAGTTGCGGCGCTCCAGCGGCGTCATCGACCGCACGATCGCCTCGATGCGCTTCATGGCGCCGTCGCTGGCGAGCTCGTCGAGCTGGTCCTTCATCGCGCCCATGCCGGGGAGCATCCCGAGCACCTTGTTGAGCGGGCCCATCTTCTTCAGGGCCTGCATCTGCGACAGGAAGTCCTCGAGGGTGAAGTCCTCCCCCGCCTCGAAGCGGCTGGCGAGGTCGGCGCTCTCGCGGGCGTCGAAGGCGCGCTCGGCCTGCTCGATGAGGGTGAGCACGTCACCCATGTCGAGGATGCGCGAGGCCATCCGGTCGGGGTGGAAGACCTCGAAGTCGGCCAGGCCCTCGCCGGTGGACGCGAACAGCACCGGGCGACCGGTCGTCGTCGAGACCGACAGGGCGGCGCCGCCGCGGGCGTCGCCGTCGAGCTTGGTGAGGACGACGCCGGTGAGGTCGACGCCCTCCTGGAAGGCCTGGGCCACGGCGAGCGCGTCCTGGCCAATCATCGCGTCGACGACGAAGAGGACCTCGTCGGGCTGCACGGCCTCCCGGATGTCGGAGGCCTGCTGCATCATCTCGGCGTCGACGCCGAGGCGGCCGGCGGTGTCGACGACGACGACGTCGTACTGCTTGTCACGGGCGTGCTCGACACCGCGGCGCGCCACCTCGACCGGGTCGCCCACGCCGTTGCCCGGCTCGGGGGCGAAGACCTCGACGCCCGCGCGCTGGCCGACCACCTGCAGCTGGGTGACGGCGTTGGGGCGCTGCAGGTCGCAGGCCACCAGCAGCGGGGTGTGGCCCTGCTCGCGCAGGTGGCGGCCGAGCTTGCCGGCCAGGGTGGTCTTGCCGGCGCCCTGCAGGCCGGCGAGCATGATCACGGTCGGCGGGTTCTTGGCGAACCGCAGCCGGCGGGTCTGCCCGCCGAGCACGCCGACGAGCTCCTCGTTGACGATCTTGACGATCTGCTGGGCGGGGTTCAGCGCCTGGGAGACCTCGGCCGACAGGGCCCGCTCGCGCACCGCGCCGGTGAAGGCGCGCACCACGGGCAGGGCGACGTCGGCCTCGAGCAGGGCGCGGCGGATCTCGCGGACCGTCGCGTCGACGTCGGCCTCGCTCAGCCGGCCCTTGCCGCGCAGGCCCTTGAAGGTCGCGGTGAGCCGGTCGGACAGGGAGCTGAACACGGCCCCAGGCTACCGGCGCGGGTCGGCGGGGACCGGCGTCGCTCCCGCGTCAGTCCTCGACCTGCGCGGCCGCCCCCAGGACGCCGACCGCGGCCCCCACCCGGGCGGGGGCCAGCGCGCCGCCTCCGGGCTCCCCGAGGTAGAGCACGTCGACGGCCTGGCCGCCGTAGGTGGCGACGTGGGCGCTGTGGATCTCCACGCCGATGGCGGCCAGCTCGGACCCGACCGCGTGCAGCAGACCGGGCCGGTCCAGGGCGCGCACCTCCACCACGGTGGCCTCCCCGGACGCGCCCGGCAGCACCAGCACGCGCGGGGGCGCGGTCGCGCGGGTCGTGGCGGCGGAGCTGCCCGGGCGCCAGCCGGCGTCGCGGCGGCGCATCGGCTCGAGCACCGCCTGGTCGCCCGCGGCCAGGCGCCGCAGGCCGGTGAGCAGCACGGCCGGGTCTGGCGGACCCGCCGGCGCCTCCACCCACCAGGTGTCGACGGCGACGCCGCCGACCGTGCGCACCAGCGCCGAGCGGACCGAGAGGCGGTGGCTGGCCAGCAGCCCCGCCTGGTCGGCGAACAGACCCGGCCGGTCGGGGGCGACCACGTGGACGGCGTGCAGGCCCGCGACCTCGGTGACCGAGATGCGCGGCTGGGCGTCTGCGGTGGTGCCGCTGACGGCCGCGGCCTCCTCGTCGGTCAGCGGCGCGGGACCGGGCGCCGCGTGGCCCCGCAGCACGCGCCGGGCGCGGGCGGTCAGGTCGTCGACGAGGCGTGCGCGCCACGCCGTCCAGGCGGCGGGCCCGGCGGCGCGGCCGTCGGCCTCGGTCAGCGCGCGCAGCAGGTCGAGCACGTCCTCGCGGCCGTCGACGGCCTCGACCAGCTCGGCGACGGTGCGCGGGTCGTCGGGGTCTCGACGGGTGGCCAGGTCGACCAGCGTCAGGTGGTGCAGCACCAGGCGGTGCACCACCTCGGCGTCCGCCTCCGGCATGCCGATCCGGCGGGCCACCCCCGCGGCGAGCGGAGCGCCCTTCGCGGAGTGCTCCTCGCCGTTCCCGGTCTTGCCGAGGTCGTGCAGCAGGGCGGTGACCAGCAGCAGGTCGGGCCGGGAGACCGAGGAGCGCAGGGGCTCGGCCTCCACCGCCGTCTGCACCAGGTGGCGGTCGACGGTGTGGCGGTGCACGACGGTCCGCTGCGGGCGGTTGCGCACCCCGGCCCACTCGGGGAACCACTGCACCACCAGGCCGGCCTGGTCCGCGGTCTCCCACACGGGGACCTGCGCGGCGCCGGTGCCGAGCAGGTCGACCAGCGCCTCGCGGGCCTGCGCGGGCCAGGGGTCGGGCAGGGGCGCCCCGCCGGTGGCCAGGTGCTCGGCGGTGATGGGCGACAGCGGGATGCCGGCGCGGGCCGCGGTCGCGGCGGCCCGCAGCGCCAGCGCGGGGTCGCTCTGCGGACGCGCCTGGGCGCCGAGCCAGAGCTCGTCCTCGTGCTCGACCAGGTCGGTGCCCAGCGGCCGCAGCCTCGGGCGGGCTCGGCGCAGACCGCGCCGGGAGGTCATGGCCCCGCGAGCGCGGCGCGAGGTCCGGTCCAGGGCGTGGGCGATGACGCGCGCCGAGCCCGCCACCCGGGCCAGCAGCACGTCGGCGTCGGGCATCCCGAGGGCCGCGGCCACGGCGTCCTGCTCGGGCAGCACCAGGCGGTCGCCCGCGCGGCCCGTCACGGCCTGCAGCCCGTCGCGGACGTCGAGCAGCACGGCGGCGGCCTCGTCGACCAGGCCGTGGTGCGGCACGTCGGCCACCCAGCTGGCCGCCAGCGCCCGCAGCACCACGACGTCGCGCAGCCCCCCGCGGGCCTCCTTCAGGTCGCCCTCGAGCAGGTAGGCCAGCTCGCCCTGCTGGCGGTGCCGGGCGGCGACCTCCTCCAGGAGCACCGGGAGGCGCTTGCGGGCGGTGCGCCGCCAGTCCTCGCGGACGGCCTCCCGCGTGCGCAGCACCATCGCGGCGTCACCGGCCAGCGGCCGCAGGTCGAGCAGGCCCACCGCGGCCGAGGCGTCCGCGGCCGCGACCTCGCGGCACTGGGCGGGAGAGCGCACGGAGTGGTCCAGGCGCAGGCCCGCGTCCCAGATCGGGTACCAGACCCGGTCGGCGAGGGCCGCGACGCCCGCGGCGTCGAGCTGGTGGCCGTCGTGCAGCAGCACGAGGTCGAGGTCGCTCGCGGGACCGGCGTCGCGGCGGGCGTGGCTGCCGACGGCCGCCAGGGCGATGCCCGTCGGCGCACCGCCGGGCAGCGGTCCGGTCGCCGGTCCGGCCGGGTCGGACAGCAGCGCGTCGGTCCAGACGTCCTCCAGCCACGTGTCGACCAGGCCGGCCAGGCGCTCGCGGCGCTCGGGTCCCCGGGAGCGGTCGTCCAGGCCGGCGCGGACGGCGAGGGCCAGCCGCTCCCTGCGCAGGTCCCTGCGGGGGACGGCGGCAGCGGTCACGTCTCGGCCTCTCATCGGGTGGTGCGGGGGAAGTGGACGGGCGGTGCTCCCGTCGCCGTTCGCGACGGGAGCACCGCCCGGAAGGGGTGTCAGCCCCTCGTCAGAGGGCGTCGGCGCCGTGCTCGCCGGTGCGCACGCGCACGACGTCGTCGACCGGGACCACCCAGACCTTGCCGTCACCGATGCGCCCGGTGGCGGCGGCCTTGACGACCGCCTCCACCACGCCGGTGGCGTCGAGGTCGTCGACCAGCACCTCGAGGCGGACCTTCGGCACCATGTCGACGGTGTACTCGGCACCGCGGTAGACCTCGGTGTGGCCGCGCTGGCGGCCGTAGCCGCTGGCCTCGGAGACCGTCATGCCCTGCACGCCGAAGGACTCCAGCGCGCTCTTCACGTCGTCGAGCTTGTGCGGCTTGATGACCGCGGTGATGAGCTTCACGCCTGGGCTCCCTCGGAGGTGCGGGTGGTGGTCTTGGCGACCGGGCCGGCGGAGGGCCCGTGGCCGCCGAAGCTGCCGACCAGGTCGTAGCCGGACTCGGCGTGCTGGTGCTGGTCGATGCCCGAGACCTCGTCCTCGTCGGGGATGCGCCAGCCCATGGTCGCCTTGATGGCGAAGCCGATGATGGCGGTGACCACCGCGGAGTAGGCCAGCACCGCGAAGGCGCCGACCGCCTGGGTGCCCAGCAGGCCCAGACCGCCGCCGTCGAAGAGGCCGCTGACGGCAGCGGGGGCGTCGGCCACGGCGAAGAAGCCGATGGCGAGGGTGCCCCAGAGGCCGCCGACCAGGTGGACGCCGACGACGTCGAGCGAGTCGTCGTAACCGAGCTTGTACTTCAGGCCCACGGCGAGGGCGCAGAGCACGCCGGCGATGGCGCCGAGGATGATGGCGCCGATCGGGCTGACCGCGGAGCAGGCCGGGGTGATGGCGACCAGGCCGGCGACGGCGCCCGAGGCGGCGCCGAGGGACGTGGCGTGGCCGTCGCGGAAGCGCTCGGTGACGAGCCAGCCGCAGATGGCGGCGCTCGTGGCGACCAGGGTGTTGACCCAGACCACCGCGGCGGTGTTGTTGGCGCCGAGGGCGGAGCCGGCGTTGAAGCCGAACCAGCCGAACCACAGCAGGCCGGCGCCGAGCATCACCAGGGGCAGGTTGTGCGGGCGCATCGGCTCGCGGCCGAAGCCGCGGCGCTTGCCGATGATGATGGCGAGCACCAGGCCGGCGACGCCGGCGTTGATGTGGACGGCGGTGCCGCCCGCGAAGTCGATCGCCTCGATGCCGGTGGCGATCCAGCCGCCGGGGTTGGTCTCGTCGTTGCCGAAGTCGAAGACCCAGTGCGCCACGGGGAAGTACACGAGCGTCGCCCAGACGCCGGCGAAGACCATCCAGGTGGAGAACTTCACGCGGTCGGCGATGGCGCCGGAGATGAGGGCCACGGTGAGGATGGCGAAGACGGCCTGGAAGCCGACGAACGCCATGGCGGGCAGGCCGCCCGCGTCGGTGGTGGTGTCCTCCATGAGGCCCTGGAGGCCGAGGTACTGCGTCGGGTTGCCGAGCAGGCCGGCGCCGACGTCGTCGCCGAAGGCCATCGAGTAGCCGTAGATGACCCAGAGGACCCCGATGAGGCCCAGGGCGCCGAAGCTCATCATCATCATGTTTAGCACGCTCTTCGGGCGGACCATGCCGCCGTAGAAGAGCGCGAGACCGGGGGTCATCAGCAGCACCAGGGCGGCGCTGGTCAGGACCCAGGCGGTCGCGCCGGTGTCGACCATCGGCTTACCTCCTGCGGGAGCGCGGCCCTTCTCGGGCCGGGGTACCTCGGGCGGCGCCGTCCTCCGGCGGCCGCGAGCCCCCGGTCGCGGGGGCGCTGGGAAGAAGGTGCCCGCGCGCCGTCACCCCGGCGTTCCCCCGCTGTTACCGCGCCGTGTCGTCGCACCCCCGCGTGTGAACTCTGTGTTTCGCGCGCTCCCGGCCGGGCCCCAGGGGTCCGTGAGGGGCCCTGGTCGGGGCCTCGGAGGTGCTGCCGTGAGGTCCCTCGGGGTGGTGGCGCGGTCAGCCGAGGATGGCGTCCACGAAGGCCTCGGGGTCGAACGGGGCGAGGTCGTCCGGGCCCTCTCCGAGGCCGACGAGCTTCACGGGCACGCCCAGCTCGCGCTGCACGGCCACCACGATCCCGCCCTTGGCGGTGCCGTCGAGCTTGGTGAGGACGATGCCGGTGACGTCGACGACCTGGGAGAACACCGCGGCCTGCTTGAGCCCGTTCTGGCCCGTGGTCGCGTCGAGCACCAGCAGCACCTCGCTGACCGGGCCGCTGCGCTCGATGACGCGCTTGACCTTGCCCAGCTCGTCCATGAGCCCCGCCTTGTTCTGGAGGCGCCCCGCGGTGTCGACCAGCACGACGTCGGCCTCCAGCTCGACGCCGGTCTTCACGGCGTCGAAGGCGACGGCGGCGGGGTCGGCGCCCTCGCGGTCGGAGCGCACCGTGGGCACGCCGACCCGCTCGCCCCAGGTGGCCAGCTGCTCGGCGGCGGCGGCGCGGAAGGTGTCGGCGGCGCCGAGCACGACGTCCTTGTCCTGCGCGACGAGCACGCGGGCGAGCTTGCCCACGGTGGTGGTCTTGCCGGTGCCGTTGACCCCGACGACCATCACCACCGCCGGGTGCCCCGGGGCCCCGGCCGGGCGCTCCACGTGCAGGGTCCGGTCCATCGCCGGGTCGACGACGGCGAGCAGCTCCTCGCGCAGCATCTCCCTGACGCGCTGCGGGTCGCGCTCGCCCAGGGTGCGGACGCGGGAGCGCAGGCGGTCGACCAGCTCGCCGGCGGGGCCGACGCCCAGGTCGGCCAGGAGCAGGGTGTCCTCGACCTCCTCCCAGGTCTCCTCGTCGATGGTGTCGCGGGAGAGCAGGGCCAGCAGGCCGCGCCCCAGGGCGCTGTTGGAGCGGGCGAGGCGCTCGCGCAGGCGCACCAGGCGGCCGGCGACCGGGGCGGGGCGCTCGAGGGCGGGCTCCTCGGGGGCGGCGACGTCGTCGGGGGCGCCCAGCAGGTCCGGCGGCGGGAGCGTGTCGATCGTCCGCGTGGCGCTGTCGCGGGGCTCCTCGGCGTCGTCGCCGACGCCGGGCCGCAGCTCCTCGCCGTCGCGCTGGTCCGCGTCCCGGTCCGAGCGGCGCAGGGTGCGCTCCGCGGCGCTGCGGCCGCGGCGCACCAGGCCCACCGCGAGCGTCGCCGCGAGCACGCCGACGAGCACGACGGCGCCGATGATGAGGTCGAGCGTCTCCACGCCCCCAGCCTCCCAGACCCGGCTCAGGCGGTGGGCGCGCGCTCCCGCAGCCGCTGGCCCACGGCGGTGGT
>JAKONK010000205.1 GCA_022701985.1 Actinomycetales bacterium
CCGAGGCCACCGTCGCCTGCAGCGCGTCGATGCGGGAGATGACCTCGCTGATCTGCTCGATCGCGCTGCGCGCCCCGGCCGCGTCCGCCTGCGCGGTCTGCACCCGCGCCACGATCTCGTCGGTGGCACGAGCGGTCTGGCCCGCCAGGTCCTTGACCTCACCGGCCACCACCGCGAACCCCTTGCCCGCCTCACCAGCGCGAGCGGCCTCGATCGTGGCGTTCAGCGCCAGCAGGTTCGTCTGCTCCGCGATCGAGGTGATCAGCTTCACGACGTCGCCGATCTCGCGGCTGGAGGCCCCCAGGCGCTCCACCGTCGCAGCGGCGGCCTCGGCGGTGGTCACCGCGTCGGCCGCGGTGGCCGAGGCGGACGCCGTGGAGGACGCGATCTCCCCGATGGCGGAGGTCATCTCGCCGCCGGCGGCGGCGATGGTCGACATCGAGGCCGAGATCTGCTCCGAGGCCGCGGCCACGAGCTGGGTCTGCTGCGCGGACTGCCCCACCCCCGACGTCAGCTGGGCCGAGACCTCGCTGAGGCGCTCGGAGGAGCCGGCGACCGCGCCGGCGCGGTCGGTGATGGTGCGGACCACGCCCGCGAGCTGGTCCAGGGAGGCGTCGGTGGCGGCGGCCAGCTCGCCGATCTCGTCCCTGCGGGAGATGCCGGTGCGCTGGTCGAGGCGCCCCGCGGCCAGGCCGGTGACGACCTCCAGCACGCGGGAGAGCGGGCGCCCGATGCTGCGCGAGAGCGCCACGACGAGCAGGACCGACAGGGCGACCGCGACGAGCGAGACGGCGACGACCACCCAGGTGGCGCGCTGCGCGACCTGGGTCCCGGCCACCTCCTCGGCGGCGGCGTCGGCGACCTCGGTGGCCACCAGCTCCTGCACCAGCTGGCCGACGAACGCGACCAGCGCGGTCTGCGACTCGCGGGCGCGGGTGACGCCCTGCAGGTCACCGGCCTGCGCGGCCGCGGTGATGTCGGGGCGGACGACGGTCCAGGCGTCGAGGATGTGCCCGGTGGTGGCGACGGCCTGGGGGTGGGCTGCCGGCCCGGCGGCCTGGTAGGCCTTCCAGTCGGCGGCGAGGGCGTCGCTGCTGGCGGCGACGTCGTCGAGGGCGAGGTCCACACCGCCGGGCTCGGCCGCGGCCTGCGCCACCGCCACGTGCAGCGACGCCAGGTCGCGCGAGAGGGCCATCTGGTCGGCGTAGACGCGGTCGACGGCCGTCAGCGCGCCGACGTTGCCGGAGGCGACGGCGTGCAGGCGCTGCTGCCCCTGGCGCAGCTCCACCACGGACAGGGTCCCCAGCGCGAGCATGAGCACGCAGACGACGCTGAACGCGGCGAACAGGCGGGTGCTGATCCGGAGGTCTGCGAGCCGGGCGGTCATGGCGCTCCTCGAGCGGGCGGCGGTGGCGGTCACCACCCCCCATCGGTCGCCCGGGCAACCGACCTGAGTCCTCGAGCCCTACCGGCGCGTCTCGGGGAAGAGGAGGTCCACGAACCGCTGCGCCACCGGCTGCGGCTCGTGGTTGGCGAGGCCGGGCCGCTCGTTGGCCTCGATGACCACGTGCTCGGGGCCCTCGACGTCGGGGACGAGCAGGTCGAGACCCGTCACGGGGATGCCGAGGACCCGGCTGGCGCGGCGCGCGGTCTCGGCGACCGCCGGGTGCAGGCGGTCGGTGACGTCCTCGATGGTGCCGCCGGTGTGCAGGTTGGCGGTGCGGCGCACCGGGAGCACCTCGCCGCGGGGCAGCACGTCGTCGAGCCCGTAGCCGGCGGCGGCGACCACGGCCTCGGTGGTGGCGTCGAGCGGCACGGTGCTCTCGCCCCCGGTGGCCTGGGCCCGGCGGCGGGAGTGGCGGGCCACGAGCTCCCTGACGCTGTCGCGGCCGGTGCCCACCACCTGCGCGGGGCGGCGCACCGCGGCGGCCACCACCTCGTGGTCGATGACGACGACGCGCAGGTCGTCCCCGGCGACGCGCTCCTCGACCAGGACGTCGGGGCAGAAGGCCAGCGCCTCCTGCACCGCGGCGACCAGCGCCTCGTCGTCGGTGACGCCCACCGTGATCCCCCGGCCCTGCTCGCCGCGAGCGGGCTTGACGACGACGTCGCCCACCTCGGCCAGCAGCGCCCGGGCCGCCGCCAGGGCGGCGGGGTCGTCCGGGCCGTCGGGGCCGGCGCCCACCTCGGCCGACCGCGGCACCGCGAGGCCCGCGGCGGACAGCAGCCGCGCGGTGGTGCGCTTGTCGTCGCAGCGGCTCATCGCGACGGCGCTGGTCAGCTCCGACAGCGACTCCCGGG
The DNA here is from genome assembly GCA_022701985.1 of Actinomycetales bacterium. Classification (GTDB taxonomy): domain Bacteria; phylum Actinomycetota; class Actinomycetes; order Actinomycetales; family Quadrisphaeraceae; genus Quadrisphaera. The sequence continues at coordinate 2,302 of JAKONK010000205.1, forward strand.
TGAGCACGCTGCGCGCTCCGGAGGAGATCCGCAGCTCCCCCGACGGCGCGTCGGTGACCTCCACGCGCAGCCCCCGGCGCAGGGCCTCGTCGGCGATGACCCGCGCGTACGGGTTGACGGCGTCGAGGCCCTCCGGCGCCGGTGAGAAGAGCGGGCGGTTGATGGGGTTCTTGCGCTTCACGCAGACCTCGGGCACGCGGGTGAACCCGAGCTTGGCGTACAGGGCCATGGCACCGGTGTTGGAGTGCAGCACCGACAGGTCCACGCACGTGCGGCCGCGGGCCGCGTAGCGCTCCACCAGGCGCCGCACCAGCGCCTCCCCCGTGCCGGGCGGCGCGGCCTGCGGGTCGACGGCGAGGCACCACAGGCTCGCGGCGCCGTCCGGGTCTCCGAGGGCGAGCACGTGGTCGACGCCGGTGACCGTGCCCACCACGCGCCGCTGGCCCTCCGGCGCGCGGGCGTCCTCTGCGACGAGGTGGGTGAACGTGCGGGTGCGCTGGTTGGCCCACATGACGTCCACGTCGGCGCCGACCATCTTCGCCAGGCCGTAGATGCGGTTGACCGCCTCGAGGTCGGCCCGCGAGCGCACGGTCCGGACCTCGACGTCGGGCACGGCGTCGCGGCGCTGGCGGTAGGTGTGCAGCGGGAGCCGGTAGGTGTACGAGGGGTCCACGAACAGCTCGTGCGGGGAGGTGCCGACCAGCACCTGCGGGTCGGGCACGTAGCAGGCGATGTCGCGGGTGCCGGTGGCCTCGTCGCGCAGGGCGTCGACGATGCCGCGGGGGTCGGTGAAGGTGTTGCCGAAGACCAGCCGCCCCCACCCCATGTCGAGGACGACGTCGCGCTCACGCCCGTGGTGCGGGGGCTGGTGCGGGTGGCGGCGGGTGGGGCGGGGCGCGGGGTGGCGCCGCAGCCCGGCCACCGGTCGCCTGCGGCCCGACATCAGCGCACCCCGTGCGTCTGCAGCCAGAGCTCCAGCAGGCCCAGCTGCCACAGCCGGTTGCCCTTCAGCGGGGTGAGCTGGCCGTTGGGGTCGTCGACCAGCGCGGCGACGGCCGCGGGGCTGAACAGGCCCCGCTCGCGGGCCGCGTCGCTGGTCAGCGCGTCGCGGACGAGGTCGAGCACGCCGCCCTCGAGGTGCGTGAGCGCCGGGACCGGGAAGTAGCCCTTGGGCCTGTCGATGACCTCGGTCGGGATGAGGCGCCGGCCGATCGCCTTGAGCACGCCCTTGCCGCCGTCGGCCAGCTTCAGCTCCGGCGGCACCTGCGCGGCGAGGGTGACCAGGTCCTGGTCGAGGAACGGCACGCGCGCCTCCAGGCCCCAGGCCATGGAGGTGTTGTCGACGCGCTTCACCGGGTCGTCGACGAGCATGATCTCGGTGTCGAGGCGCAGCGCCGCGTCGACACCGGTGGCCGCGCCGCCGCGGCCCATGTGGGCGGCCACGAACGCGCGGGACGCGTCCGGCCCCCCCTCGGCGAGCATGCCCTCGAGCACGCCGGGCGAGACCAGCCACGACATCCCGCCGGGCCCGTCCGGGCCGCGGTCGAAGAAGGCCCGGCTGTACGTGCTGACGGCCTCCTCCCCCGGCGCCATCCCGGCGAGCGGCTGGTACCAGTGGTAGCCGGCGAGCACCTCGTCGGCGCCCTGGCCCGACTGCACCACCCGGATCTCCTTGGACACCTGCTCGCACAGCAGGTCGAAGGCCACGACGTCGTGGCTGACCATCGGCTCGCTCATGGCGCCGACGGCGTGGGGCAGCGCGTCGACCAGGGTGGGCGCGTCGACGGCGATCTTGTGGTGGTCGGTGCCGTAGCGCGCCGCGATGACGTCGGAGTACTGGAACTCGTCGCCCTCGCGCCCGCCCGCGGCGTCGAAGCCGATGGAGAACGTCGCCAGGCCGCTCTGGCCCTCCTCGGCGAGCAGGCCCACGATGAGGGAGGAGTCGAGCCCGCCCGACAGCAGCACCCCGACGGGCACGTCGGCCACGAGCCGGCGGCGCACGGCGGTGCGCAGGGCGTCCTCGACGGCGTCCTCCCAGTCGCGGGCGCTCCAGGCGGCCTTGGCCGGGTCGCGCTCGTAGCTCGGCTGCCAGTAGACGGTGTCGGTGGGGGCCGCCGAGCCACCGCGGGTCTCGTAGACCCGGACCGTGGCCGGGGGCAGCTTGCGCACGCCGCGCAGCACCGTGCGCGGCGCCGGGACCACCGCGTGCCAGCTGAGGTAGTGGTGCAGCGCGACCGGGTCGATGGAGGTGTCGAGGTCCCCGGCGGCCACGAGCGCGGGCAGCGAGGAGGCGAAGCGCACCCGGCCGGGGGTCTCGGAGACGTACAGCGGCTTGATGCCGAGCCGGTCGCGGGCCATGACCACGCGCCCGCTGCCGACCTCGTGGAGCACGACGGCGAACATGCCGACGAGGTGGTCGACGACGCCGGTCCCCCACTCGCGGTAGCCCTTGAGGATCACCTCGGTGTCGGAGGTGGAGCGGAAGCGGTGGCCCCTCGCGCTCAGCTCGGCGCGGAGCTCGTGGTGGTTGTAGATGCAGCCGTTGAAGACCGCGACGAGCTGGTCGGCGCCCTCGCCGTCGACCATCGGCTGGGCGCCGGCGTCGGACAGGTCGATGATCGCGAGGCGCCGGTGCGCGAGCGCCACCGGGCCGCGGGCCCACTCCCCCGACCCGTCGGGGCCTCGGGGCGCCAGCACCTCCGACATGCACCGGACGGCAGCGGCGTCAGCCGGGGTGATGTCGAACCTGAGCTCACCGGAGAGTCCGCACACCCCGGTCACCCAACCGCCAGGGGGCCCGCCCCGCCAGCCGGTCGGGCGACATCCGCGCTCCCCGTCGGTCGGACGAGGGGGCGGTCAGCGCTCCAGGTGGTACCAGGCGACGCGCTGACCAGCGCTGCAGCGCACGTCCCACGCGGAGGTGAGCATGTCGAGCAGCTGCTGGCTGTGCCCGGCGATCGCAGGGGCCACCTCGCCGGGGCGGCGGTCGGAGGCGGTGGTGACCGTCAGCTGCACGCGTCGGCGCCCCAGGGAGAGCTCGACGTCGAGGTCCTCGCCGGAGCCGTGGCGCACGCCGTCGGTGGCGAGCTCGGAGGCCAGCAGCACCGCGGCGTCGATGAGGGACCTGTCCGTGACGTCGTGGTCGGACAGCGCGTCGTCGACCAGGAGGCGCACGTGGCCGACCGAGGCCGGGACCCTGGCCATCCGCAGGCGCGCCACGGTGGCCCCGCCGGTGAGCAGGGAGACCGGCGCGATGGCGTCGTCGGCGGCCTCTGGCATGCGGGAACCGTAGACCCGCCCGGCGCCTCCTGCGCGGTGACGACCGGGGTGGGTGCGAGGGGCTCCGGCGCCGTCGGGCGGGAGCGCTCCCCCGCCCGTCCGCCTCAGCCGCCGTAGGTGACGACGACGGGGGCGTGGTCGCTGAACCGCTCCGCGTAGGTGGCGGCCCGGTCGACGACCGACGCGCTCGCGAGCGCCGCGAGGCCCGGCGTGGCCCACTGGGCGTCGATGCGCCAGCCGGTGTCGCGGTCGAAGGCCTGCCCGCGCCAGCTCCACCAGGAGTAGGGCCCGTCGACGTCACCGGCGAGGGCGCGGGGGACGTCGACCCAGCCGCGGGCGGCCCAGGCGTCGAGGTGGGCGCGCTCCTCGGGCAGGAAGCCCGCCTTCTTGAGGTTGCCCTTCCAGTTCCTGATGTCGCGCTCGGTGTGGGCGATGTTCAGGTCACCGACCACGAGGGCCTGCGGCCCGCCGTCGGCGGCGGTCTGCGCCAGCTGGGCCATCCGCGCGGTGACGGCGTCGAGGAACGCCATCTTGTCGTCCTGCTTGGGCGTGCCGGCCTCGCCCGAGTGGATGTACGTGCTCACCACGGTGACGGCGCCGCCGGGCACGCCAGACCCCTCGGGGGCCTGGACGTCGAGCTCGACCCAGCGGCCGGCGCCGTCGAAGCGGGGGTCGATCGTGGTGCGCGGCTGCCCCGAGACGGCGAGCTTCGTGGCCACCGCCACACCGGCGCGGCCCTTGGAGCCGGCGTCGGTGGGCTCGACGTGCGCGACGTGCCAGCCGCCGCCGAGGGCCTCGTCGAGCAGGGAGCCCAGGGTGGCGTCGTCGGCGCGGACCTCCTGCAGGCACAGCACGTCGGGCTGGCGCTGCTGGAGCCAGGCGGGCATCCCGCGGCGCACGGCGGCGCGGATGCCGTTGGTGTTGACGGTCGCGATCACGAGCGGAGCCACCCCGGCATCGTGCCGGGGCGGCTCCGGCGAGCTGCGCCGGGGTGGTCAGCTCTCGTTGCCCGCGGGCACGTCGCCCCGCCAGGAGCCGGTCTGCCCGCCGCGCTCCTCGATGAACGCCTTGAACTTCTTGAGGTCGGCCTTGACCTGGTGGTCGTCGACGCCGAGCGCGGCGCCCGCCTTCTCCACGAGGCCCTGGGGCTCCCAGTCCATCTGCACCGTCACGCGGGTCTTCGCGTCGGCGAGGCGGTGGAAGGTGACGACGCCGGCGTGGGTGGGCCCGTCGGCGTCCGTCGACTTCCAGGCCACCCGCTCGTCGGGGTGCTGCTCGGTGACGACGGTGTCGAACTCGCGCTCCACGCCACCGACCTTCGTGGTCCAGTGCGAGTGGGTGTCGTCGACCTGCCGGATGGACTCCACGCCCCCCATGAACTGGGGGAAGGTCTCGAACTGCGTCCACTGGTCGTAGGCGGTGCGGACGGGGACGTCGACGTCGATGCTCTCGGTCACGGTGGTCATGGGCCCCGCGTACCCCCACCGCGCCGGTCCACACGTGCCTGCGCGTCCCCCGCACGGGGTCTGCACCCGATCTCCACCCGATCTCCGCCCGGGGGGCAGCCCGGTTCGGGTTCACTGGCCGCATGGCCGGACGACGCGCGCTGCGCCCCGAGGACCACCCGACCCGGCGCCGCAGGCCGGCGCTGGTGGCCGGGGGCGTCGTCGTCGTGCTGCTGGTGGCGGCGGGGGCCTCGGCGGCGGGCTGGCAGTGGCGCCAGGACCAGCTCGACGACGGCGCGCGCCGCGCGGCCGAGCAGCTGGCGGCGGGGATGGCAGCGGGCGACCTGGGCGGGGTGCGCCTGGTGGGCGACGGCGCCGCCGACGCCCCCGCCGCCTACACCGAGGTGCTCTCCGGCCTCGACGGGCTGCGCCCCGAGGTGACGGTGACCTCGGTGGAGCGCGACGGCGCGACCGCCACGGCGCAGCTGGCGGTGCGCTGGCCCGTGGGCACCGGACCCGAGGAGTGGTCGTACGCCACGAGCGCGGCGCTGTCCGAGGCCGGCGGGAGCGGGTGGACCGACCCCTCCGCGTGGACCGGACGCACGCCCTGGGGCGCCCGCTACGCGCCGGCCGTCGTCGAGCCGTCGCTGGCCGCGGGCGAGCGGCTGGCCGTCCAGCGCACCCCGGCGCAGCGCGGGCAGGTGCTGGGCGGCGACGGGAGCGCGATCGTCGCCGACGCGCCGGTGGTGGAGGTCGGGGTGCAGCCCAGCCGGGCCACCGACCCCGCCGGCCTGTCCGCGCAGCTGGCCGAGCTGCTCGACGTCGACGGCGCGGCGCTGGCCTCGCGGGTGGCGTCGGCCTCCCCTGACGCGTTCGTGCCGGTCATCACGCTGCGCCAGGCCGACTACGACGCCGTGAGCGCCCAGCTCCGGCCGCTGCCGGGCACGGTGTTCCGCACCTCGACGCTGCCGCTGGCCCCCACGCCCGCCTTCGCGCGGGCGCTGCTGGGGCGGGTGGGCAGCGCCACCCAGGAGGTCGTCGACGCGAGCGGCGGCCGGGTGGTCTCCGGTGACACCACCGGGCTGTCCGGGCTGCAGCGCACCTACGACGAGCGGCTGGCGGGCACGCCGGGCACCACCGTGCAGGCGGTCGGGGCCGAGGGCGCCGAGGGTGGCGAGGGGGGCGGGACCGCGACGCGCGACCTGTTCACCTCCGAGCCGGTGGCCGGCCAGGACGTGCAGCTGACCCTCGACGCGCGCGTGCAGCAGGCGGCCGACGCGGCGCTCGCGACCGCCACCAGCAAGGACGCCGAGCCCGCCGCGGCGCTCGTCGCCGTCGACACCACCACCGGCGCGGTGCTCGCCGTCGCCAACACCCCCGCGTCGGGCACGGACCGGGCGCTGGTCGGGCAGTACCCGCCGGGGTCGACGTTCAAGGCCGTGACCACGACGGCGCTGCTCGCCTCGGGCCTGTCCCCCGACGACACCGTGCCCTGCCCGGCGACCGCCGTCGTCGACGGCCGCAGCTTCCGCAACTTCGAGGGCGGGGCCCTCGGCCAGGTGCCGTTCAGCACCGACTTCGCGCAGTCGTGCAACACCGCCTTCGTGGGCCTGTCGAACCGCCTGTCGCCCACGGGCCTGGCGGAGGCCGCCGCTGCCGTGGGGATCGGGGGCGGCTGGGACGCCGGGCTGGGCGTGGAGGCCTTCACCGGCGACGTGCCCTCCGACGAGGGGGCCGTCGACCGCGCGGCGGCGTCGATCGGGCAGGGCACCGTGCTCGCGAGCCCGCTGGCCATGGCGGTCGCGACGTCCACGATCGCCCGCGGCAGCTGGGTGGAGCCCTCGCTGGTGCTCGACCCGGCGCCGCAGTCCGGGAGCGGCGCGGCGAGCACCTCGGGCAGCACCGCCGGGGCGCCGCAGCCCGACGCCGAGCGCCTGTCCGTGGTGCGCGACCTCATGCGCGAGGTCGCGGTGCGCGGCACCGCGAGCGCCCTGGCCGACGTTCCCGGGGCACCGGTCCACGCCAAGACGGGCACGGCGGAGTTCGGCTCCGGAGACCCGCTGCCGACGCACGCGTGGACGATCGGCTTCCAGGGCGACGTCGCGTTCGCGGTGCTGGTGGAGAACGGCGCGTCCGGCGGGACGACGGCGGTGCCCGTGGCCGAGGCCTTCCTCCGCGGCCTCGCCTGACCCCTCCCCGTGATCATGGGACCTGCGCACACCGCACCCCGTGATCATGGGACCTGCGCACGCACCGCCGCGGAGAGGCGGGAGCGCCGCGACCGGGGCAGGCTGGTGCGCGTGAAGATCGCCGTCGCAGGAGCCCACGGGCAGGTCGCCCGCCGCCTCGTCCGCCAGCTGGTCGCCGGTGGTGACGAGGTGGTCGGCCTGGTCCGCAACCCCGACCACGTCGCCGACGTCGAGGCCGACGGGGCGCGCGCCGCCGTCGTCGACCTGGAGTCCGCCGGCGTCGACGAGGTCGCCGCCGCACTGGAGGGCGCGACCGCCGTCGTCTTCGCCGCGGGCGCCGGAGCCGGCAGCGGCACCGGACGCAAGGACACCGTCGACAGGGCGGCCGCCGTGCTGCTGGCCGACGCGGCCCAGGCGGCGGGTGCAGGCCGGTACGTGCTGGTGAGCTCGACCGGCGTCGACTCCGTGCGCGACGGCGCGACGCCGGATGGCGTCGACGAGGTCTTCGTCGCCTACCTGCGGGCCAAGCTGGCGGCCGAGGAGGAGCTGCTGGGCCGCGCCGCCCGGGGCGCCTTCGAGCTGGCGGTGCTGCGGCCCGGCGTCCTCACCGACGAGCCGGGCACCGGGCGCGTGGCGCTGGAGCGGTCCCTGCCGCGCGGGGAGGTGCCCCGCGACGACGTCGCCGCGGTCCTCGCCGCGCTGCTGCGCGCCACCGACCTGCCAGCGGGCGAGGAGGGCCTGGTGCTGGAGCTGGTCGGCGGGGACGAGCCGGTCGACGCCGCGGTGTCCCGCAACCTCGTGCCCGCCCCCGCCGCCTGACCCCCGCCCACCCGCTGACCGCGGTCAGCGGGTAGGGCTGACGAGGATCTTCACCGCCGTCTCGGTGCGGTGGAGCAGGGTGTCGTAGCCGACCTCCACCAGCTCGTCCAGGCCGATGCGGTGGGTGATGAACGGCGCCAGGTCGACCTTCCCCTCCTGCACGAGCCGGATGGTGGCCGGGTGGTCGCCCGCGTAGCCGATGGTGCCGCGCAGGTCGACCTCCTTGAGCACGAGCGACTGGATGTCGAGCTCGGCGCGGTGCCCCCAGATCGACACGTTGACCACCACCCCGCCGGGCCTGACCGCGTCCAGGAGGGTGTCGAGCACCGGCTGCACGCTGGAGCACTCGAAGCACACGTCGGCACCGCGCCCGCCGGTGAGCTCGCGCACCCGGTCGGCCACGGACCCGTCGCGCGGGTCGAGCACCTCCTCCGCCACGCCGGTGTCGCGCGCCTTGGCCTTGCGGGCCTCGCTCACCTCCGTGAGCAGCACCCGCAGCCCCTCGGCCTCGAGCAGCGCCGCGAGCAGCAGGCCGATCGGGCCGGCACCGCCCACCAGCGCCACGTCCCCGGAGCGAGCGCCGCTGCGCCGGTAGGCGTGGTGGCCCACCGCGAGCGGCTCGACGAGCGCGGCCTGGTCGAGGGGGACGTCACCGACGGGGTGCACCCAGCGCCGCTCCACCACGATGCGCTCGGCGAGCCCGCCACCGCGCCCGCCCAGCCCGATGAAGTTCATGTCCGGGCTGAGCTGGTAGCTGTCGTCGTCGCCGGTGGGGGTGCCGGGCCGCAGGATGTAGGGCTCCACCACCACCGACTCCCCCACGAGCAGGTCGTCGACGCCCTCTCCGAGCGCGCTCACCACCCCGGAGAACTCGTGCCCGATGACCAGCGGGGCGCTCTCCCCCGAGACCGGGTGCGGGTGCCCCGGGGCGGGGATGAAGATCGGCCCCTCGGTGTACTCGTGCAGGTCGGTGCCGCAGATGCCGCACCAGGCGACGTCGACGGCCACCGACCCGGGCACGAGCTCCGGCTCGGGCACCTCCTCGATGCGCACGTCGCCGCGGGCGTGCCACCTCGCAGCGCGCATCAGCGGGTGTGGTGCACGGGCGCGAGCTCGTGCACGGGGGTGTCCAGCCCCTCGTAGCGGGCCTTGAGCTGCAGCGACAGGTACAGCGAGTAGTGCCGCGACTGGTGGAGGTTGCCGCCGTGGAACCACAGGCCCTCCTGCTGGGTGGGCTTCCACATGTTCCGCTGCTCGCCCTCCCACGGGCCGGGGTCCTTGGTGGTGTCCGAGCCGAGGCCCCACACCCTGCCGACCCTGTCGGCGACCTCCGGGGAGATGAGGTCGGCGGCCCAGCCGTTCATCGACCCGTACCCGGTGGCGTAGACGACCAGGTCCGCCGGGAGCCGCTTCCCGTCCGACGTGCCGTCGTCGAGCACCACGGCGTCCTCCACGAGCTCTCGCACCGGCTCGTGCACCACGGTGACGCTGCCGTCGGCGATGAGCTCGCTGGCGCCCACGTCGATGTAGTAGCCCGAGCCGCGGCGCAGGTACTTCATGAACAGGCCCGACTCGTCGTCGCCGAAGTCGAGCTCGAACCCGGCCCCGCGCAGGCGGTCGTAGAAGTCCTTGTCGCGGACCTTGGCCTCGTCGTACGCGGGCTTCTGGAAGTCGGCCATGATCTGGTACGGCAGCGAGGCGAACACCAGGTCGGCGGTGCGGGTGTCGATCCCGTTCGCCACGGCCTGCTCGGAGTAGAGCGATCCGAGCCCGAGCTCCATCAACGTGTCCGACTTGATGATGTGCGTCGAGCTGCGCTGCACCATCGTCACGTCGGCGCCGACCTCCCAGGCCGCGCCGCAGATGTCGAAGGCCGAGTTGTTCGACCCGACGACGACGATCTTTCTCCCCTCGTAGCCCACCGGGCCGGCGTGTTCCGAGGAGTGCTGGATCTCGCCGCGGAAGTTCTCCATCCCCGGGAAGGTCGGCCGGTTCGGCTTGCCCGAGACGCCCATGGCGAACACCAGCTGGCGCGGGCGCAGGACGACCTCCTCGGGGCCGTCGCCGCGGTCGCGGGTGACCTTCACGGTCCAACGGTCCTCGGCCTCGTCGAACGTCGCGGACTCCGCCGCAGTCGAGCCCCAGTAGTTGATCTCCATGACCCGCGTGTACATCTCGAGCCAGTCGCCGAGCTTGTCCTTGGGCGCGAACACCGGCCAGTTCTCGGGGAACGGGATGTAGGGCAGGTGGTCGTACCAGACCGGGTCGTGCAGGGCGAGGCTCTTGTACCGCTTGCGCCAGGAGTCGCCGGGGCGCTCGTTGCGCTCGATGACGATCGCGGGGACGCCGAGCTGGCGCAGCCGCGCCCCGAGCGCGATGCCGCCCTGCCCGCCACCGATGACGAGCACG
>JAKONK010000208.1 GCA_022701985.1 Actinomycetales bacterium
GTGCGCACGGCGTCGGCGTCGGCGGCAGCGGCCTCGCGGCGCGCAGCGGCGTCGGTCTCGGCGGCGGCGAGGGTCTGCTCGGCCTCGCGCAGGAGGCGGACCACGTCGTCGTCGGCGGAGGTGCGCACGGCGGCGACAGCGGCGCGGGCGTCGGCGAGGTCGGCCTCGAGCTGCAGGCGCAGCTCCGCGGCGTCGGCCTCGGCGCGCGAGCGGGCGGCGGCGGCCAGCTCGACGGTGCTCGCGGCCTCGCGGGTGACCTCGGCGGCGCGGGCCGCGGCCTCGTCGACCACCGAGTCGGCGACCTGGCGGAGCACGCTGACGCGGTCCTCCAGGGCGGCGGCCTCGGCGCCCACCTCGGTGCGGCGGGTGCGCAGCGCACCCAGGTCGGTGCGGAGCAGCGCGACCTGCTCGCGCAGCGTCGTGTACTCCTCGCCCATCGCCGTGAGCGCGCGGCGGCCCTCCTCGGTGCGGGCGTCGAACTGCGCGGCCTCGGCCTCGGCCTGCTCCAGCAGGACCGCGGCGCGGGCCTCGGCGGCCTGGATGAGGACGGCGGCCTGGCGGGCGGACTCCCCGCGCTCGGCGGCCGCGTGCGCGGTGGCGCGCTCCACGGCCTCGTGGGCGTCGCGGTCGGCTGCGGCGCGGACCTCGTCGGCGTGGCGCTGGGCCAGGCTCAGCAGCTCGACGGCGCGCTCGTAGGGGCCCGGCTCCTGGTGGGCGGCCGGCGCGGCGGGGGCGTACGGGGCGGGTGCCTGGTGCGTGGCCTGCTGGTGGGCCTGCTGGTGGGCCTGCTGGTGCGGCTGCTGGGGGGCCTGGGGCGCGGCCGGGTAGTGCGCGGACTGGGGGGCCAGCGGCTGGGGCGACGGCGGCAGCACGTGCTGCTGCGCCGGCGGGGAGCCGTACCAGTGCTCGGGCTCGGGCGCCGGGGCGGCGGGGGCCGGCGCCGCGGGGGCGGGCGCCTGGGCCTGGTGCTGCAGCTGCGGCTGCACGACGGCGGGAGCCGCCCGGCGCTGGGCGGCGGGGACGGTGCCGAGCCACTGGTCGAGGTGGTCGGAGACCCTGGGCTGGCCGTCACGGACGTCGATGGCGGGGCGCCCCCGGGCGCCGGGTCGGGTGGCGGCCCCGACGGGGGTGGGAGTGGGCACCGGAGAGCCGGGCGCCACCGCCGGCAGGGCGACGGACGTGTGCTGGCGGTGCGAGGCGACGCGGACGCGCGGGAGGGCGGCGGCGTCGTCGTCAGCGGACTGCCAGGGAGACGGCTCACCCGGGTACCCGGGTCGCGGCGTCTCCATGCACGGATCGTGACACCTCATGCGCTCTCCGCGTGGGACTTCCGGCGCGTCGGGTGTGGTGCGACGCCCGGCGCGTCGCGTCCCGGTGCGCCGGGCCGGGCGGGAACGGCGGGAAAACTGGACGAACGGGCGTTCGCGTGCGTCGCGTGTGACTCGTGGTGCTTCTGGTGCGGTCGATGGTGCCCCCACCGGTGCCCGGGTGCGGGCATCTCGCGCCGCTACCGGCGTGTCGCGCCCCCGACGAGGGCCCCGCGGCCCTCCAGGACGTCCAGCGGCACGGCCGGTGAGGCCACCGCGGCCGTGCCGACCACCGGCTGGAAGGCGCCGCCGTCGACCGAGAACTCCCCCGCGTACGTCGTCGTGAGGACGACGGTGACCGCGCCTCCCCGCAGGTACGTGTGCTGGATGCCGCCGGCTGCGTCCTCGCTCCGGCTCGGCTCCCACGGGGAGCCTGGGTCGTCGGTCGGGCCGAGGACGGTCCCGTCGCCGAAGTCCCAGGTGTAGCTGGCGGGAGTGGCGCGCACCTGGACGGCGAACCCGGCGACGTCGGCGGGCAGCACCAGTGCGGCGGCGTCGGCGACGGCGTTCAGCGGCACTCGTGCCAGGGCGTACCCGTTGCCGGGCTCCAGCACCACGCGGCCCGGTGGCAGCGGGAGGCGCCGGAGGTCGTCGACGGTGAAGCCGGGGAACGCCGCGCCGTCGCCGGCCGCGGCCTCGGCGGCCGTCAGGCAGCGGGTGCCGTCGAGGCGCAGGGCCTGGCCGGCGGGTGCCGCGTAGCGCCAGTGCAGCAGGCGGGGCGGGTCGCACGCGGCGGTGGCCTGGCCGCACATGACGGCCTCCGCGGGGGTGTCGACGCTGTTGCCCGGGCAGGCGATGACGTACTTCACGACCGGCCGCGGTGCGCCCTCCCCCGCCCCGGCGCCGGTGGACGCACCACCCCGACCGGGCGCGCCCGGAGTGCCGGGGACTCCGCCTGTGCGGTCGTGGCCGTCGACGTCGATCGCGTCGTCGTGGGCCCGCGCCCCAGCACCCGGTGCGGGCCCGGCGCTGGCGGCAGGGGCCCCCGTGCCGGCGAGCAGGGCGAGGACCACCCACACCACCGCTGCCGCGCGGCGGGTCGACCGGCGGAGCGCGGCGATCATCACCGGGGCAGGGTGCCGCTGACGACCCCCTCGGCCGCGCCCCGGACACCCGGGCGGGTCAGCACCGCTCCCCCGCCGTTGCGGCTGACGGGGGGCACGACGACGCAGCGTGCTCACCCCCGGGACTCTCTTGACCGTCTCTTGACCGAGCGGTGGGACACTGGGGGATGCCCGCCGGCGTCCTCCCCTCCGCTCCCCCGCCCGCCCCGGCCCGCCCGTCGCTGCTCTCCCGCGGCCGCCGCTGGGGGGTGCTGGTGCTGGCCGCCCTGCAGGTGCTGGCCGCCGTGGTGGCCACCGCCGCGGGTGGCGGGCGTCCCGGTGGCACCGGCGGCAGCGACCTGCTCGTCACGCCGGCGGGCTACGCCTTCAGCATCTGGGGCGTCGTGGTCGCCGGGTGCCTGCTGTACGGCGTCCACCAGCTGCCGGCCCACCGCGGCGACGAGCCGGCGCTGCGCCGGGTGGCCTGGCCCCTGATGGGGGCGATGGCGGGCTTCACGGCGTGGCTGGTGGTGGCGGCGACGGCTCCGGCCTGGGCGACCTTCGCGGTGTTCGCGGTGATGCTCGCGCTGCTGG
>JAKONK010000228.1 GCA_022701985.1 Actinomycetales bacterium
CGTCGTAGCCGGCCTCGCGGAGGATCTCGACGACGTCGAGGCGGATGATCGCCTCGTCCTCCGCGACGACGACGCGCCGGCGCGGCCCTGCGCCCGGCTCCGCCTGGGTACCCTGCTCAGTCACGACAGGTACTTTAGTGGTCGTCACGGACGGAGCGGACCGCCCCTGACCCGGACAGGTCGTCCACCCGGTCCGCCGGGGTCGTAGGAACTGAAGTGCTTTCCAGCAACGCCCCGATAGGCGAATTGGCATAGCCGATGGATTCAAAATCCGTTGTTTGTGGGTTCGAGTCCCACTCGGGGTACGCGCACGGGCCGGACTGCCAGTGGACGAGTGTTCGACCACGGACGCGCCCCTGCCGGCACTGTGGCCACTCCTCGACGGAGCTGCGCGCCTGAGGGCGAGCGGGCTGACCGGTGCCCAGGTCTCACACCAGCTCGACACCGCCGTCCACACGATCCGGCGCTGGCGGCGGCGCATCCGCCGAGAGGGGCTCGTCGGAGCCCCGGGCCGCGCGAAGCTCCGCTCCCTGCCCGCGCTGCGAGCACGGCCCCCTCGACCGCGCCGCGCACGCCCACCTGATGGGCTGGTACCTCGGTGAAGGGCACATCGCCCTTGCGCGCGGCGTTCCGCGCCTCCTGGCGATCGTCAACGACGCCAGGTGCACGGACCTGAGCGACGAGGTCGAGGCCGCGATCAGGGCGGTGGAGCCCGGTACCAGCATCTGGCGCCGCCACCGGCACGGGTGCTCCGCCATCAGCGCGTCCTGGCACCACTGGCCGTGCCTGTTCCCCCAGCACGGTGAGGGTCGCAAGCACGAGCGGGAGATCGCACTCGCCCCGTGGCAGCACCAGATCGTCGACGAGCACGTCGGCCCCAAGAGCTGACGCAGGAGGGCCCGGCACGACGTCGTCGTCCCGGGCCCTCCTCGTGGCGCTCCCCCGTCAGGGGCGGCGGGTCACTCGTTCTTGGCGTCGCCCACGCGGTGCACGCGGACCGCGTTGGTGGAGCCGACCTTGCCGGGGGGCGAACCGGCGCAGATGACGACGACGGACCCCTCGGGGACGCGCTCGATGTCGAGCAGGGCCTTGTCGACCTGGGCGACCATGTCGTCCGTGGTCTCGACGAAGGGGACCAGGAAGGGCTCGGTGCCCCACGTCAGCGCCAGCTGGTTGCGGGTGGCGGCGTCGGGGGTGAAGGCCAGCGCAGGGATCGGCGAGCGCAGGCGCGCCATGCGGCGGGCCGAGTCGCCGGAGACGGTGAAGGTCACCAGCTGGCTGGCGCCGATGTTCTCGGCGATGGCGCGGGCGGCCCAGGTCACCGCGCCGGGCTGGGTGTGCGGGGTGGTGCCGAGCGGACGGATCCGGTCGAGCGCCTCCTTCTCGGTGTTCGCGATGATGCGGGCCATCGTCTGGACCGTCTCGATCGCGAACTCCCCCACGCTGGTCTCACCGGAGAGCATCAGCGCGTCGGCGCCGTCGAGGACGGCGTTCGCGACGTCGCTGGCCTCGGCGCGCGTGGGGCGCGGGGCGCTGATCATCGACTCGAGCATCTGCGTGGCGACGATGACCGGCTTGGCGTTGCGGCGGCACATCTCGACGGCGCGCTTCTGGACGATGGGCACCTGCTCCAGCGGGAGCTCGACGCCGAGGTCCCCGCGGGCGACCATGACGCCGTCGAACGCGGCGACGATGCCCTCGAGGTCTTCGACGGCCTGGGGCTTCTCGACCTTGGCGATGACGGGGCGGCGCACGCCGACCTCGTCCATGATCGCGTGGACGTCGACGATGTCGGCGCCGGTGCGCACGAACGACAGCGCGATGAAGTCGACGCCGGTCTTCAGCGCCCAGCGCAGGTCGTCGGCGTCCTTGTCGGACAGGGCCGGGACGCTGACCGCGACGCCGGGCAGGTTGATGCCCTTGTTGTTCGAGACCGGTCCGGGGACGGTCACCCGGGTGCGGACGCGGGGCCCGTCGACCGAGACGACCTCCAGGCCGACGCGGCCGTCGTCGATCAGCAGCGGGTCGCCCGGGGAGACGTCACCGGCGAGGCCCTTGTAGGTGGTGGAGCAGATGTCCTTGGTGCCCGGCACGTCCTCGGTGGTGATGGTGAACTCGTCACCCACCGCCAGCAGGTGCGGGCCCGCCACGAAGCGCCCGAGGCGGATCTTGGGGCCCTGCAGGTCGGCCAGGATGGCGACCGCGTGCCCGGCGGCGTCGCTCGCCTTGCGGACGAGGTCGTAGCGGCGCAGGTGGTCGGCCTGGTCGCCGTGGGACATGTTGAGGCGGGCCACGTCCATCCCGGCCTCGATGACGGCGGCCATGCGCTCCGGGGTGTCCAGGGCGGGCCCCAGCGTGCAGACGATCTTCGCTCGGCGCATGGGCCCCAGACTAGGCCCGCCCGCTCCGCCCCCGGCTGGCGGGGGCGGAGCGGGCGGGCCGGTCGTGTGAGCGTTCACACGCCGTTCACCGGGCCGGACCCGGTGGCGGGGTGCGGGCGGCTCAGACGACCAGGGGTCGGGCGTGCGGGGTCACCGGCGCGGGCAGCGTGCTGGGTCGGCCGGTGAGGTGCTCGTCGACGGCGGCGGCCGCGGCGCGCCCCTCGGCGATCGCCCAGACGATCAGGCTCGCCCCGCGGCCGGCGTCACCGACCACGAAGGTGCCCGGGCGGCTGGTCTGCCAGCGCTCGTCGCGCACGATCGCGCCGTCGCGGCCGACCTCGAGGCCGAGCTGCTCCACCATCGGCATCTTCTGGACCCCCGCGAACCCGAGGGCCAGGAGGACCAGCTGCGCGGGGAGCTCGCGCTCGGAGCCCTCGACCACGGTGTACGACCGGTCGGGGTGGCGGACCACCTCGACCATGCGCAGCGCCGCCACACCGCCCTCGCCGTCGTCCACCAGCTCGGTGGTCGAGGCGGTGTAGACGCGCTCGCCGCCCTCCTCGTGCGCGGAGGAGGTGCGGAAGACCAGCGGGTACGTGGGCCAGGGCTGGTTGCCGGTGCGGTCGGCGGGGGGCGTCGGGCCGATGGCCAGCTGCGTCACCGAGCGCGGGTTCTGCCGCAGCACGGTGCCGAGGCAGTCGGCGCCGGTGTCACCGGCGCCGATGATGACGACGTCCTTGCCCTCGGCGCTGACGCGCTTGTCCTCGGGGACCCACGAGGGCACCGGGAGCCCGAGGGCCTCCTTGTTGCCCTGCGGCAGGTACTCCATCGCCTGCAGGACGCCCCGCAGGTCGCGGCCGGGGACGTCGAGCTCGCGGGGCTGCAGCGCGCCGACGGCCAGCACGACGGCGTCGTACCGGTCGGCCAGGCGGGCGGCGTCGACGTCCACACCCACGTCGACGGTGGTGCGGAAGCGGGTGCCCTCGGCCTGCATCTGCTGGATGCGGCGGTCGATGTGCTTCTTCTCCATCTTGTACTCGGGCACGCCGTAGCGCATGAGCCCGCCGAGGGCGTCGTCGCGCTCGTACACCGCGACGGTGTGCCCGGCGCGGGTCAGCTGCTGGGCGGCGGCGAGACCGGCGGGGCCGGAGCCGATGACGGCGACGGTCTTGCCGGTGAGGCGCTCCGGGGGCAGCGGCTGCACCCAGTCGTTCTCCCAGGCGCGGTCGATGATCGACTCCTCGACCAGCTTGATGGTGACGGCGTCCTGGTTGATGCCCAGCACGCAGGCGCTCTCGCAGGGGGCCGGACACAGCTTGCCCGTGAACTCCGGGAAGTTGTTCGTGGCGTGGAGCTGCTCGATGGCCTCGCGGAAGTCACCGCGGCGGGTCAGGTCGTTCCACTCGGGGATGAGGTTGCCCAGCGGGCAGCCGTTGTGGCAGAAGGGCACGCCGCAGTCCATGCAGCGGCCGGCCTGCTCGCGCAGGACGGCGCCGTCGACCTGCTGGTACACCTCGTGCCAGTCGCGGATGCGCACCGGCACGGGGCGCCGGGGCGCGTTCTGCCGGGTCGGGACGGTGAGGAACCCTCGGGGGTCAGCCACGGACGGCCTCCATGATCTGCAGCCAGACGCCTTCGCCGTCGGGGTCGTTCCCCTCGGCGGCCGCCTGCTCGCGCAGGGCGGTGACGCGTGCGAAGTCGCGCGGGACGAGCGCGGTGAAGCGCTCCAGGGCGGTCTCGCCCTCGGACAGGAGCGCGGTGGCGACGGCGGAGCCGGTCTCCTCCGCGTGGCGGGCGAGCAGCGAGGAGAGCAGCTCGGCCTCGGCGGA
The DNA here is from genome assembly GCA_022701985.1 of Actinomycetales bacterium. GTDB lineage: Bacteria > Actinomycetota > Actinomycetes > Actinomycetales > Quadrisphaeraceae > Quadrisphaera. The sequence continues at coordinate 4,211 of JAKONK010000228.1, forward strand.
GCCGGGCGCGACCGGGCTCGAGACGAGCTCGCCGCTGCGCACGGCGGCGCCGTTCAGCTTCTCGGGCTCGAGGTCGAGCACGAACGCGCGGCCGCCGGACATGCCGGCGCCCAGGTTGCGCCCGGTCTCGCCGAGCACGACCACGGTGCCGCCGGTCATGTACTCGCAGGCGTGGTCGCCCGTGCCCTCGACCACGATCGAGGCGCCGGAGTTGCGGACGGCGAAGCGCTCCCCCACCCGACCGGAGAGGAAGACCTCACCGGAGGTGGCGCCGTAGCCGACGGTGTTGCCGGCCACCACGTTGTCGGCGGCGTCGCGGAGGAACGGCGCGCTCTCGTGGGGGCGGACGACCACGCGGCCGCCGGACAGGCCCTTGCCGACGTAGTCGTTCGCGTCGCCGACCAGGCGCAGGGTGACCCCCGCCGGCAGGAAGGCGCCGAACGACTGGCCGGCGGAGCCGACCAGCGTCAGGTCGATGGTGCCGTCGGGGGCGCCGTCGGGACCGAAGCGCTTGGTCACCTCGTGGCCGAGCATCGTGCCGACGGTGCGGTTGACGTTGCGGACGGCGAAGGTGGCGGACACCCGCTCGCCGCTGTCGAAGGCGGCCCGCGAGGCGGCGATCAGCTGGTGGTCGAGCGCCTTCTCCAGGCCGTGGTCCTGGGAGACCGACTGGCGGCGCGAGGCGCCGTCGGCGACCTCGACGTCGGCCAGGACCGGCGACAGGTCGAGGCCGGAGGCCTTCCAGTGGTCGACCGCGCGGCGCACGTCGAGGGAGCCGACCTGGCCCACGGCCTCGTCGAGGCTGCGGAACCCGAGCGCGGCGAGGTGCTCGCGCACCTCCTCGGCCAGGTACTCGAAGAACGTGACCACGAACTCCGGCTTGCCGGTGAAGCGCTCGCGCAGCACGGGGTTCTGGGTCGCGACGCCCACGGGGCAGGTGTCGAGCTGGCAGACGCGCATCATGATGCAGCCGCTGACCACCAGCGGGGCGGTGGAGAAGCCGTACTCCTCCGCGCCCAGCAGGGCGGCCACGACCACGTCGCGCCCGGTCTTGAGGGCGCCGTCGACCTGGACGCTGACCCTGTCGCGCAGGCCGTTGAGCAGCAGCGTCTGCTGGGTCTCGGCCAGACCGAGCTCCCAGGGCGCACCGGCGTGCTTGAGCGACGTCAGCGGGGCCGCGCCCGTGCCGCCGTCGTGGCCGGAGACCAGCACCACGTCGGAGTGCGCCTTGGCGACGCCCGCCGCGACCGTGCCCACGCCGACCTCGGAGACCAGCTTGGTGTGGATCCGAGCCGCCGGGTTGGCGTTCTTGAGGTCGTGGATCAGCTGGGCGAGGTCCTCGATGGAGTAGATGTCGTGGTGCGGCGGCGGCGAGATGAGGCCCACCCCCGGCGTCGCGTGACGGGTCTTCGCGATGTTCGGGTAGACCTTCGGGCCGGGCAGCTGGCCGCCCTCGCCCGGCTTCGCGCCCTGCGCCATCTTGATCTGCAGGTCGGTCGCGTGGGTCAGGTAGGCGCTGGTGACGCCGAAGCGGCCCGACGCGATCTGCTTGATCGCGCTGCGGCGCTCCGGGTCGAGCAGGCGCTCGACGTCCTCGCCGCCCTCACCGGTGTTCGACTTGGCGCCGAGCCGGTTCATGGCGACGGCGAGGGTCTCGTGCGCCTCCGCGGAGATGGAGCCGTAGCTCATCGCCCCGGTGGAGAAGCGCTTCACGATCTCGCTGACCGGCTCGACCTCGTCGAGCGGCACCGGCTGGCGGCCGGTGGCGGCGGCCTCCTTGAAGGCGAACAGGCCGCGCAGCGTCATGAGGCGCTCGGACTGCTCGTCGACGCGCGAGGTGTACTGCTGGAAGACGTCGTAGCGGCGCGCGCGGGTGGCGTGCTGCAGGCGGAAGACGGTCTCCGGGTCGAACAGGTGCGGCTCGCCCTCGCGCTTCCACTGGTACTCCCCGCCCACGTCGAGGCGGCGGTGCGCGGGGGCGGTGCCCTCGACGGGGTAGGCGCGGGCGTGGCGGGCGGCCACCTCGGCCGCGACGACGTCGAGCCCGACGCCGCCCAGCTGCGAGGTGGTGCCGGTGAACCAGCGGTCGACGAGCTCCTGGCTCAGGCCGATGGCCTCGAAGACCTGGGCGCCCCGGTAGGAGGCCACGGTGGAGATGCCCATCTTGGACATCACCTTGAGGACGCCCTTGCCGAGCGCGTAGATGAGGTTGCGGACGCACTGCTGGGGGTCGGAGCCCTCGAGCAGCCCGTGGCGGGTCAGGTCCTCCACGGACTCCATGGCCAGGTACGGGTTGACGCAGGCGGCGCCGAAGCCGATGAGCAGCGCGACGTGGTGCACCTCGCGGACGTCACCGGCCTCGACCACGAGGCCGACCTGCGTGCGGGTCTTCTCGCGCAGCAGGTGGTGGTGGACGGCGCTGGTGAGCAGCAGCGACGGGATCGGCGCCCACACGGCGTCGCCGTCGCGGTCGGACAGCAGCACGAACCGCGCGCCGCCGTCGATGGCCGCCGAGACCTCGGCGCAGATCTCGAGCAGGCGGCGCTCGAGCTCCTCGCCGCCACCGGCCACGCGGTACAGGCCGCGCACGCGGACGGTCGCGAAGCCGGTGCCCTCGCCGTCGGCGTCGAGGTGGGTGATCTTCGCGAGCTCGTCGTTGTCGACGACGGGGAACGGCAGGCGCAGCTGGCGGCAGTGCTCCGCCGACGCGGTCAGCGCGTTGTGCTCGGGGCCCATCTCGACGCCGAGGCTCGTGACGACCTCCTCACGGATGGCGTCGAGCGGCGGGTTGGTGACCTGCGCGAAGAGCTGGGTGAAGTAGTCGAACAGCAGGCGCGGGCGCTCGGACAGCACCGCGATGGGCGTGTCCGTGCCCATGGAGCCCACCGGCTCGGCGCCGTTGGCGGCCATCGGCGCGAGGATGAGCCGGAGCTCCTCCTCGGTGTAGCCGAAGGCCTGCTGGCGGCGGGTGACCGAGGCGTGGGTGTGCAGGACGTGCTCGCGCTCGGGGAGGTCCTCGAGCTTGATGATGCCGGCCTCGACCCACTCCTGGTACGGGTGCTCCGCGGCCAGCTGCCCCTTGACCTCGTCGTCGGGGATGATGCGTCCGGGGGAGGCGGGCTCGCCACCGACCGACGGGGCGCCCGTGTCGATGAGCAGCATGCGGCCCGGCTGCAGGCGGCCCTTGCTCACCACGCGCTCGGGAGCGATGTCGAGCACGCCGACCTCGCTGGCGAGGACCACGAGGCCGTCGTCGGTGACCCAGTAGCGCGAGGGGCGCAGGCCGTTGCGGTCGAGGACGGCGCCGATGAGGCGGCCGTCGGTGAAGGTGACGGCGGCCGGGCCGTCCCAGGCCTCCATGAAGCTGGCGTGGAAGGCGTAGAACGCGCGGCGCGCCGCGTCCATCTGGGCGTGGTTCTCCCACGCCTCCGGGATCATCATCAGGACGGCGTGGGGCAGCGACCGGCCGGTGAGGTGCAGCAGCTCGAGGACCTCGTCGAAGGAGGCCGAGTCGCTGGCGCCCGGGGTGCAGATCGGGAACAGGCGGGACAGGTCGCCGTCGATCAGGTCGGTGGCGAGCTGGGACTCGCGGGCGCGCATCCAGTTGCGGTTGCCGCGCACGGTGTTGATCTCGCCGTTGTGCGCGATGTAGCGGAACGGGTGCGCCAGCGGCCAGCTCGGGAAGGTGTTGGTGGAGAAGCGCGAGTGCACGATCGCCAGCTGGGTGGCGATGCGGTGGTCGGACAGGTCGGGGAAGAACGGCTCGAGCTGCCCGGTGGTGAGCATGCCCTTGTAGACCAGCGTGCGGCTGGACAGGGAGGCGAAGTACACGTCTAGCTCGCGCTCGGCGCGCTTGCGCAGCACGAACGCGAGGCGGTCGAGCTCGAGGCCCTCCACGCCCTCGCGCATGCCGGCGCCGGTCACCACGAGGTGGCGGAAGCGGGGCATGCAGGACCGGGCGGTCTGGCCCACCAGGGACGCCGTGACCGGGACCTCGCGCCAGCCGAGGACGCGCAGGCCCTCCTCCGCGGCGGTGGCCGCGATCTCGGCCTTGGCGACGGCCTCCTCCTCGTCGTCGTCGGGCAGGAAGCCCAGGCCGACGGCGTACCGGCCGGGGGCGGGCAGCTCGCCCAGCCCGGCGTCCTTCCAGGTCTCGCGCAGGAAGGCGTCAGGGACCTGCATGAGGATGCCGGCACCGTCACCGCTGTCGACCTCGGCGCCGACGGCACCGCGGTGGTCCAGGTTGCGCAGGGCCGTCAGGGCCTGCTGCACCACCTCGTGGGTGGGACCCGAGTGCAGGTGCGCCACGAAGGCGACGCCGCAGGCGTCCTTCTCGGCGGAGGGGTCGTAGAGGCCCTGCGCCTCGGGCTGCGCCGAGAAGCGGGCCAGGGCGCGGGAGGTGCGCTGGTCGGGGGCCATGGGGACCGTCCTCGGGGCTGGCCGGCGGGTGACCTCGCCGGGGGTAGTCGTCGGGGCTGGCGGTGTTCGTGGAGCGCTCTTCGGACTGCGGGTGGAGATCGTCGTCGACTGCAGGTGGAGCGGGGACGGCGCTGGCCCGGCACGCAGCAGCGACGATAGCACCGCGGACGCGGTGCACCGTCTCCGTGGACGAGAGGGCTATCTCACATCGCGAGACGCTGCGTCCCGCTCACCGGACTCCTCCGAGGGGGCCTGCGCGGAGGCGCCACCGCCCTCGCCAGCGGTGCCGCCAGCGGCTGCGGCGTCGTCGTCGGCCGGGGCGCGACCCGGCACCAGCACCGACTCCTCGACCCCCGGGTGGCGGCGGGCGCTCACCACGAAGGCGACGAGGGCGGCGAGCCCCACGACCAGGCAGGTCCAGATGTTCAGGCGCAGCCCCAGCACCTGCTCGGCCGGGTCGATGCGCAGCGCCTCGATCCACACGCGGCCCGCGCAGTAGACGACGACGTAGGCGAGGAACACCCGGCCGCGACCGAGGCGGAAGCGCCGCTGGGCCCAGATGAGCAGCACGGCGGCGCCGACGTTCCAGAGGGCCTCGTACAGGAACGTCGGGTGGTAGGTGGCGACGTCCTCGAAGCCCGGCTCGCGGTGGGCGGGGTCGATCTCCAGCGCCCAGGGCAGCGTGGTGGGACGGCCGTACAGCTCCTGGTTGAACCAGTTGCCGAACCTGCCGACGGCCTGGGCGAGCAGGAGCCCGGGGGCCAGGGCATCGGCGTAGGAGGAGAAGCGCGCCCCGACGGCGCGGCAGCCGAACCAGGCGCCCAGGGCGCCGAGCGCCACGGCTCCCCAGATGCCCAGGCCGCCGTTCCAGATGTAGAGCGCGGCGACGGGGTTCCCGCCCTCGCCGAAGTACGCCTCCGGGGAGGAGACCACGTGGTAGAGCCGGCCGCCGACGATGCCGAAGGGCACCGCCCACAGCGCGATGTCGCTCACCTGGCCCGGCAGCCCGCCGCGGGCGCGCCACCGGCGGTCGGTCAGCCACACCGCGAGGGCGATGCCCGCCAGGATGCAGAAGGCGTAGGCGCGCAGCGGCACCGGGCCCAGGTGCCAGACGGACTCCGCCGGGCTGGGGATGAACGCCAGCACGGCGGTCACCGCGAGGGGCTCGCGACGCCGGCGGCGAGGTCGCGGACGACCGCCTCGAGCGCCGCCGTGCCGCCCTCGGACAGGGCGCGGACCAGTGCCGAGCCGACGATGACGCCGTCGGCGTAGCCGGCGACCTCGGAGGCCTGCGCCGCCGTGGACACGCCCAGGCCGACGCAGACGCGCTCGGCCCCGGCCGCGCGGGTCGCCTCGACCAGGCCCGCCGCGGCGGAGCCCACCGAGGAGCGGGTGCCGGTGACGCCCATGGTGGAGGCGGCGTAGGTCCAGCCCCGGCAGGCCGCGGCGGTGGAGGCCAGCCGGGCCGGCGTCGAGGACGGCGCGACGAGGAACACGCGCTCGAGCCCGTGCTCGTCGGACGCGGCCATCCACTCCCCCGCCTCGTCCGGGACCAGGTCGGGGGTGATCAGGCCGGCGCCGCCGGCCGAGGCCAGGTCGCGGGCGAAGGCGGCGGGGCCGTAGCGCAGCACCGGCGCCCAGTAGCTCATGACGAGCACGGGGGCCCGCTCGCCCTCGGGGGCGGAGGCCAGCCGCTCGACGGACTCCAGCACGTGCCGGATGCGGGTGCCTCCGCGCAGCGCCGTCTCGGCGGCGGCCTGGATGACCGGGCCGTCCATGACGGGGTCGGAGTAGGGCAGGCCGAGCTCGATGACGTCGAGCCCGGCGGCCACCGAGGCGCGCAGCGCGTCGACGCAGCCCCGCTGGTCGGGGAACCCGGCGGGGACGTACCCCACCAGGGCGGCGCGCCCCTCGGCTCGCGCGGCGTCGACGGCCGACGCGCTCGTGAGGCGGGTGCCGGAGGGGGTGCTCCCGGTGGTGCTCGTCGGCGCGCTCACCAGCCGGACCCCTCGGTCTCGCTGACGGGGGCGCTGACGCGCTCCGCCTCGGAGGCGACCAGGTCGGCGTCGCTGACCAGGCCGAACCAGCGCGCGGCGGTGTCGACGTCCTTGTCGCCGCGGCCCGACAGGTTCACGAGGACGACCCCGTCGGGGCCGAGCTCGCGACCCACGCGCAGGGCGCCGGCCAGCGCGTGGGCGCTCTCGATGGCCGGGATGATCCCCTCGGTGCGGCAGAGGAGCCCGAACGCCTCCATCGCCTCGGCGTCGGTCACCGGCCGGTACTCGGCGCGCCCGGTCGAGGCCAGGAACGCGTGCTCCGGGCCCACGCCGGGGTAGTCCAGGCCCGCGGAGATGGAGTGCGAGTCGAGGGTCTGGCCGTCGTCGTCCTGCAGGACCAGCGAGCGGGCTCCGTGCAGCACGCCGGACACGCCGCCGGTGATCGACGCGGCGTGCCGCCCGGTCTCGACGCCGTCGCCGGCGGCCTCGAGGCCGAGGAGGCGGACGCCCTCGTCCTCGATGAAGGCGTGGAAGATGCCGATGGCGTTCGAGCCGCCGCCGACGCAGGCCGCGACGACGTCGGGCAGGCGACCGACGCGGTCGAGCACCTGGGCGCGGGCCTCGACGCCGATCGTGCGGTGGAAGTCGCGGACCATGGCCGGGAACGGGTGGGGCCCGGCGACGGTGCCCAGCACGTAGTGGGTGTCGTCGACGTGGGCGACCCAGTCGCGGAAGGCCTCGTTGAGGGCGTCCTTCAGGGTGGCGGTGCCGGTGGAGACCGGGACCACCTCGGCGCCCAGCAGGCGCATCCGGGCGACGTTCAGCGCCTGGCGCTCGGTGTCGACCTTCCCCATGTAGACGACGCACTCGAGCCCCATGAGGGCCGCGGCGGTGGCCGTGGCCACGCCGTGCTGGCCCGCGCCGGTCTCGGCGATGACGCGCGTCTTGCCCATCCGCTTGGTGAGCAGCGCCTGGCCGAGCACGTTGTTGATCTTGTGAGAGCCCGTGTGGTTCAGGTCCTCGCGCTTCAGGAGCACCCGGGCCCCGCCCGCGTGCTCGGCGAAGCGCGGCACCTCGGTGAGGATGCTCGGACGGCCGGTGTACTCGCGCTGGAGGCGCTCCAGCTCGGCGGCGAAGGCCGGGTCGGCCGCGGCACGGGTGTACTCGGCGTCGAGCTCGTCCAGGGCGGCGATCAGCGCCTCGGGAACGAAGCGCCCGCCGAACTCCCCGAAGTACGGGCCCCGGGCGCCGAAGCGCTCGAAGACCGGCTGCGCGGTCACGGCTTGCCGCTGCGCGAGACCGCGCGCAGCGACGGGTGGGAGCCGGCGGCGACCAGGTCGGCGACGGCGGAGCGGGGGTCGCGCCCGGTGACCAGCGCCTCACCGACGAGCACGGCGTCGGCGCCCGCGCGGGCGTGCTCGACGACGTCGTGCGCGGTGCGGACGCCGGACTCGGCGACGCTCACCACGCTGTCGGGGATGCGGTGCGCGCATCGCGCGAAGGTGGCCGGGTCGACCTCGAGGGTCTTGAGGTTCCGCGCGTTGACGCCTATGAGCTGGGCGCCCGCCGCGACGGCGCGGTCGACCTCGTCCTCGTCGTGCGCCTCGACCAGGGCGGTCATGCCCAGGGAGTGGACGCGCTCGACCAGGGAGACCAGCGCCTCCTGCTCGAGGGCGGCCACGATGAGGAGCACCAGGTCGGCGCCGGCCGCACGGGCCTCCCACACCTGGTAGCTGGAGACGACGAAGTCCTTGCGGAGCACCGGGACGTCGACGGCGGCGCGGACGGCGCGCAGGTCGTCCAGGCTGCCGCCGAAGCGGCGCTGCTCGGTGAGCACGCTGATCACGGACGCGCCGCCCGCCTCGTACTCGCGGGCGAGGGCGGCCGGGTCCTCGATGGGGGCCAGGGCCCCCTTGCTGGGGCTGCTCCGCTTGACCTCGGCGATCACGGTCACCTGGCCGCGCTCGTCACCGCGGGGCCGCAGGGCCTCGAGGGCGCCGCGGGCCGACGGGGCGCGGCGCGCGGCCTCCTTCACCTCGTCGAGGGAGGTGCTGGCCTGGCGCTCGGCGAGGTCCTCCCGGACCCCGACGAGGATGTCCTCGAGAACGCTCACGGGGCCAGGGTAGACGCAGCCGGTGAGGCACCCGTCCGTGTCGTCTCGACGGGCGGTTCCGGAGGTGATCGCTAGCGTTGGCGGGTAGGCAGATGAGCGCACCGCCCGCCGGGCGGGCCAGCCACCAGGAGGCCCCCATGAGCACGCAGGACCCCTACGGTTCGTCCGACCCCGCGCGCGAGCAGCGCACCGGCTCCTCCCCCGTGGGCGGCTCGGGCTCCGACTCGTCGCAGTACGGCTCCTCCTACGGCCAGCCGCAGGGCCAGCCCCAGGACGCCCCCCGCGACGGCCAGTACGGGCAGCAGCCCCAGCAGTACGGCCAGCAGCCGCAGCAGTACGGCCAGGGCCACCCCGCCCAGGGCGGCTACGACGGCCGGCCGGCCCCCAAGAACGGCCTGGGCGTCGCGGCCCTGGTGCTGGGGATCCTGGCGTTCCTGTCCGGCCTGTTCATCATCGGCGGCCTCTTCGGCCTCGTCGCCGTCGTGCTCGGGTTCCTCGCCCTGCGCAAGGTCAAGCGCGGTGAGGCCAGCAGCCGCGGCCTGCCCATCACCGGCATCGTCCTCGGCATCATCGGGATCATCGCCGCGGTGCTCGCCGTCGCCGGCATCGGCCTCCTGGGCAGCCGGGCCGCGAACTGCGACCAGTTCGCCAACGACCAGGTCGCCCTGGAGCAGTGCCTCGCCGACCAGTTCGGCGTCGACGCGCAGCAGCTCGACGGCTGAGACCCGCGGGGCCGCGGCCCCGGACGCAGGAGAGCCCCCCACCGCTCGGTGGGGGGCTCTGCTGCGTCCGGGGCCGTGCGAGACCGGGGTCAGCGCACCGGGGTGGGCTTGCCGTGCTGGTCGGGGTGCTGCTTCTGCCCCTTGCCGGCCTTGCCCAGGAGGTAGCCGGCGGGGAGGCCCGCCAGCATGACGACGATGCCGATCCAGAAGCCGGGGACGTAGGCGAAGACCATGGCCACGGAGGCGATGAGGGTGCCCAGGAGGCCCAGGCCCGCGCCGGTCCACCCCGCGACGGAGTGGCCGTGGCTGATGTGGCCCTCGATCTCCTGCTCGCGCGCCTTCACGGCGTCCTGGTAGCTCGGGCTGCCGTTCTGGCTCATCTCGCTCCTCGCGGGGGTGCTGCTGGGCTGCTGGGGTCGGGCGCTGCGGCCGACGGGGGTCTCGAGGTCATTCTGCCGGGCGGCGGTGCTCGGCGTCGGTCGGCACCTCGGCGGGTCGGTCGGCGGGTCGTCGGACCGGTCCTCCGGCAGGGCCGTCGGCGGGGTCGCGGAGGGTGGGGTCGACGCCCTGGCTGAGGTCGTCCCACAGACCGGCCCGGCTCGGGGCCGCCGCCCGGGCGGCCCCGGCGGTACGGCCCGGCGCGGTCCCCCGTCCGTCGGCGGGCGCCTCGAAGCGGGCAGAGGTGGCCCAGGCCCGGCCGGAGACCAGGGCGACGACGCCGACGAGGAGCACCCCGGCGGTCGGCAGGAGCGCCAGCAGCGGCCAGGCGGTGGTGCGGGCGCCGTCGACCTCCGGCACCCCGGTGGCAGCGCGCGCCGCCGCCTGCGCGGGGGTGACGGGGTCGGCCACGAGCGCCGCGACGGACGCGGCCGCGCCGAGCGCCACCAGCACGAGGAGCACCGCTGCCACCGCACGGCCGACGCCCTTGAGCGTCGAGAGCGCCACCGCACCGGCCAGGGCGACCAGCCCGAGGGCCGGGACCACCGCCGTCGCCGTCGAGCCCGCGACCGGCACGTCGGAGCCCGTGCCGCCCGGTCCCGCCGGCAGCGAGGCCACCACCCACGGCTGCGTCGTCGAGGCGAGCAGCAGGCCGCCGCAGGCGATCCCGAGCAGGACGACGACGGCGCGGCGTCGCCAGCGGCTCACGGGCCGGCTCACGTGCCGGACAGCGGCCGCAGGGCGGAGGCGCGAGCCACCGCCGCGAGCACGGCGGCGGCCTTGGCGCGGGTCTCCGCCTCCTCGGTGGCGGGCACCGAGTCGGCGACGACGCCCGCCCCGGCCTGCACGCGGGCGACGCCGTCGCGCAGCACGGCGCTGCGGATCGTGATGGCCATGTCGAGGTCGCCTGCGACGTCGAAGTAGCCGGCGGTCCCGCCGTACAGGCCGCGCCGCACCGGCTCCAGCTCGTCGATCAGCGCCAGCGCGCGCGGCTTGGGGGCCCCCGAGAGGGTGCCGGCCGGGAAGGTGGACTGCAGCACGTCGAACGCCGTCCTGCCCTCGCGGACCTCGCCGGTGACGGTGCTCACGAGGTGCATGACGTGGCTGTAGCGCCACACCTCCATGAACTCGACCACCTCGACGGTGCCCGGGCGGCAGACGCGGGCGAGGTCGTTGCGGGCGAGGTCGACGAGCATGAGGTGCTCGGCGCGCTCCTTGGCGTCGGCGAGCAGGTCGGCCGCGAGCGCCGTGTCCTGCTCCGGGGTGGCGCCGCGGGGGCGGGTGCCGGCGATGGGGTGGGTCATCGCGCGCCCGCCCTCGACCTTGACCAGCGACTCCGGGCTGGAGCCGACGACGTCGTAGCGGCCGCCGTCGGCGTCCTCGAAGCGGAACAGGTACATGTACGGGCTGGGGTTGGTGGCCCGCAGGGCGCGGTAGACGTCGAGGGCGTCGGCGGGGCAGTCGACCTCGAAGGTCTGGGAGGGCACCACCTGGAAGACCTCGCCGTCGCGGATCGCGACCTTGGCGGCGTCGACGGCGGCCTCGTACTCCGCCGCGGTGGAGGTGCGCCGGGGCTGCGCGGCGGCGGTCCGGGCGGCGGCGGCCGCGTCGAGGGTGGCCACGGTCGACGGCGCGGGGGCCGCGAGCTTCGCGGCCATCGCGTCGAGGCGGGCGACGGCGTCGGCCCAGGCCTCGTCGACCCGCTCGTCGGTGCCGTCGAGGTTGACGGCGTTGGCGACGAGCAGCACGGAGGAGTCGGCGTGGTCGACGACGGCGAGGTCGGTGGCCAGGCACAGCGCCAGCTCGGGGGGCTCGGTGCCCTGGGAGCGCGGCGGGGTGGGCAGCTTCTCCCAGCGGCGCACGACGTCCCACCCGAGCACCCCGACCAGGCCGCCGGTCAGGGGCGGCAGGCCCGGCAGGCGCGGGGTGCGCAGCGCCGCCAGGGTCTCGCGGACGGCGACGAGGGGGTCGCCGCTGGTCGGGACGCCGGCCGGCGGGGTGCCCAGCCAGTGGGCCTGGCCGTCGCGCTCGGTCAGGACGGCGGCGGAGCGGGCTCCGACGATCGAGTAGCGCGACCAGACGCCGCCGTGGTCGGCGGACTCCAGCAGGAAGGTGCCGGTCTCGCTGCCCGCGAGCTTGCGGTAGACCCCGACGGGCGTCTCGGCGTCGGCGAGGAGCTTGCGGACCACGGGGACGACACGGCGGTCGCGGGCCAGCTCGCGGAAGCCGTCGAGGTCGGGCCAGGTGGCGCCGCCACCGAGGTCCTTCGGGGGCACGGGCGCGCTCACGCGGGCACCTCCGGGGTGGCGACGGGCAGGGCGCCGTCGTCGAAGCAGGTGCGCGTCCCCGTGTGGCAGGCAGCACCGGTCTGGTCGACGACGACGAGCAGCGCGTCGCCGTCGCAGTCGATGCTCACGGAGCGGACCGCCTGCACCGCGCCGGAGGTGTCGCCCTTGCGCCAGTACTCCGAGCGGCTGCGGCTCCAGAACCAGGTGCGACCGGTGGTCAGGGTGCGGTGGACCGCCTCGTCGTCCATCCAGCCGACCATGAGGACCTCTCCGGTGCCGTGCTGCTGCACCACGGCGGCGACGAGGCCGGCGTCGTCGCGCTTGAGGCGCGCGGCGACGGCGGGGTCCAGGGCGCTGGGGGGCGCGGCGGGGGTGGGGCTGGTGGTCACGGGCCCATCATCCCAGCCGGGCGGACGGACCCCGGTCGGCGCAGGCCGGGCGGCGTCAGGCGACGACCGGCTCCCGGGGGGCGGCCGGCACGGGGGCCTGCTGCTCGTCGGGCTCGTCCTGCGCCTCCGCGGCGGTGGTCTCGGCCTCGACCTCGAGCGCGGTGCGCTCGCGGAGCCGCTGGGCGGCCTGCACCGCGAAGCGGACGCCGTGGTGGGGGTCCTCCGACATGCCGCGCAGCGTGGTGGCGGACGTCTCGGGGTTGCGGGCGACCGCCGAGCGCACCCGGGCGCTGGCGTCGGAGCTCAGCAGCGCGAGCACGCGGACGGGGACGTCCTCGCGGCGGGCGACCTGCTCGCGGACGTCCAGGTCGGCGTCGCGGGCCAGGACCCACAGCGCGGCGTCCTCCGCGGAGGGGTTCTTGGCCACCCGCAGGCGCGTCTTGACGTCGCGGCTGCGGGCGAGGGTGTCCAGCTGGTACCAGGGCGTGCCCCGGCGACTGGCGATCATCTGCTCGCGCGTGACCCAGCTCATCGGTCGCTCCTCCCGGTCGTCGGTCGCTCCAGCTGCGACATCTTGTGAGCACCCGGTCACGCTGCGCACCCCCCGTTGGCCCGTCCGTGGCAGCCGGCACCGCAGCACCGACGCGCCCGGAGCAGCTGGCGGTGTGAGGCTGGCGCGATGAGCGAGCCGACCGACCAGCACACCGACCTCCCGGCCGCGCGCCCGAACGCCGCCCTGACGGCCGACGTCGTCGCCCTGCTGCGCAGCGGCGGTGAGGACCGCGTGCTGCTGGTGCGCCGCGGCTCGCCGCCCTTCGAGGGGTCGTGGGCGCTGCCGGGCGGGTTCGTCGACCCCGACGAGGACCCCCAGGTGGCTGCGCTGCGCGAGCTGGGCGAGGAGACCGGCCTCGACCTCGCCGACGTGGCCCTGCGCGAGCTGGGCGTCTACGGCGCGCCGGGGCGCGACCCCCGCGGGCGCGTCGTGAGCAGCGCGTGGTGGGTCCGGCTCGCTGACGGCGCTGACGGGGCTGACGGCGCTGGCGCACCGGCGGTCGCGGGCGGGGACGACGCCGCGGAGGCGGCGTGGGTGCCCGTCAGCGAGGCGCTGGCCGGTGACGAGCGCGGCCAGCTGGCCTTCGACCACGCCGCCGTGCTGCGTGACGCCCTCGCCCGAGACGCCGCGAGCGCCCCGGCCAGCGGGATCGCCGTGCGCTTCGACCTGCCCGATGCGCGGGCGCTGGCGGCGTTCGACGAGCTCGTGGCCGACGTGCTGCCCGGGTTCGCGGCCGACGAGCCGGGGACGCTGCAGTACGTGGTGAACGCGGTGCAGGGCGAGCCGCTGGCGCGCGTGTTCTACGAGGAGTACGCCGACGGGGGGCACGCGGCGCACGAGGCGCGGCCGGCGACGGCGGCGTTCCTGGACCGGGTGCGCGAGCTGGTGGCCGGGGTGCGGGTCGAGGTGCTGGTGCCGATGGGTGCCGTCCGCCGCTGACGCCCCCCGTGGACCGCAGCCGAGCGCCCGGTCGCGGTTCGGGAGGGGGTCCGGACCGCAGCCGAGCGCCTGGCTGCGGTCCGAGGAGGGGCCCCGCGGGTCGTTCTTGTCATAGCGACCACAAGTGCTGTTAGTGTCACGCCCACCTGAAGTTGTGCGTGACCGGGGGGAGGTGCGGCGTGGCGGACCTGGAGCTCGCCGTCTCGACCGTGATCCTGGCGCTGCTGCCGGGCTCCTGCCCCACCGCCGCCGGCGCCGGCTCCCCCGCTGACGAGTCCCTGCGGCTGCACCTGCCGCTGGTGCGCCGCACGCGGGAGCCTTTCGCGCAGCGGTGGGCGCTGCCCGGCGGCTGGGTCACCCCCGACGAGCGCCTCAGCGCCGCCGCCCGCCGCACCCTCGAGGAGACGACGGCGCTGCGCCCGAGCTACCTCGAGCAGCTCTACACGTTCGGGGCTCCCCGCCGCTCCCCCACGGGCCGCGTGGTCTCGGTGGTCTACACCGCTCTGGTGCGGGCCCCGGAGGCCGCCGACGTCGAGGTCGGCGAGAACGTCCGCTGGGCCCCGGCCGACACCCTCGCCGAGACCGTGGGCGACCTCGCCTTCGACCACGCCGAGATCGTCGACTACGCGCTCTGGCGCCTGCGCACGAAGGTGAGCTACGCCGCCATCGCCCAGCACCTGCTCGGTGAGCTGTTCACCCTCGCCGAGCTGCGCCACGTGCACGAGGCCGTGCTCGGCAAGCCGCTCGACCCGGCCAACTTCCGCCGCACCGCTGTCGCGTCGGGGTCGGTGGAGGCCACCGAGCACGTCCAGACCGGGGCGGCCCACCGGCCCGCCCGCCTGTACCGCGCCGTGCTGCCCCCCGGCGGCGCGACGGGGGGCTACCCGCCGTGGCAGTCCCGCCCCGAGCTCGGCTGACACCAGCACCACCAGCAGGAACGTCGAAGGAAGAGGAAGAGCAATGGTCTCGGTCGCCGTCACCCTCGGTCGCAGCGCGCCCCCCGCGGGCGCCGCACCGGTCAGCTCCTGCGACACCCGCCTCTCGAGCGACCCGTTCACCCTCGACGCGATGCCGGGCCTGCCCGCCCCGGCCCCCGAGTACGGACCGGGCGCCTCCGACGTCGACACCGCCCCGCCGACGACGCCGGTGCAGGAGCAGATCCCCGCGCGCTACCGCCGCATGGCCGACGACGAGGTGCACGAGCGCATCACCGCGGCGAAGGCGGCGCTGGGCAGCGCCGTCGTCGTCCTCGGTCACCACTACCAGCGCGACGAGGTCATCGCGCACGCCGACGTGACCGGCGACTCCTTCCTCCTGGCCCGGCGCAGCCTGGAGCGGCCCGAGGCGAAGTACGTCGTGTTCTGCGGCGTGCACTTCATGGCCGAGACCGCCGACCTGCTGACCCGGCCCGACCAGGCCGTGGTGCTCCCGAACCTGGCCGCCGGCTGCTCGATGGCCGACATGGCCGACCTCGACGCCGTCGAGGACTGCTGGGCGCAGCTGGAGCAGGCGCTCGGGCGCCCGCTCGACGTGCCGGGCGAGGACGGTCTGGTCGAGGTCGTGCCCGTCACCTACATGAACTCCTCCGCCGCCATCAAGGCGTTCTGCGGGGAGCACGGCGGCATCGTCTGCACCTCGTCCAACGCGACGGCGGTGCTCGAGTGGGCCTTCGCCCGCGGCCGCCGCGTGCTGTTCGTGCCCGACCAGCACCTGGGCCGCAACACCGCGAAGGCCATGGGGGTCCCCGCCGACCTCATGCCGCTGTGGGACCCCCGCAAGCCGATGGGCGGCAACAGCGCCCAGGCGCTCGTCGACTCCCGCGTGCTGCTCTGGCGCGGCTGGTGCTCGGTGCACCAGCGCTTCACCACCGCCCAGATCGACGCCGCCCGCGCCGCCGACCCCTCGGTGGAGGTCGTCGTGCACCCCGAGTGCCCGCAGGCCGTGGTCGACGCCGCCGACCGCGCTGGCTCGACCGAGTTCATCATCAGGGCCGTCGAGGCCGCGCCCGCCGGGGCGAGCCTGGCGATCGGCACCGAGATCAACCTCGTGCGCCGCCTCGCCGACGCCCACCCGGACAAGACCATCACCTGCCTCGACCCCGTGATCTGCCCCTGCTCGACGATGTACCGGATCCACCCCGGTTACCTCGCCTGGGTGCTGGAGTCGCTGGTGGAGCGCGAGGCGGCCCTGGCCGCCGGCGCCCCCGAGAGCGAGCTGGGCCCCGTGGTGAACCGCGTGGCCGTCGACGACGCCGTCGCCGCCGCGGGCCGCACGGCCCTGGAGCGCATGCTCTCGGTCGTCCCGTGAGCCTCGACGTCGACGTCGACGTCCTCGTCGTCGGGTCCGGCATCGCCGGGCTGACGACGGCGCTGGAGGTGCTGCGCCTCGCCCCGGGGGCGCACGTCGCCGTGGCGACCAAGGCGGCGCTCGGTGACGGGGCGACGGCGTGGGCGCAGGGCGGCATCGCCGCGGTGCTCCCCGGCTCCGGGGACGAGGTCGCGCTGCACGTGGCCGACACCCTCGCCGCGGGCGACGGGCTCTGCGCCCCCGAGGCCGTCGCCGTGCTCTGCGGCGCGGGCGGCGCCGCCGTCGCGGCGCTGCAGGCCCGCGGCCTGCGGCTCGACACCGCGCCCGCCGGCCGGCTCTCCCGCGGGCTCGAGGCCGCCCACTCCCGCCCGCGGATCGTGCACGCCGGCGGTGACACCACCGGCGCCCACGTCACCCGGGCGCTGGGCGCCGCCGTGCGCGCCTCGCGCGCCGCGCTCCTGGAGCGCACGGCCCTCGTGGAGCTGCTCACGACGGCCGGCCCCGGGACCGCCGTCACCGGTGCTCGGCTGCGCGGCCCGGGCGGCGAGGAGGTCCTGGTGCGCACCCGCGCCGTCGTCCTCGCCACCGGCGGGCACGCCCAGGTCTACGCGCACACGACCACGCCCTCGGTCGCCACCGGCGACGGCCTCGCGGCCGCCGTGCGCGCCGGGGCGGTGGCCCGCGACGTCGAGATGGTGCAGTTCCACCCCACGGCGGGGACCGGTCGCGACGGCCGGACGTTCCTCGTCTCCGAGGCCGTGCGCGGCGAGGGTGCGGTGCTGCTCGACGCCGCCGGGGGCCGGTTCACCGACGAGCTCGCGCCCCGCGACGTCGTCGCCCGCGCCTGCGCCGCCGCGATGGCCGCGCAGGACGGCGCCCCGGTGCTGCTCGACGCCACGGGGGTCGAGGGGGTGCGGACGAGGTTCCCCGGCATCGACGCCCTCACCCGCGCCGCGGGCCTGGACTGGACGCGCGAGCCCGTCCCCGTGACGCCCGCCGCGCACTACGCCATGGGCGGCGTGCTCACCGACCTCGACGGGCGGACCACGCTGCCCGGGCTGTGGGCGGTCGGGGAGGTCGCCTCCAGCGGCGTCCACGGCGCCAACCGCCTGGCCTCCAACTCGCTGCTGGAGGGCGCGGTCTTCGGGGCCCGCGCCGCGGCGGCGCTCGTCACCGGGGCTCCCGCTGCGGACGAGGCGCTCGCGGGCGCCCCGGACGACGTGCGGATCGCCGTCGAGCTCCCCTCCGGAGCACTGCCGCGGGCGGAGCTGAGGGAGCTGGTGTGGGAGCACGCCGGGCTGCTGCGCGACCGCGGCGGCCTGGAGCTGCTCACCAAGACCCTGGCCGGCGCGGTCGCCCCCGGCGAGCGGACCGGCGGGGAGGAGTCGACGCTGTCCCAGAGGCGCACGAGCCCGGCTGGGACCTCGACTCCTCCCCGTTCGCTCGGTGCCGAGGCGCTGGAGGACAGGGCGCTCACCGACGTGGCCGCGCTGCTCGCCGCGGGTGCCCTCGCCCGCGAGGAGAGCCGCGGCGCGCACGCCCGCACCGACCACCCGGCGCGGGCTCCCCGCGCCCGCCACGTGCTGCTGCGCGCCGTGCTCGAGGACCGGCCGTGAGCGGGTCGGTGGCCGGCTCGGTGGCGGGCTCGGTGGCGGGGCAGCTGGCCGACGTCGTCGCCCGGGCGCTCGCCGAGGACGCCCCGTGGGGCGACCTGACCAGCGAGTCGCTGCTCGACGCGTCCGCCACGACGACGGCCGTGCTCCGCGCCCGGACCGAGGGCGTGCTCGCCGGCATCGGGGCGTTCCCCGAGGCGCTGGCCCAGGCCGCGCGCCTGGTGGGCGCCGGCGAGCCCGTCGTGGAGCTGCTGGCCGCCGACGGCGACCGGCTGGTGCCGGGGCAGGTGCTCGGCCGCGCCGGGGGCAGCGCGCTGGCGGTGCTCCGGGCCGAGCGGATCGCGCTGAACCTGGTGCAGCACCTGTCCGGCGTCGCGACGGCGACCGCCGAGCACGTGGCGCTGGTCGCCGCCGCGGGCGCCACCGCCCGCGTCGCCGACACGCGCAAGACCACGCCGGGCCTGCGAGCGCTGGAGCGCCACGCGGTGCGCTGCGGCGGCGGGTCCAACCACCGCTGGTCGCTGTCCGACGCGGTGCTGGTCAAGGACAACCACCTCGCCCTCGTCGGCGGCGGCGTCACCGAGGCGCTCGCCGCCGTGCGGGCGCGGGTGCCGCACACCACCTTCGTGGAGGTGGAGGTCGACAGGCTCGACCAGCTGGCCGCGGTGCTGGCGGCGGGGGTCGACGGCGTGCTCCTCGACAACTTCACCCTCGACGACCTGCGGGCCGGGGTGGCCGCGGTGCGCTCCCACGTCGCCGCGCACGGCGGTCGGGTGCTCGTGGAGGCCAGCGGCGGGGTGCGCCGCGACACCATCGGGGCCATCGCCGCGACGGGCGTCGACGTCGTTTCCGTCGGCGGGCTGACGCAGGCCGCCCCGGCGCTCGACGTCGGGCTCGACGTGGGGGCTGACGCCGAGGTCGCGCCGACCCGCACGCGCACCGGATGGTGACCTACCTCGACCACGCCGCCACCTCCCCACCCACGCGGGAGGTGCTGGAGGCGGTCTGGCCGTACCTCGTGCAGGTCACGGCCAACCCCGCGTCGGTGCACACGCCCGGGCAGCAGGCCCGCGAGGGTCTGGAGCGGGCGCGCGCGACGGCTGCGGCCGCGCTCGGGTGCCGACCCGGCGAGGTGGTCCTCACCTCCGGCGGCACGGAGTCCGACGGGCTCGCCGTCCTGGGGATCGCCCCGGCGGTCGCGACCGCGCGGGGGCGCGACCGCCACCTCGTCACCACCGCGGTGGAGCACTCCGCGGTGCTCGAGCCGGCGCGCGAGCTGGAGCGCCGCGGGTGGCGGGTCGACGTCGTCGGGGTCGACGGCGAGGGCCGGGTCGACCTCGACGCGCTGGCCGGCGCGGTCACCGAGCGGACGGCGCTGGTGTCCGTCATGCACGCGAACAACGAGGTCGGCACGGTCCAGCCGCTCGCGGGTGCCGGCGGGGTGGCGGCGCTGTGCGCGGAGCGCGGGGTGGCGCTGCACGTCGACGCCGTCCAGAGCGCCGGGGTGCTCGACCTGCGCGAGCTGTGGGCCCTCGGCAGCGCGACCGGTGGGGTCGCGGCCGTCAGCGTCTCGGCGCACAAGCTGGGCGGGCTGCGCGGGTCGGGCCTGCTGGCCGTGCGGTCGGGCACGCCGCTGGAACCGCTGGCCATCGGCGGCGGGCAGGAGCGAGGACGGCGCTCGGGGACCGTCGACGTGGCGTCCGCCGTGGGGCTCGCCACCGCGCTGTCAGCCGCCGCGGCGCGGCGCGATCGCGAGGTGGTGCGCCTGGCGGGGCTGCGCGACCGGCTGGTGGCCGGTGTGCTGGCCGCGGGCGCGGCGGCGGGCGTCGAGGTGGCGCTGACGGGTGCCCCGCTCGGGGCCGGGCGGCTCCCGGGGCACGCGTCGTTCGTGGTGCCGGGGCTGTCGGGCGAGGTGGTCCTCGCCGAGCTCGACCTCGCGGGCGTCGCGTGCTCGTCGGGGTCGGCGTGCGCGGCGGACAGCGACGACGCCTCGCACGTGCTGGTGGCGATGGGGCTGTCCGACGACGACGCCCGCAGCGCCGTGCGCTGCACCCTGGGGTGGAGCTCCGCGGAGGCCGACGTCGACGCGCTCCTCGACGCGCTCCCGACGGCCCTGTCGCGGTCGCGGCTCTGACCACCGCCCCCCCCCGCCCCGGCGCCGCTCGGACGCCGCCCGGACGCCGGGTGAGCGCTCACACGCCGTCCGGGGTTGGATGGGGTGATGGAGTTCAGGAAGCTCGGACGCAGCGGTCTCAAGATCTCGGAGATCACCTACGGCAACTGGCTGACCCACGGGTCGCAGGTGGAGAACGACGTCGCCACGCGGTGCGTGCGCGCCGCCCTCGACGCGGGGATCTCGACCTTCGACACCGCTGACGTGTACGCCAACGGCGCCGCCGAGGAGGTCCTCGGCGAGGCGCTGAAGGGCGAGCGGCGCGAGTCGCTGGAGGTCTTCACCAAGGTCTACTGGCCGGTCGGCCCGGGCGGCAAGAACGACGTCGGCCTGTCGCGCAAGCACGTCCTCGAGGGCATCGACAACAGCCTCGAGCGGCTGCAGATGGACTACGTCGACCTCTACCAGGCCCACCGCTACGACCACGAGACGCCGCTGGAGGAGACCATCTCCGCGTTCGCGGACGTCGTCGCCGCCGGCAAGGCGCTCTACATCGGCGTCTCGGAGTGGACCGCCGACCAGATCCGCGCCGGCCAGGCCCTGGCCACCCAGGCGGGCTTCCGCCTCGTCTCGAACCAGCCGCAGTACTCGGCGCTGTACCGGGTCATCGAGGGCCAGGTCGTGCCGACCTCCCGCGAGCTGGGCCTGTCGCAGATCGTGTTCTCGCCGGTCGCGCAGGGCGTGCTCACCGGCAAGTACCTCCCGGGGCAGCAGCCCCCCGAGGGCAGCCGCGCCACCGACGACAAGGGCGGCGCCCAGATGATCTCCCGCTGGATGCGCGACGACGTGCTCGCCGCCGTCCAGGAGCTCAAGCCCGTCGCGAACGACCTGGGCCTGTCGATGGCAGCGCTCGCCGTCGCCTGGGTGCTCCAGAACGACAACGTCGCCGCGGCGATCATCGGCGCCTCGAAGCCCGAGCAGGTCACCGACAACGCCAAGGCCGCCGGGGTGCGCCTGCCCGCCGAGGTCATGACGAAGATCGACGACCTGCTCGGAAGCGTCGTCGCGTCCGACCCGGCGCTGACGGCGACCAGCCAGCCCTACCTGCGTCCCGCCTGACGGGTCGCGCCCCGGCACCGCGGGCCTGCACCCCCTCCGGGGTGCGGGCCCGCGGCGCATCAGGCCCGGCCGAAGCCCAGGTGGAGGTGGTCCTGGTGCACCTGGTCGGTGAACTGGCCGCGACCGCCGAGGTCCTGCGGTCCTCCCACCTCGCTGGCACCGAGGGCCGTCGCCGCCTCCACCACCTCGCGCCAGGGGCTGCGGTCCTGCTCGACCACGGGCACGCCGTCCAGGGCCCACAGGTCCACCGCCCGCCCGCGGGTGTGGTTGGAGACGCGGTCGGTGGCGAAGACGTTGACCGGGTGCCCGCTGGTGAGGACCTGGACGTGCAGCCGCCAGGTCCGCGAGAGCTCCAGCAGGGTGCTGACCACGGCCGGGTGCACCGACCCCGCGAGCAGGTCGGCGCGCGCAGCCCCCGGCAGCACCACGCGGTCCGTGGCCAGCAGCTGCCGGGTCTGCTCCGGGAGCTGGTCGACGGGCGCCGCAGCCGGCAGCTCGGGCACCAGGACCTCGGTGACGCTCCAGCGCCCGCCCTCGGAGGTCAGGCGCAGGTCGACGGTGGTCGAGCGCCGCTCCGGCGCCGCCGCGGTGGCACCGGCCGCTGTGCCCGCGGTGGCACCGGCCACGAGGAGGTCGGCCACGAGCATGACGCTCGCGGTGCGCCGGGGGGCGTCGAGCCCGCCGTACTGCGGGTAGACGACCTCGAGCGCGGTCGACGCGCCGGTCGGCACGAGCGCACGCAGGGGCTCCAGGGGTCCGGAGGCCGCCGAGGGCGCCGCGGCGTCGACCGTCAGCGCCGCGGACGCCGCGTCGAGCGCCGCCTGCTTGCAGGCCGGCTCCACCTCTCCGGGCAGCAGCGCGTACGCCGCCGCGGCGGGGACGGCCGGGAAGGCGGGGACGGCCGGCAACGGCTCCGGGCTGGCGGAGGAGGACGACGGCGTGGGTGCCGGCGAGGTGCCTGACGGGCTCGACCCTGCCGAGCCGGCCGATGACGCGCCGCCAGCGCCCGGGGGGCTGGCACCGTCGGGTCGCGAGCTGCAGGCGGCCGTGGCCGCCGCCGCGAGGGCGGCGAGCGCGGCGCGGCGGCTGGGGCCTCCGCTCACGCGCGGCTCGCGGCGTCGACCCGGGCCAGCCAGTCGAGCGCGGGGTAGTAGACCAGCTCGTGACCGCCGTCGAAGACCGCGACCGTCACGTCACCGGAGCTGCGGGCGAACAGCACCGGCGGGTCCTCGTCGGTGAAGCGGGTGGCGGTGAGCTCGTCGCCGGTGGGCGCGGGGAGCTCGCCGACGGCCGTCGCGCCGACCCGGTCCGCCTCGGCGGCGAGGTCGTCGAAGGCCCGCAGGCCGTCGGCGACCGGGACCACCTCGTCGCCGGCGCCGTGGGTGACGAGCACCGGGATCCCGGCATCGCGCACGGCCGCGGCCACCGAGGCGGGACTCCTCGA
>JAKONK010000273.1 GCA_022701985.1 Actinomycetales bacterium
TCTTGAGGGCCATGACGAAGGCGAGGACCTGGGCGACGGCCACGTAGAGGTGCATCGGCACCTCCTGCTCCACCTCGCAGGCGGCGAAGAGGGCGCGGGCGAGCGGCACGTCGCTGACCATCGGGACGCCGGCCTCGGTGGCGCGCTCGCGGATGCGGCTCGCGACGTGGCCGGATCCCTTGGCGACCACCCGGGGGGCGCCGCGCCCGGCCTCGTACTTCAGGGCCACGGCGACGTGCGTCGGGTTGACGAGCACGACGTCGGCCTCGCCGACGGCGGCCATCATGCGGTTGCGGCTCATCGCGCGCTGCTTGCCCTTGATCGCGGCCTTGATCTCGGGGTTGCCCTCGCTGTTCTTGTGCTCGTCCTTGATCTCCTGCTTGGTCATCTTGAGGTCCTTCATCGTCTTCGCCTTCTGGACGGCGAAGTCGACGGCGGCGAGCACCACGCCGGCGGCGACGGCGATCTTGACGAGGAACGCGGTGCCGTCGGTGGTCGCCGCCAGCACGCCGGCGAGGGTGAGGCCACCGCCGCTGAGCAGCACCGGGACGAGGCCCTGCACCGTCATCCACAGCACCCCGCCGATGAGCGCGGTCTTGATGAGCGACTTCACCAGCTGCCAGAGGTTGACCACGCTGAACAGCTGCTTGATGCCCTTGAGCACGTCGAGGCGCTGCCAGTTGGGCTTGGCGGCCTTGGTGGCGAGCACGAAGCCGCCCTGGGCGACGGAGCTGACGATCGCCACGACCACCGACACCGCCAGCAGCGGCGCGATGGCCGGCAGGATCGCGGCGCCGCCCTGCGCCAGCGCGGCGAGCATGCGGGCGGGCTCGGGGTCCTTCGCGACGTCGCTCAGCGACCCGAGCAGCACCTCGAGGCGCACCCGCGTGGGCCCGATGACCATCGGGATGACGGCGACGACCGCGCCGAGCCCCAGCCAGGCACCGAGGTCCGGGGTCTTGGCGACCTGGCCCTTCTTGCGGGCCTCTGAGAGCCGTTTCGGCGTCGGCTTCTCGGTCTTCTCGCCCCCACCTCCCCCGGCGCTCACGGGAGGAGCACGCCGTCGCCGGGTGCGTCGTCCGCGGCGGGCAGCAGGAACGCGGACGCCGCGGCGGCCGTGTCGGCGTCGTCACCGGCGGTCGCGGTGGCGACCACCTGGGAGCCGGCCTCGTCGGCCATGGCGTCGACGACGGACGGCAGCGCCGCCACCGTCATCGCGGCCACCGACAGGGTGATCATGATCTTCAGCGGGAAGCCGAGGGAGAACGCCTGCAGGGCGGGGGCGGCGCGGGTCAGCAGGCCGAGGCCGACGTCGGTGAGGAACAGGACGGCGAGCAGCGGGCCGGCGATCTGCAGCGCGGACACCATCAGCGTCTGCGCGCCCTCGGTGACCACGCGGGCCACGAGCGCGGAGCTGATGTCCTCCTGCAGGCCGAGGACGTCGAAGGTCTTGACCAGGCCGTGGAAGACGACGAGGTAGCCGTCGGAGGCGAAGAGCAGCACCACGGTCGTCATCTGGTAGAGCCGGCCGAAGACGGCGGCGCCGGCCTCCATCTGCGGGTCGTACGTGGTGGCCGCCTGGAAGCCGCCGAACATGTCGATCAGGTTGCCCGCGGCCTGGACGGCGGCGAAGACGAGGTAGCAGAGGAAGCCGAGCGCAGCGCCGACCAGCGCCTGCTGCACCGCGGCGGAGACCAGCTGCGGGGTGGACAGCGACAGGCCGGAGAAGTCCATCGACGAGCCGACGGCGAGCGTGATGCCCAGCGCGAGGAGCGTCTTGACCCTGGCGGGGATCGCCTTGTGCGAGAACGGCGGGGCGATGGCCATCCAGGTGGTGACGCGCACCAGGACCAGCAGGTGGCCGACCACGGTGGTCAGGGCGATCGCGGGGAGCTCCACGGCGTCGTCCTCAGCCCATCGCGAGCAGGTCGGGGATCCGGGCGAACAGCCCGGTGGTGAACTCGGTCATCTCGGCCAGCATCCAGCTGCCGGAGAGCACGAGCACCACCGCCACGCCGAGGGCCTTGGGGACGAAGCTCAGGGTCGGCTCCTGGATCTGGGTGACCGACTGGAACAGCGAGACGATGAACCCGATGCACAGGGCCACCAGCAGCATCGGCGCGGAGAGCTTGGCGGCGATGAGCATGGCCTGCACGGCGATGTCGATGACGGCGGCGTCGTCCATGGCTACGCGTAGCTCCCCACCAGGGCCGTGATGATCAGGCCCCATCCGTTGACCAGGACGAACAGCAGCAGCTTGAAGGGGAGCGAGACGGTCACCGGCGGCAGCATCATCATGCCGAGCGCCATCAGGCCGGAGGAGACGACGATGTCGATCACCAGGAACGGCACGTAGATGACGAACCCGATGATGAAGGCGGCACGGAGCTCCGACAGCAGGAACGCGGGGATCAGCGTCATCATCGGCACGGCGTCGGGGCTGGCCGGGTTGGCGCGGTCGGCGGCGCGGGTGATGAGCGCCAGGTCCTCGTCGCGGGTCTGAGCCAGCATGAAGTGCTTCAGCGGCTCGCTGGCGAGCGCGAACATGTCGGTCTGGCTGATGCCCCCCGCGAGGAAGGGCTGGATCGCGGTCTCGTTGATCTCGTGGATGACCGGGGCCATCACGAAGAGCGTCAGGAAGAGCGACAGGCCGGCGAGCACCTGGTTGGGCGGCACGCCCTGCAGCCCGAGGGCGTTCCGGGTGATGCTCAGGACGACCATGATCTTGGTGAACGCCGTCATCATCAGCAGCAGGGCCGGGGCGACGGACAGCGCGGTGATCGCGAGGATCAGGACGATCGAGGTGCTCGGCGTCCCGTCGAGGCCGTTCACGGCCAGGGACAGGCTGCCGCCGGGACCGGCGGGCGCGGCGGGGCCGGCGGGGCCGGTCGGCCCTGCTGCGGCCCCTGCCGTCAGCAGGGCGGTGATCATCGGCGGGTGGTCCTCTCGCGCAGGACCTCCAGGGCGGAGGTCCAGGTGGCCGGGGAGAGCGCGGAGCCCGCGAGGGGCGCGCGCTGGGTGGCGCTGGCGGGGCTGGTGACCGTGGCGACGGCGCGGCGGGGCACGGCCGGGGTGAAGCTCGGGAGCTGGACCGCCGAGCGGGCCGCGGGGGCCTCGGGCGCCGCGTCGACGTCGAGGACGACGTCGGCGGGGGCCTCACCGGTGATGGCGTCGAGCGGCATGCGGGCCAGCAGCTGCACCTGGGCGTCGGTGACGCCGAGGACCAGGGCCTCGTCGCCGACCCGCAGGACGGTGACGCCCGAGGAGCGGGACAGCGCCTGGCGGGCCACCACGGTGAAGCGGGAGGCGTCGACCGTGCGGCCGGCGCCGCGGCGGCGGGCCGCGCGCTGCATGAGCAGGATCAGGCCGACGACGGCGGCAAGGGCCACCGCCACGCGGGCGATCAGGGGGAGGATCTCCACGGCCGGGCCGCTCAGTCTTCCGCGCCGGGCTCGACGATCTCGGTGATGCGCAGCCCGTAGTCCTCGTCGACCACGACGACCTCGCCGCGGGCGAGGAGGCGGCCGTTGACCAGCAGGTCGGCGGGGGCGCCGGCGGCGCGGTCCAGCTCGACCACGGAGCCGGGGGTCAGGGCCAGCAGGTCCTTCACCGACATCCGGGTGCGGCCGAGCTCGACGGTGACGACCATCTCGACGCCGCGCAGCAGCGCCATGCCGGCGCGGCCGGCGGTGGACTGGGTGGGGATGGCCGGGCCGCTGGGGGTGCCGGAGGGCACGGAGGCCTGGGCGATGAGCAGACCCAGCCAGACGACCACCTCCTGCGCCTCGGAGTTGGCGTCGACCAGCGGCACCCACAGGGCGTCGGGGTCGGCGACCGCGGCGGCCACGTCGGTGGCGGTGACGGCGCCGGGCACCGAGGGGCCCATCGCGGCGACGGCGGCGCGCAGCGCGGGGGCCACGGCGTCGACGATCGGCAGCGGACCGCCCTCGGCACCGGCGAGCGCCTCCTCCAGGGAGGGGTCGACGATGACGACCAGGCTGCCCGACACCGCGCCGGTGAAGGCGGCGGCCACACCGGAGCCGTCGGCGGTGGGGGCCAGGGAGCCGTCGGAGGGGCCCACGGCGAGCGTGGCTCCGGCGGGCAGCTGCTCAGCGGCAGCAGCGGCGGCGGCGAGGAGGGCGGCGTGGGCCGCGCTCTGGGTGGTCGGCGTGGTCATCGCGTCTCCTCATCAGGGTTCACCACGAGGCAGGCAAGGCGGGTCCCGCTGGTGCCGGGGACGGCGCGGGCCAGGACGACGTCGTTGGTGACGACGTCCAGGGGGCGGGCGGTGGGGTGCGGCAGGTGCAGCACGTCGCCCACGGACAGGGCGGTGACCGCCTGGACCGAGAGGGCCATCGGCGTCATGCGGGCGCAGACGTCGACGGGCAGCTCGGGGACGGTGCGCGAGAGCACGTCGGCGGCCGACTCGGCCGTGCGGCGCTGCTCCTCGCTGCTCTCGGCCGTGCCGCGGGTCTCCACGAGGCGGGCGAGCACGGGGTTCAGGGGCAGCATCACCGAGAACGGGTGCGCCTCGGCCTCCTCGCCGAGGGCCACCGTGAAGTCGGCGACCAGGACGACGTCGGCCGGGGACGCCATCGTGAGGAACTGGGAGGACTGGTCGACGTCGGCCAGCACGGGGGCCATCGGCACGACGCCGGCGAACGCGGACGCGAGGTCGGCGAGCAGGCGGGCCGAGAGGCTCTCCACGAGGCGGCTGTCGATGTCGGACAGCTCGCGCTCGACGCCCTCGACGACGACGCCCTCGACGTCGCCGTGGCCACCGAGCAGGAAGTCCAGCGCCGTCATCACCGTGGTGGTGGTGAGGGCGACCAGCCCGGTGGCGCCACCGGCCTCGGTGCGGAAGGTCAGGAAGACGCCCAGCGGCGGCTGGACGGCGAGGTGGTCCTCGAAGCTGCGGGCGCCGACGCCGGTGCACACGACGGTGCAGGTCTGGCGCAGGCGGGTGAGCAGCGTGGTGGAGAACTGGCGGGCGAAGGCCTCGAAGGAGACCTCCAGCGCGCGGGAGTGCTCGCGGGCGAGCGCGGTGGGGCGGGTGAAGTCGTACTCGGTCACCACGCCGCGGCGCCTCTTGCGGCGCCCCGGCGCTGCGGTGGGGCTCTCGACGGTCACAGACAGGTTGTCGGCAGGACGGGTGAACGGGTTGAGCCTTTCGGGGGAACGAGTTCTCCCCGACTTCCGTGATCATGGGCCTCCGCCACCTCGAGGTGGCGGACGGCCGCGATCACGGTCGCACGGCGGGCGTCACTGCATGACGTACTGGGTGAAGTACACGTCGAGGACCTCGTCGGGGTAGGCCTCCTCGATCTCCTTCACCAGCTCGGCCTTGGTGGCGTCGCGACCCTCGGTGGAGCCGATCTCCTCCATGGTCTTGCCGCTGTACAGCTCGATGACGGTGTCGAGGGCCTTGCTGCCGTCGACGGCCTCGGCCACCTCGGCCGACTGCTGCAGGGCGATGCCGATCTTGAGGAAGTGGCCGTCGGCGAGGTTCACGCTGATCGGCTCGATCGTGGTGACCGCGCCGAGCTTCGCCTTCTCCTCGGCCTCCTTGGCCTTGGCGACCTCCTCGGCGCTCGGCGCCGGCTTCGGCGCCAGCAGGAAGAAGTACGCGCCGCCGCCCCCGGCGAGGAGCACGATGATCGCGACGAGGGCGAGGACGAGCTTGTTCGGCCCCTTCTTCTTGGCGTCCGTCTCGGCGGGTGCTGCGGTGGCGGTGGCCATGGTCGTCGTCCTCTCGGGCTCGGGTGCGGGCTCGGGTGCTGGGGCTGGGGCGGTGGCTGGTGAGGGTCAGTGCGTGGTGGGCGCCGCGTCGGCGCCGATGTCCGGGACGGCGCCGGCCTCGATGGCGGGTGCGGCCGGAGCCGCGCCGCCCCTCGCGGCCTCGGCCGTCTCCGGCAGGAGCGCCTTGACGTCATCGGGTGAGCTCGACTCCAGCACGATGTCGACGCGCCGGTTGCCCTCGACGGCGCGCGGGTCGCCGTCGGGGAAGAGCGGGTGGGCGTCGCCGTAGCCGACGGCCTTGAGGCGGCCCGCCTCGATCCCGTCGTCGAGCAGGCGGAGCAGCACCGACGAGGCGCGCGCCGAGGACAGGTCCCAGTTGTTGGCGTACTGGCTGCCGCTCGACACCGCGAGGTTGTTCGCGTGGCCCTCGACGGCGATCGGCTCGGTCTCCCCCAGCAGCACCGGCGCGATGGTGTCGAGCACCGACAGGCCACCGGCCTCGATCGTCGCGCTGCCGTTGGCGAAGAAGATGTTGTTGGCGGCCACGCTGATGACCAGGCCGCGCTCGGTGATGGTGGTGGTGACCTGGTCCTGCAGGCCCTGCGCCTCGAGCTTCTCCTCGACGCGCTGCTGCAGCTCCTGCAGCGAGCTGACCTCCTGGGAGGCCGCCTGCTGGGCGGTGGCCTTCGCGGTGGTGCTGGGGCTGGAGCCGTTCCCGGAGTCCTGCCCGTTGCCCAGGTCGACGACGCTCTGGGTCGAGCCGTCGACGATGCCGCTGCCACCGTCGGTGGGCAGCGTCTCGTTGCCGAAGCCCTCCGCGAGCGACGTCTTGAGCTCGAGGTACTTCTTCTGGTCGACGTTGCTCATGGCGAACAGCACCAGGAACAGCGCCATGAGCACGGTCATCATGTCGGCGTAGGACACGGCCCAGCGCTCGTGGTTCTCGTGCTCCTCGTGCTCCTCGTGCTTCTTGCCGCGCTTGCCTCCGTGTCCTGACATCAGGCGGCTTCCTTCTCCTTGGCCTTCGTCTCCGGGACGAGGCTGCGCAGGCGCTGCGCCACCAGGCGCGGGTTGGCCCCGGCCTGCACGGCCATCAGGCCCTCGACGATCAGCTCCATCTGCGCGCACTCGGTCTCCGAGAGGCGCTTGAGGCGCGCGGCCAGGGGCAGCGCGATGATGTTGGCGGAGAGCAGGCCCCAGAAGGTCGCGACCAGCGCCGCGGCGATCATGTGACCGAGCTTGGTCGGGTCGGCCAGGTTCTCGAGCACGTGCACCAGCGACACGACCGTGCCGATGATGCCGACGGTCGGGGCGAAGCCGCCCGCGGTGGCCCAGAAGCCGGCGGCCACCTTGTCCGTGGACTTCTTCGTGGCGATCTTGGCCTCGAGCATCTCCCGGAGGTCCTCGGGGTCGGCGCCGTCGATGGCCGACTGGAGCCCGTCCTTCAGGAAGGGGTCGTCGACGTCCTTGGCGGCGTCCTCCAGGGCCAGCAGGCCCTCGCGGCGCGCGGTCTCGGCGAGCTTGACCAGCGTCTCGATCGTCTTGGTGGGGTTGGTGGCCTTGCCCGTGAACGCCTTGATGGTGCCCTGGATGATGAACGGCAGGTCCGCCATCCGCGAGCCGGCCAGGGTCGCGCCGACCGTGCCGACGATCACCAGGGTCATGGCGGGGATCAGGATGACGGACATGGGGCTCGAGCCCTCGAGGATGATCGCCAGCAGGATGCCGCCGATCGCGAGGCCGATGCCGATGAGGGTCGCGGGATCCATCACACCTCCTCGGGGGTGCGGGCCACCGCTGCGCGGCTCGGCAGCGGGGTGACCACGTTCGGGTTGGGGACGACGTGCAGGCCGGGGCGCCCGCTCTCGTCGAGCTGCAGCGGGGCCGCCGGCTCGGGAGCGGGCACGGGCTCGCGCAGGGCGCGGGCACCGGCCACGATGCTGGAGCGGTAGTCGCGGACCAGGCCGATGATCTCGGTGACCGACTCGCTGACCAGGTACTTGGTGCCGTCGATGAGGGTGAGCACGGTGTCGGGCGTCGACTCGACGCGCTCCAGCAGGTCCGGGTTCACCGCGAAGGCGGTCCCGGTCAAGCGGGTGACGAGGATCATGGCGACCGTCCTTGAAGCTCTGCCGCAGCACCCTTCCGTGGGCGCCGCCACCTGTTCCATCGGCGCTGGCGGCCCCGGGGTGAGGGGTCCGGGTGGCGGTGTCGGTGGTTCCCGGCACCGCCACCCGGATGGCCCTGGGGGCCAGGAGGCCCCCGGTCAGCGCATCAGCGCTTGAGGTTCACGAGCTCCTCGAGCATGGAGTCCGAGGTCGTGATGACGCGGCTGGAGGCCTGGAAGCCGCGCTGGCTGACGATCAGGTTGGTGAACTCCTGCGCCAGGTCGACGTTGGACATCTCCAGCGCCCCGGAGACCAGGGAGCCGTGCGCGCCGTCGCCGGCGACGCCGACGTTCGGCAGGCCGGAGTTCGACGTCGCCATGTACGTCGAGCCGCCCTGCTTGTCGAGGCCGGCCGGGTTGTCGAAGGTGGCGACCGCGATGCGGCCCAGCTCCTGGGAGCGGCCGTTGTCGAAGGAGCCGACGATGGCGCCGTCCGGACCGACCTTCCAGCTGGTGAGCGAGCCGGCGGCGTAGCCGTCCTGCGCCGACACCGTGACGTCGGACATGGAGATGTCTGAGCGGTTGGCGACGGCGATCTTCGACAGGTCGAACGTGGGCTGGGTCGCGAAGTTGTTGGTGCCGCCCGCGTCCTTCAGACCGACGAGCGTCAGCTTCTCGTTGGCGGTGTCCACCGTGCCCGTGGGCGTGGCGGCAGCCACCGCCACGGCGCCGGAACCGTCGAAGTCGACCTTGCCGACGACGACGTCGGCGCCGCCCTGCTTCTGGCTGACGGTCATCGACCAGCCGGAGACGAGGCCCGTCTTGCCGTCGGTGCTCGTCACGGGGTTCTTCGGCTCGATCTTCACGTCCACGGGGACGCTGACGCCGTTCTTGTCCACCAGGTTGTACGAGAACGCCTGGGTGGACGCGGCGGTCGCGTTGTAGACCGGCGTGGCCGGCGGCGTCGTGGTGTTGACGACGTCGACGGTGTTGTCGAGGCGCCCGGACATGGTGACGCTCGCCGTCGCCGAGGCGGGGATCGACTGCGTCGTCGGGATCGAGATGTTGCCCGGCGTGCCGGCCGAGTTCGTGACGCCCTTGGCGTCCGCCATCCAGCCCTGCACCTTCGCGCCGGCGAGGCTGACCAGCGTGCCCGAGCCGTCGACGTTGAACGCGCCGTTGCGGGTGTACTGCATCGCGCCGTTGTTGTTGACCACGAAGAAGCCGTCGCCGTCGATCAGCATGTCGCTGTTGCGGCCGGTGGTCTGCGTGGCGCCCTGCGTGAAGTTGGTGGTGATGCCCGAGACGCGGACGCCGAGGCCCACCTGCGCGGGGTTCTGGCCGCCCTTGGCGCCCTGGGCCGCCGCGGCGTTGCCGAGGGTCTGCGAGAGCGTGTCCTCGAAGATGGTGTTCGCGGCCTTGTAGCCCGTGGTGTTGACGTTGGCGATGTTGTTGCCGGTGACGTCCATCATGGTCTGCATCGAGCGCATGCCGCTGATGCCGGTGTACAGGGAACGGAGCACAGGGGCCTCCTGGGAAGGGGCGCGCAGCGGTGTGCTGGCGCGGTGCCGTGTGCCGTCCGTGGCCATGGGGCGTTCCGTCGGGTGCGGCCGTCGGGGCCGCGTCTTCAGTTGTTGTTCGGTTGTGGGTGGTGGAGCGCGTCAGCTGGACTTCGACGCCGAGGGCGCCGTGATGCCGCTGACGTCGCTGAGCGACACCGACGCGTTGCCGATGGTCAGCGTCGGGGTGCCGGTGCCCTTGAAGGCGGCGGCGGAGACGAGGCCGGTCTGGGTCTTGCCGGAGGCGTCGGTGTAGTCGACGGTCTGGCCGACGAAGCCCGACGCGCTCATGCGCGACATGAGCGAGAACTGCTCCTGCTGGACCGAGATCATCTGCTGCATGGTCTGCGTGGACGACAGGGTCGCCGTCTGCTGCATGATCGCGTTGGAGTCCATGGGGGACGACGGGTCCTGGTGCTGCAGCTGCTTGATGAGCAGCTGCAGGAAGTCCTGGTTCTTCAGGCTCGTCTTGTCCTCGGAGACCCGGCCGCCGGAGTTCATGGCGTAGCGGGTCCCCGTCGTGCCGGTGAGGCTCGTGGTGCCGGTGACGTCTGCCATCCGACCTCCTGGTGAGTCAGGGGCCCGTGCAGAGCCCCTCAGCCACGAGGAGCGCGGACGCGCCCCTCATGCAAGGACATCGACACGTCCGGGCCCGACCTTGAGCCCGGGCGCGGTCACGTCGACCACCTGCTCGTCCTCACCACCCGCGAAGAGGCTGCGGGCGGTCGGGCGCTCCTGGCGCGCAGCGGCGCCGCTGCCGCCGCTGGAGGTGCTGACGTCGAGCGTGGCGGCGGAGCCCGTGGCCGTCAGGTCGCGGCGCAGGTCGTCCAGGGACGCCTGCAGGGCGTCGCGGGCCGCGGGGGTGGCGCCCACGAGCTCGATGCGGGTGCCCTCGGGGCGGATGTGGGCGACGACGGTCACCTGCCCGATCGCCTCGGGCTCCACGACGAGCGCGAGCCGGTGCGTCCCCAGGGAGCGCCCCGTCAGGGCGACGAGCTGCGGTGACAGCTGCGCGGCGACGTGAGCGGGCTGCGCCACGAGCACCGGCGGAGC
>JAKONK010000289.1 GCA_022701985.1 Actinomycetales bacterium
AGCCCTCGCGCGGCGGGCGCCAGACGTACCAGTCGCGCTTGGGGGAGTCCTTCGAGGCGCGGCTCTCGGTGAACCAGGCGTGCTCGTCACTCGTGTGGTTGACCACGAGGTCCATGACCACCTTCATGCCCCGCTCGTGCGCGGCGGCGATGAGCGCGTCCATGTCGGCGAGCGTGCCGAAGGACGGGTCGACCGCCCGGTAGTCGCTGATGTCGTACCCGTTGTCGTCCTGCGGGGAGGCGTAGACCGGGCTCAGCCACACGACGCCGACGCCGAGGTCGGCGAGGTGGTCGAGCTTCGAGGTGATGCCGGGCAGGTCGCCGATGCCGTCGCCGTCCGAGTCGGCGAAGCTGCGCGGGTACACCTGGTAGACGACGGTCGAGGCGAACCAGGGGGCCTGCTCGGTGCTCACGCCCCCAGCCTGGCAGGCACCGCTCCCGGGCGTCACGAGCCGGTGGTCAGGGCTGGCGGTGCCACTGCACGACGCCGACCGCGGTCAGCCCCAGCACCAGCAGCGACAGCGCCGCGCTGCGTCCGGCCGCGTCCCCCGTCCGCCAGGCGGTGAGGACGGCGGCGGCGTCGAGCCCCGTGAGCAGGAACGTCACCTCGCTCGTGCGGCGGGCCTGCGGCGGCGGGCTCACGAGCAGCGCGGCGCCCAGCGCGATGTTGCGCGCCGCGACGAGGCGCACCAGCAGCGGCAGCGCGGCGTCGTGCCGGGTGGCGTCGGCGCGCACCCCCAGCAGCCGGGTCATCGCCCGGGGCGCGAACAGCGCCACCGTCCCCAGCCACACCGACAGCCCCCCGATGGTGCGGCGCTGGTCCCACCAGACCCGCTCGACGTGACCGGTGCCACCGCGCTGGCTCATGCCGTCCCCCTGCCCGCCCCGGCGCCGCCCAACCCCCTGGCGGCCAGCACGACCACGAGTGCCAGGTAGGGCAGGGTCAGGGCGCTCGCGACGACGTCGCTGACCGCGGCGACGGCGAAGGCGCCGACCGGGGGGTCGCCCAGCGGCCCGAGCACCGACCGCCAGCCCAGGGCCGCGACCGACGCGGGCAGCGTCACCAGCGCGGAGACCAGCCCGCCGGTGACCGCACCAGCGAGCACCGCGCCCGGCGCCGTCCGCACCGCGCGGGCCACCAGCTGCACCCCGCGGCGCAGCGCTCCCCGGGCCGACCACGCACCGCCGTCGGGCAGCGCGGCGAGGGCGCCGACGAGCCAGACCTGCGCGACGAGGGCCGTGAGGAACCCGACGACGTCGACGGCGAGGGCGGCCGCGGAGCTGGGGCTGCGCCAGACGAGCACCTGGCGCAGCACGTCGGGCACGGTGTTGGCGGCCGTGGCGAGCGCGGCGGCGGTGTACGCCGCGCCCGCGCGCCGCCGCAGGAGGCGCAGCGCGGAGGGGACCAGCGCCGCGCTCACGCCCCGGTCCGCACGGCGACGGCCTGCACCAGGCGGTCGCCGGCGCGGCGCCGGGTGCGGCCGGGCCGCACGTCGAACCCCGCCTCCGCGACCGCCGCCAGCAGCTCGTCACCGCTGAAGCGGTGCTCGGGGTGCCGGGAGACGGCGCGCAGCCAGGGGGCGTCGACGACGCGCGAGGTCATCTCCGTGAGCGCGAGCCGGCCCTGCGGCCGGACCACGCGGGCGGCCTCGGCGAGCGCGGCCCGCCAGTCCTCGACGTGGTGCAGGGCGTGGAAGGAGAGCAGCAGGTCCGCGCAGGCGTCGGGCAGCGGCAGGGCCGTCGCGTCGGCGACGAGCACGTCGACCTCGACGCCGGGCCGCGCGGCCAGGTCGCCGAGGCTGCGGCGGGCGGAGTCGACCGAGGCGGGGTGCAGGTCGACCGCGGTGACCCGGCGCGCGCCGAGCTGCTCGACGGCCACCCGGGCACCGAGGCCGCGGCGCCCGGTGCCGATCTCGACGCACACCTCACCGCGGGCGCCGAGGCGCGCCAGCTCGGGTCCCTCCGCGCGCGTCCCGACCGCGTGGCGCAGGCGGGAGTCGACCCACACGCGGTTGGCGTCGACGAACGTGCGGGGAGACCGGTCGCCAGGACCGGCGGAGGGTGTCACCCGCCTCCCCTACCCGGCGGTCCCCCGCCCACCCCCGTCGCGCAGCAGCTCCGCCAGCCGGTCGAAGAAGGCGGCCCGGACGCCGGACCACCGGTCGCTGGCCGCGCCCCGCAGCGCGCGCTCGGCGTCGTCGACGGCCTCCCGGTAGCGACGGAGGTCGTCTGCTGCCGACGCCGCCACGCGCACCGGCACGTCGACCACCTCCAGGCCGTCGGCCGCGGCCAGCTGGGCCGCGTCCCGCAGCTGCCGGCGGGGCCCCAGCACGGCCCGGACCGCGTCGTCGAGACGGCGGGCGGCCCGCAGGCGCAGCGCCCGCCGGGCGGCGTCGGCGGCGTCCGCGGGCGCCTGGGACGGCGAGGGGCTCAGCAGCAGCAGCTGCGCCTCGCGGACGAGGTCCTCGACGTGCTCGTCGGCCGCGAGCAGCGTCCTCGCGCGCACGCCCGGCACCACGACGAGGTCTCCCGCCGCGTCGCCGCCGGCCACCGCCCCACCGGGCTCCGCGGGGTCCGGTGCCCACGCGGCGATGAGGTCCTCGGCAGACCCCTGCGGCTCCTCGTGGCCGCTCCCGTCGAGCTCGAACCAGACGCGCTTGCCGCCGTCGGCGCCGCGGTCGGTGCCGGAGCGGGCGGCCACGGAGCGCACCAGGAGGAGCCCCCGCCCGGTGGTCGCGGTGGTGGTGCGGGCGAGCAGCGCCGGCAGGGCCGGCGAGAGGTCGAGCACCTCCACGCGCACCGCCCCGGGGCCGAGCTCGAGGCTGAGGCGGAACGGCGTCCGGGCGTGCAGGACGGCGTTGCCGGCCAGCTCGGAGACCAGCAGCTCGGCGTCGTCGGCGAGGTGCGCCAGGCCCGCGCCCGCCAGCGCGTCCACCACGAAGCGGCGGGCCC
>JAKONK010000013.1 GCA_022701985.1 Actinomycetales bacterium
CCCGACTTCCTGAAGTAGTCCCACCCGAGGGCCCTCCGGCGCAGGTCGCCGGAGGGCCCTCGTCGGCTCCGGCGGCGGTCGGGCAGGCTCGTCCCCGTGACGAGCCCGCCCGACCGTCTCGCGTCCACCTCCTCCCGCCCCACCCGCGCCGGCGCGAGGTGGCGGCGCGACCTGCCCTCCGGCGTCCGCTGGGCCCTGAGCACCGCGGCCGACCCCGGCGCCGCGGTGGGCGCGGGGGCTGGCAGCGCCCTCGCCGCCCGGCAGGTCCACGGCGCGAGGGCGGTCATGGTCCGCGGCCCCTGGGGAGGAGACCCGCCGGAGGCCGACGCGCTGGTCACGGACCGGCCCGGCGTCGTGCTCGCCGTGCGCGTGGCCGACTGCGTGCCCGTCCTCCTGGCCGACCCGGCCGCGGGGGTGGTGGGCGTCGCCCACGCGGGTCGCCGCGGGATGGACGCCGGCGTGGTCCCCGCCGCCGTCGCCCTGATGGCCGAGGCCGGCGCGGAGCCCGCCCGCACCCTGGCGGTGCTCGGCCCGTCGGTGTGCGGCCGCTGCTACGAGGTCCCCGCCGCGATGCGCGACGACGTCGCCTCGCGCCACCCGGTCACGGCCACCCGGACCTGGCGCGCGACGCCGGGGCTCGACGTGGCCGCCGGGGTGCTGGAGCAGCTGGCCGCGCTCGGCGTCGCCGCCGAGCAGGTGCCCGGGTGCACCGCCGAGGACGAGGCGCTGGGCTCCGTGCGCCGCTCGGGCCCCGACGCGCCGCGCTGGCACGGCCTCGCCTGGAGGGAGCTCTCGTGAGCGGCGGGCGGGCGCAGGAGCTGGCGACCTCGCTGGGGGAGGTGCGGCAGCGGGTGGCCGAGGCGGAGCGCGCGGCGGGGCGGCCCCCCGGCGACGTCGTGCTCGTGGTGGTCACCAAGACGTTCCCCGCCTCCGACGTGCGGCTGCTCGCCGCGGGCGGCGCGGTGGACGTGGGGGAGAGCCGGGAGCCCGAGGCCGGCCGCAAGGCGGTGGAGTGCGCCGACCTGGGGCTGCGGTGGCACCAGGTGGGGCAGGTGCAGACCAGGAAGGCCGCCGCGGTGGCGGCGTGGGCCGACGTCGTCCACTCCGTCGACAGGGCCCGCCTCGTCGGCGCGCTCGAGCGCGGGCACCGGCGGGCGCTCGACGAGGGCGCCCGGCCGGAGGGGCACGTGCTCGAGGTGCTGCTGCAGGTCGACCTCGCCGAGGACCCGGCCGGTGACGGGGAGCGCGGTGGCGCCTCCCCGCGGGAGCTGGCGGAGCTGGCCGACGCCGTCGAGGCCGCCGAGGGGCTCCGCCTGGGGGGTCTGATGGCGGTGGCCCCGCTGGGCGTCGACCCTCGCGAGCCGTTCGCGCGGCTCGCGCAGCTGTCGGCGCGGCTGCGCCGGGACCACCCCGGGGCCGCGGCGGTCTCGGCGGGCATGAGCGGCGACCTGGAGGCCGCGGTGGCCGCGGGCGCGACACACGTGCGCGTCGGTCGCGCCGTGCTGGGCGCGAGGCCGCCCATCGTGTAACTTCTGTGACTAGCGAGACGAATGTGAACCTCTGAGCCAGGCGGGTCGCACGGGTCTCAAGGGTCGCGGGAGTCACCGGGGTTCGCAGAGCGGGAGGAGACGGTCATGGCTGGAGCGCTGCACAAGTCGATGGTGTGGATGGGACTGCGGGAGGACGACCCCCGCTACGCGGAGTCCCGGGAGCTCGAGGCGTGGGAGGAGAACGACGTGGACGACGCCGCCGAGGACGACTCCGACTACCGCGCCGAGGTGACCCCCATCACCCGCGACCGGCCCGCCACCCGCTTCGCCGCCGCGCCGTCGCCGGCCGCGGACCTGCGCCGCATCACCACGATCCACCCCCGCACCTACAACGAGGCCAAGGCCATCGGCGAGTGCTTCCGCGGTGGTGTCCCGGTGATCATGAACCTCACCGACATGACCGACGCCGACGCCAAGCGCCTCGTCGACTTCTCCGCCGGGCTGGTCTTCGGGCTGCACGGCAACATCGAGCGCGTGACCAACAAGGTCTTCCTGCTCTCCCCGGCCCACGTCGAGGTCACGGGAGAGCCGGTCGCCCCGGTCAAGGCGGTCTTCAACCAGTCCTGAGCCGGCCTCCCGCCGCTCGGGTGGCGTGCGGCCTCCCCAACCGCCCGTCACGAGGGGGCACCGCTGCCGCGGTGCCCCCTCCGCGCGTCTCGTGCACAGGTGGCCCGCGCGGCCGCCGGACTCAGGGATGATGGAGCGGTGAGCCTGGTCTTCTCCCTGCTGTACTTCGTGGTGCTGCTCTTCTTCATCCTGCTCATCGGCAGGCTGGTGCTCGAGTGGGTGCAGGTGTTCGCGAGGGACTGGCGCCCCCGCGGCGCGGCGCTCGTCATCGCCGAGGTGGTCTACACCGTGACCGACCCGCCGCTGCGCGGGCTGCGGCGCGTCATCCGACCCATCCGGATCGGGAGCATCCAGCTCGACCTGGCCTTCCTGATCCTGGCCCTGGGCTGCTCGGTGCTGATGGGCGTGCTGTCGCGCGCCGCGGCGGCCTCAGCGGTCTGACCGGCTCCCACCCCGGGGCGGGACACACCGCCCTCCCGCTCCTGCCCGCATCCGCGGCGGAGGTCGGCTACCGTGGCCCGCGATCGTTCGCGTGCCCGGTGCGCTCCACCGCGGTGACTCTCGAAGAGGTGACCACATGGCGCTGACGCCCGAGGACGTTGTCAACAAGAGGTTCCAGCCGACCAAGTTCCGCGAGGGCTACGACCAGGACGAGGTCGACGACTTCCTCGACGAGGTCGTCGGCGAGCTGCGCCGCCTGACGGCGGAGAACGAGCAGCTGCAGCAGAGCCTGTCGACCTGCGAGCGGCGCGTCTCCGAGCTGAGCCGCAGCGGTGCGGCCCAGGCCCCCGCGCCGGCACCCGCCCCGGTCCCCGTGCAGCAGCCGGCCCCCGCCGCGCTCACCGGGCCCCTCGGCGGCCAGCCGCTGGAGTCCGCCACCGGCATGCTCGCCCTGGCGCAGAAGCTCCACGACGACTTCGTCCGCAGCGGCGAGGAGCAGCGCGACCAGATCCTCGGCGAGGCCAAGGAGCGCGCCTCCCGCCTGGTGCGCGAGGCCGAGGACAAGCACCGCCAGACCCTGGGCAGCCTCGAGCAGGAGCGCTCGCTGCTCGAGCGCAAGATCGACGAGCTGCGCATCTTCGAGCGCGACTACCGCAACCGCATGAAGTCGTACCTCGAGTCGCAGCTGCGCGACCTCGAGACCCGCAGCAGCGGTGGCGCCGGTTCGGCCAACGGCCGCCCGACCACCCCGGCGCAGGACGTCGGGTACGCCTTCGGCGGCGGTGCTAGCTGAGCGAGCCCGCGGCCTCGCCGGCGGAGCGCTCCGGCGCCAGCGCCGAGCAGGGCCCGTCCGACCCCGCGTCCGAGCACCTCGCCCCTGACGAGGAGCTCGGCCACGCGCGAGCGGTGAAGGCGCGCCGCCTGCGCCGGTTCCTGGCGGTGGTGGCCCTCCTGGGCCTCGCCGCCGACCAGGTCACCAAGGTCCTCGCGGTCGCGCTCCTGACCCCCGGCGAGCCGGTGCCGGTGGTGGGTGAGGTGCTGCAGCTAGTGCTGCTGCGCAACCCCGGCGCGGCCTTCTCCTTCGCCACGGGCGCCACCTGGGTGTTCACGGTCATCGCCGTGGTCGTCGTCATCGCGGTGCTCCGCGTCTCGCGCAAGCTCGGCAGCCGGGCCTGGGCGCTGGCACTCGGGCTGCTGCTGGCGGGCGCCACGGGCAACCTCGTCGACCGCCTGGTGCGCGCCCCCGGGTTCGCCCGCGGGCACGTCGTCGACTTCCTCGCGCTGCCGAACTGGCCGGTCTTCAACGTCGCCGACTCGATGATCTGCACCGCGGCGGCGCTCATCGTGCTGCTCGCGCTGCGCGGCACGGAGATCGACGGCCGCAGGGCCAGCGGACGCCGCGGAGCACCCCGGGCGTGAGGCCGTCCCGCGGCCCCGCCGTCGGCGGAGGGCGCACCACCTGGCCGGAGCACCCCGCCGCATGCACGACCATGGGTGACCGTGGCTGAGACCAGGTCCCTCCCCGTTCCCGACGGGCTCGACGGCGAGCGCCTCGACGCGGGCCTGTCCCGGCTGCTCGGGCTCTCCCGCTCCCGCGTCGCCGAGGTGGCGGCCGACGGTGGGATCGCCCTGGACGGCGTCGCCGTCGGCAAGTCCGACCGGCTGCGCGCCGGGGCCTGGCTCGAGGTCACGCTGCCCGACCCGCCGGCCGCCCCCCAGGTGGTGGCCGAGCCCGTCGAGGGCCTCGCGGTCGTGCACGACGACGACGACCTCGTCGTCGTCGACAAGCCCGTCGGCGTCGCCGCGCACCCCTCCCCGGGGTGGACCGGGCCCACGGTCATCGGCGGGCTGGCGGGCGCCGGCTACCGGATCTCGACGTCGGGCGCCGCGGAGCGCCAGGGCGTGGTGCACCGCCTCGACGTCGGCACCTCGGGGCTGATGGTGGTCGCCAAGAGCGAGCACGCCTACTCGGTGCTGAAGGACGCGTTCCGGGAGCGGACCGTCGAGAAGACGTACCACGCGCTGGTCCAGGGCCACCCCGACCCGAGCGGCGGCACCGTCGACGCCCCCATCGGCCGCCACCCCTCCTCGGACTGGAAGTGGGCGGTCACCTCGGCGGGCAAGCCGAGCGTGACCCACTACGAGACCCTCGAGGCGTTCCGGGCGGCGTCGCTGCTCGAGGTGCACCTCGAGACGGGGCGCACCCACCAGATCCGGGTGCACATGAGCGCCCTGCGCCACCCCTGCGTCGGTGACCTCACCTACGGCGCCGACCCTGCCCTCGCCAAGCGCCTCGGGCTGACCCGGCAGTGGCTGCACGCCGTCGGGCTGGCGTTCCACCACCCGGCCACGGGGGAGTGGACCTCCTTCACGAGCACCTACCCCGCTGACCTCCAGGGCGCCCTCGACCAGCTGGCCGAGCCCGTCTGACGCCCCCCTCTCCGCAACCGGGTGTCTGGTTGCGGTTCGGGGCCACCCCGGAA
Source organism: Actinomycetales bacterium (assembly GCA_022701985.1). Lineage (GTDB taxonomy): Bacteria > Actinomycetota > Actinomycetes > Actinomycetales > Quadrisphaeraceae > Quadrisphaera. Next base: position 5,042 of record JAKONK010000013.1, read on the forward strand.
CCGCAACCAGACACCCGGCTGCGGGTCAGGGCTCCAGGGGTGCCGACAGCTCCAGGTTGATTCCGTCGGGATCCTGCACCGAGAGGATCGTGACGCGGAAGTCCGGCAGGTCCACCACCTCGCCGTGCTCGACGCCGTCCGCGGCGAGCCGCTCGGCCGCCGCCTCCAGCTCGGCGCGGGAGCCGACGGAGAGGGCCAGGTGGTCCAGTCCCACGCGGTCGGGGTCGAACCTGTCGCCGGCCGGCGCCACCGGCCTCAGGCCCAGCACCTGACGGCCGACCGTGAAGCTGCAGCCGCCGTAGACGCGGTGGGGGTCGTCCCGCACCGCGGGGTCTCCCCACAGGTGGGAGAAGTCCGTGCGGAGGGCGTCGGCTCCGAGGAGCCGGCTGTAGAAGGCCTTGGACCGGTGGACGTCGGTGACGGTCAGGCGCACGTGGCCGATGCCCGACGGGCGGGCCACCGCGCCGGCGCCCGCGCCAGCTGCTCCGGGGTCGGTCTCGCTCACACGAGCAGGGTGCCCGACGCCCGGGCCCGGCGCGAGGTGCTCGGGAAGTCCATGATCACCGGGGGTGGGTGGGGAAGGTGTGACATTCCGGACACCCGGGAGGAGGATGGTCGGGTGCTCGTTGCTCTGACACACCGCTCCGGGCGGGGGACGGCGCAGGCTCGGTGAGCCCGCGCTCCCACGCCGACCGCACCGCCGACCGCACCGCCGACCGCTCCCGACCACCCACCTCCGCCCGCCCCGCGTCGACCGCCCGCAGCCTCCTGCGCCTGGTCGACTGGGCCCGCCCCGCGCTGCCGCGGATGGCCATGGGCACGCTGGTGGCGCTGCTCGCGAGCCTCATCGCCCTGGCCGTGCCGCAGGTGCTGCGCGAGCTGGTCAACGGCCCGCTGCTGACCTCGGGCTCCCGCACGGCCGTCGTCGAGGCGGCGGCCCTGGTGCTGGCCCTCGGCGTCGTGGAGGCGGTGCTCATCTGGAGCCGCCGCGTCTTCGTGGCCACTCCCGGGACCACGGTCGAGGCGACCATGCGGCTCGACCTCTTCCGCCACCTGCTCGACCTGCCGCTCAGCTTCCACGACCGCTGGTCCACCGGGCAGCTGCTGCAGCGCGCCATGTCCGACCTGTCCACCGTGCGCCGCTGGCTGATCTTCGGCCTGCTGATGCTGGTCGTCTCCGCCACCACGGTGGTGGTGGGCGTCGGCCTGATGCTGTGGACCGCGTGGCCGCTGGGGCTGGTCTACCTCGTGGGCGCGGTGCCCGTGATGGTGCTGGGCTTCCGCTTCGGCGAGGACTACCGCGTCGTGGCGCGCCGCGCCCGCGACCAGGCCGGTGACCTGGCGGGCCGCGTCGAGGAGTCGGTCCACGGCATCCGCGTGCTGAAGGCCTTCGGGCGCGGGGCCGACGCCCTGGACGACTTCACCCGCGAGGCCGAGGCGCTGCGCACCACCGAGGTGGCCAAGGCGCGGACCCTGTCGCGCGTGGTGCTGGCGCTCAGCGCCGTCCCCGAGACCGCCGCCGCCGTCAGCCTGGTGCTCGGTGTGTGGCTGGCCTCGCAGGGCCTGGTGTCCGTCGGCGCGCTCGTCGCGTTCTTCGCCACAGCGGCCGTGGTCAACGGGCCGGTCGAGCGCATCGGCCAGCTGCTCGCGATGACCCTCGACGCCCGCACCGCCACCGACCGCTACCTGGACGTGCTCGAGACCGTCTCCGCGGTGCAGGACCCGGCCCGCCCCGTCGAGCCCGCCGTCCCCGGACCGCGCGGCTCGCGGGTGGAGCTGCGCGGGGTCGGGTTCGCCCACGACGGCGGTGAGCCGGTGCTCGACGGCGTCGACCTGGTGCTGGAGCCGGGCCGCACCACGGCCCTGGTGGGTCTGACGGGCAGCGGCAAGACCACGCTCGCCCAGCTCGTGCCGCGCCTGGTCGACCCGACGCGGGGGCAGGTGCTCCTCGACGGCGTCGACGTGCGCGACCTGCGCCGCGAGGACGTGCGCGCCGCCGTCGCCGTCGCCTTCGAGGACCCGGTGCTGTTCTCGGAGTCGGTGGCGGAGAACGTGCTGCTCGGTCTGCCGGAGGCGCCGCACGGGCCCGACGACGACGAGCGGCGCCGCCTGCTCGCGGAGGCGCTGGAGGTGGCGAGCGCCGACTTCGTCGCCGACCTGCCCGACGGCGCGGCCACGCGCGTGGGGGAGGAGGGGCTGAGCCTGTCCGGTGGCCAGCGCCAGCGCCTGGCCCTGGCCCGCGCGGTGGCCGCTCACCCCCGCGTGCTGGTGCTCGACGACCCGCTCTCCGCGCTCGACGTGACCACCGAGGCGGTGGTGACCGGCCGGCTCCGCGAGGTGCTGGAGGGCACCACGACGCTGGTGGTCGCGCACCGGACGTCGACGGTCGCCCTCGCCGACCGCGTCGCCGTCCTGGAGGAGGGGCGCATCACCGGCGTCGGCACCCACGACGAGCTGCTGCGGGAGCACCCGCACTACCGGTACGTGCTCACCGCGCTGGCGGCCCGCGAGGACGACGCGGACGAGGACGACGACGAGGAGGCCGTCGCATGAGCTCTGCGAGCCCGCAGCAGGTGGCCGACCTCGACGACGAGCGCGGCCAGTCCCTGCCGCTGCTGCGCTCGGTGCTGGGCCCGGTCCGCGCCCGGGTGTGGCTGGTGGTGGTGCTGGTGGTGGTCAGCCAGGCCGCGGTGGTCGCCGGTCCCGCGCTGGTGGCGGTCGGCATCGACGTCGGGCTGCCCGCGCTGCGGGAGGGCGACGCCGCGCCGCTGGTCCTCGTCGGCGCCGGGTACCTGGTGGCGGCGCTGGTCGGGGGGACGCTGGCCGCCGCCGTCGTCAGGCAGTCGGCGCGGGTCAGCCAGACCGTGCTGCTCGACCTGCGCCGCCGGGTCTTCCGGCAGACCCAGCGCCTCGACCTGGAGTTCCACGAGCGCTACACCTCGGGCCGGATCATCTCCCGGCAGACCTCCGACCTGGAGGCCGTGCGCGAGCTGCTCGACGGCGGTGTCACCACCCTCGCCATCAGCGCCACGTCGATGCTGCTCACCGCGGCCTCGCTCGCGGTGCTCGACTGGCGGTCCGGGTCGGTGCTGCTGGTGGCGGTGGTGCCGGGGATCGTGCTCGTGCGGTGGTTCCAGAAGCGCTCCCAGGTGCAGTACCGGCGCACGCGGGTGGTCGCGGCGCGGGTGATCGTGGCCTTCGTCGAGACGATGACGGGTGTGCGCGCCGTGCAGGCGTTCCGCCGGGAGCCCCGAGCGGCCGACTCCTACGCCGAGCTCGCCGAGGACTACCGCGCCGTGCAGGACAAGGCGCTGCGGGTCAACGGCGTCTTCGACCTGTGGCTCACCATGATCGGCAACGTGACGGTGGCCGTGGTCCTGCTCGTCGGCGGGCTGCGGGTGCTCGACGGGCAGCTCGCGGTCGGCGTGCTCGTGGCCGCGGTGCTCTACGCCCGTCGCTTCTTCACCCCGCTGCGCGACGTCGGCATGTTCTACAACTCGTTCCAGTCCGCGCAGGCGGCGCTGGAGAAGCTGGCCTCGCTGCTGGTCAAGGAGCCGCGCCTGGCCGACCCGGCCCACCCGGTGGCGCTGCCCGACCCGCGCGGCGAGCTGGAGCTCGACCGCGTCGGCTTCGGCTACGCCGACGGCCCGGAGGTGCTGCACGACGTCGACGTGCGCGTCCCCGCCGGCCAGACCGTGGCGCTCGTCGGCTCCACCGGCGCGGGCAAGTCGACGGTGGCCAAGCTGGTGGCCCGCTTCTACGACGTCCGCCGCGGCGCGGTGCGCCTGGACGGGGTCGACGTGCGCGACGTCGACCCGGAGGACCTGCGCCGCGCCGTCGTCCTGGTCACGCAGGAGGCGTACCTCTTCTCCGGCTCGGTGGCCGACAACATCGCCATCGGGCGACCGAGCGCCACGCGCGCTGAGGTCGAGGAGGCCGGACGGGCCGTCGGCGTCCACGACCTGGTGATGACCTTCCCCGACGGGTACGACACCCCCGTCGACAGCCGCGGCGTGCGCCTCTCGGCCGGGCAGCGGCAGCTGGTGAGCTTCGCCCGCGCGTTCCTCGCCGACCCCGCCGTGCTCGTGCTCGACGAGGCGACCAGCTCCCTCGACGTGCCGGGGGAGCAGCACGTGCAGGAGGCCCTCGAACGGCTGCTGGCCGACCGCACCGCCGTCGTCGTCGCCCACCGGCTGTCGACGGTGATGACCGCCGACCGCGTGCTGGTGGTCGAGGGCGGCCGCGTGGTGGAGGACGGGTCACCGGCCCAGCTCGTGGCGGGTGGCGGGCGGTTCGCGCGCCTGCACGAGGAGTGGCAGGCCTCCATCAGCGCCGCCGCCTGACCCCGACCTGCCGGGAGCCCGGCCCGAGGTGTCAGCGGCGCGCGGCGGAGGAGTCCCGCGCGGCGTGCGCCTCGCGCCGGGCGAGCACGACGCCGGCCACGGCGGCTCCGAGGCACCCGAGGGCCAGGTCGCCGAGGGTGTCGCCGTAGGCCGCGGCCAGCCCGCCGTCCACCTCCCCGAAGCGGATGAAGGTCGCCCACTCGCCGAGCTCCCACCCCACCGCCAGCAGCGCGCCCACCCCGGCCGTGCAGAGCGCCAGCGCCCAGCGGGGACCCACGCCGCCGTCGCGCAGGAGCAGACCGGCCCCGCCCGAGAGCAGGGCCCAGTTGACGAGGTGGTTGGCGTCGTCCCACCAGGTCACGGCGTCGTACAGGTCGGCGGTGTTGCCGGTGACGTCGATGAGGAACGGCAGCGCCACGAGCAGCGTCGCCCACCACGGCAGCGGTCCCGGCTCCAGGCCCCGGGTGCGGCGCCGGGCGCGCCGCAGCGCTGCCACGAGGGGCACCAGCAGCATGAGCACCGGGTAGGTGGCGAGGCGCGCCCCGAACCCCTTGCCGGCGAACTGCGGAAGGTCGCTGAACGCCCCCAGCGCGAGCTGCCCGACGGTGGCCAGCACCACCCCCAGCACGGCCCAGGGCACCCACCGTGCGTGGCGGTGCGCGGACGCGGGGCCCGTCCGGTCGTCGTGTCGGACGGGTGGGGCCACGCCCCGATCATGTCCCACGCACCACCACCGGGGACTGCGACGAGGCCGGTGCGTCGCGGTGGTCCCGCACCAGGACGCGGTGGCGCTCACCCAGCCGCTCCAGCAGCGCAGGTGGCCAGACGGCGCCGGACGAGGCGGCTCCCACGACCAGCAGCACCGCGGAGCCGTCGGCGGCCCCCGAGGCGCTGGCCCACAGCTCGCCACGGGGGGCCTCATCGTCGTCGCTGACCACGACGACCGTGCCGCGGGCGGCGGCCCGGCCGCCACCCGGTTCCCGGTGGCGGCCGGGGCGTCAGATGACCGAGCGGACCGCGACCTCGAAGCCCCGCACGTGCTCGGCGGCCCGCTCGGCGGCGTCCGCGCCGTCACCGGAGGCGATGGCGCGCAGCAGGGCGACGTGCTCGCCGACGTGGTCGTCGACGTCGGGCAGGCGGTCCAGGAAGAGGCAGAAGATCCGGGTCGCGAGGTTGTGGTGCCGCACGAGGGCGTCCTCGAGGTGCGGGTTGCCCGCCACCCGGTAGATGGCCCGGTGGACCTGCGCGTCGTACTGCATGAGGTCGTGGTTGCCGGTGGTGGCCAGGTCGAGCGCCTCGAGCCGGTCGGCGAGCTCGAGGAGGTCCTTCTGCTCGGTGGGGGTGGCGCGCTCGGCGGCGTGGCGGGCGGCCAGCGGCTCCAGCAGGGCGCGGACCTCGGAGATGTGCGCGAGGTCGGTGATGTCGACGCCCGTCGCGAAGGTGCCGCGCCGCGGGTAGGTGACGATCAGCCGGTCGCCCTCGAGGCGCTTGATGGCCTCGCGGACCGGGGTCTTGCCCATCTCCAGCTCGTCGGCGAGCGCGTCGTCGTCGAGGGGCTCGTTGGGCCGGATCTCGAGCATGATCAGCCGGTCGCGGATCTCGGCGTAGGCCTTCTCCGCCAGGGAGGTGTAGCGCTCCTCGCGGATGCCGGGCACGGACTTCACGCCGCGATCGTACGGGCGTCCCGTCGTCGTTCCCCGGCGGCGGACGGTGCTCGCGCGCCGTCCGGCGGAGCGCCGCAGGGCGGTCGGCGCCGGGGACCCCGCCACCTCCGCCGCCACGGGCACCGCCTCGGCGCTCACGGTTGCGACCTGCGGGTGAGGTCCAGGAACTCCGCGCGGGTGCGCCCGTCGCTGCGCAGCAGCCCCCGCAGGGCGGAGGTGCGGGTGCGGGCTCCGGTGGCGCGAGCGCCGCGCAGCGACATGCAGGTGTGGTCGGCGTCGAGGACGACGCCGACGCCCCGGGGGACCAGGGCCTCCTCGAGCAGGTCGGCGACCTGGACGGTGAGCCGCTCCTGCACCTGGGGCCTGCCCGCCGTCGCCTCCACGGCGCGGGCCAGCTTGGACAGGCCGACCACCCGCTCGCCCGGCAGGTACCCGACGTGCGCGACCCCGGCGAAGGGCAGCAGGTGGTGCTCGCACAGCGACCGGAAGGGGATGTCGCAGACGACGACGAGCTCGTCGTACCCCTCGTCGTTGGGGAAGGTGGTGAGGGTGAACGGGCGGGGGGAGAGCACCTCGGCGTAGGCCCGGGCCACGCGCCCCGGCGTGGCGGCGAGGCCGGGGGAGGACGTGTCGAGCCCGAGCGCGCGCAGCAGGTCGGCGACGGCGCGCTCGGCGGCGCCCAGGTCGGCGGAGGACGCCGCGGGCTCCCACGTGCGGTCGGCCCGGGGCCCGAGGAGGGCGCCCGGCAGGGCGTCGTCGGCGCTGCGCGGGCGCGTGACGGGCGGGTGGTGCTGCGCGGACATCTCGACCTCCGGATCTCGACCCGCGCCCTTGACCGCGGCGCATGTCGCTCCTACGTTACCGACAACTGATACATCAGTCACCTGGCCACCGTGGAGGAACCTCCGTGACCGCAGAGCTCGCCCAGGCCGTCCGCCGCGGCGGACCGACCCTCGACAGCGCGCTCGGCGCCGTCGACCCCGACGTCGCCGCCGCCATCGACGCCGAGCTCGTGCGCCAGCAGAGCACCCTGGAGATGATCGCCAGCGAGAACTCCGCCCCCCTGGCCGTCATGCAGGCCCAGGGCTCGGTGCTCACCAACAAGTACGCCGAGGGCTACCCCGGCCGCCGGTACTACGGCGGCTGCGAGAACGTCGACGTCGTCGAGCAGCTCGCGATCGACAGGCTCAAGGCCCTGTTCGGCGCGCAGTTCGCCAACGTCCAGCCGCACTCCGGCGCCCAGGCCAACGCCGCCGTCATGCACGCGCTCATCCGGCCCGGCGACACGGTCCTCGGGCTCGACCTCGCGCACGGCGGGCACCTGTCGCACGGCATGGAGCTCAACTTCTCGGGGCGGCTGTACGACGTCGCCGCCTACCACGTCCGCGAGGACGACCACCGCGTCGACATGGACGAGGTCGCCCGCCTGGCGCGCGAGCGCCGTCCCCAGCTGATCATCGCCGGCTGGTCGGCGTACCCCCGCCAGCTCGACTTCGCCGCCTTCCGCGAGATCGCCGACGAGGTCGGCGCGCTGCTCATGGTCGACATGGCGCACTTCGCCGGCCTGGTGGCCGCCGGTCTGCACCCCTCCCCGGTGCCCCACGCGCACGTGGTCACCTCCACCACGCACAAGACCCTCGGCGGTCCGCGCGGCGGCATCATCCTCAGCAACGACCCGGCGATCGCCAAGAAGATCAACAGCGCCGTGTTCCCCGGCCAGCAGGGCGGGCCCCTCGAGCACGTCATCGCCGCCAAGGCCGTCGCCTTCAAGCTCGCCGCCGAGCCGGAGTTCCGCGACCGCCAGGAGCGCACCCTGCGCGGAGCGCGCACCATCGCCGACCGGCTCACCGCGCCGCAGGCCCGCGCGGCCGGCATCGGCGTCGTCAGCGGCGGCACCGACGTGCACCTCGTGCTGGTCGACCTGCGCCGCTCCGCCCTCGACGGGCAGCAGGCCGAGGACCGCCTCCACTCGGTCGGCATCACCGTGAACCGCAACGCCGTCCCCTTCGACCCCCGGCCGCCGATGGTCAGCTCCGGCGTCCGCATCGGCACCCCGGCGCTCGCGGCCCGCGGCTTCGACGACGCCGACTTCGCCGAGGTGGCCGACGTCATCGCCCGCGCGCTCGCCCCGGAGGTCGACGGCGCGGAGCTGGCGGCGCTCGGGCAGCGCGTGCACGACCTGGCCCAGGCCCACCCGCTCTACCCGCACCTCGCCCCCCTGTCAGAGCAGCGGCGCACCGCCGACCAGACCCCGGAGCCGAGCCTGTGACCACCGTCGACGCCTTCTCGACCGACCCCGCCGACGCCGTCCCGCACACCCCGGCGCCGGACCGGCTGAACGGGAGCTCCCCCCGGACCCCGGGGGCGGAGCTGCCCGAGCACCCGGAGTTCCTCTGGAGCAACCCCGACCCGCAGAAGGCCTACGACGTCGTCGTCATCGGCGGCGGCGGCCACGGCCTGGCCACGGCGCACTACCTGGCGAAGAACCACGGCATCACGAACGTCGCGGTGCTCGAGAAGGGCTGGCTGGCCGGCGGCAACACCGCCCGCAACACCACCCTGATCCGCTCGAACTACCTGTGGGACGAGAGCGCCGCGATCTACGAGCACTCCCTCAAGCTCTGGGAGGGCCTCGAGGACGACCTCGGCTACCCGATCCTGTTCAGCCAGCGCGGCGTGCTGAACCTGGCGCACACCCTGCAGGACGTGCGCGACAGCGTCCGCCGGGTCGAGGCCAACGTGCTCAACGGGGTCGACGCCGAGTGGCTGGAGCCCGACGAGGTCCGCAAGGTCTGCCCGATCGTCAACACCTCGACCGACATCCGGTACCCGGTGCTGGGGGCGACGTACCAGCCGCGCGCCGGCATCGCCAAGCACGACTACGTCGCCTGGGGCTTCGCGCGGCGCGTGGACGAGGCCGGCATCGACATCATCCAGGACTGCGAGGTCACCGGCTTCGTCCGCGACGGGAACCGCGTCACCGGCGTCCGCACCACCCGCGGTGACATCGCCTGCGGCAAGGTGGCCCTGGCGGCGGCCGGCAGCACTTCGGTGCTCACCGACATGCTCGGCCTGCGGGTGCCGATCCAGTCGCACCCCCTGCAGGCGCTGGTCTCCGAGCTGCTCGAGCCCGTGCACCCCACGATCGTCATGTCGAACGCCGTGCACGTGTACGTGTCACAGGCCCACAAGGGCGAGCTGGTGATGGGCGCGGGCGTCGACGCCTACAACGGCTACGGCCAGCGCGGCGCCTTCCACATCATCGAGCGCCAGATGGCCGCCGCGGTCGAGCTGTTCCCGGTCTTCGCGCGCGCGCACCTGCTGCGGACCTGGGGCGGCATCGTCGACACCACGCCCGACGCCTCGCCGATCGTCGGGCGCACCCCCTACGACAACGTCTTCCTGAACTGCGGCTGGGGCACCGGCGGCTTCAAGGCGACGCCGGGGGTCGGGTGGGTGTTCGCGGACACGATCGCCAACGACGAGCCGCACCCCTACGCGGCGCCCTTCTCCCTCGACAGGTTCGTCACCGGCCGCCTCGTGGACGAGCACGGCGCCGCCGCCGTGGCCCACTGACCCCTCCGACGCCCCCCGACGCCCCCCGACGCAGAGACCAGCCAGGAGACCCGCCGTGCAGATGATCCGGTGCCCGTGGTGCGGCCCCCGCGAGGAGGTCGAGTTCCACTACGGCGGCCAGGCCCACGTGCCCTACCCCGCCGAGCCCGCCGCCCTGTCCGACGAGGAGTGGGCGCACTACGTGTTCTTCCGCGACAACACCCGCGGCGCCTTCGCCGAGCGCTGGTCGCACAGCGCCGGGTGCCGCCGGTGGTTCAACGCCCTGCGCGACACCGTGAGCTACCGCTTCCTCGCCGTGTACCGCCCCGGTGACCCCCGACCCGTGCTCGACCAGACCCCGACGGCAGGAGCCAGCTCGTGAGCGCCCCCTTCCGCACCGCCAGCGGCGGCCGCGTCGAGCGGTCGGTGCCGGTGTCCTTCACGTTCGGCGGCACCTCCTACGAGGGCCTGCGCGGTGACACCCTCGCCTCCGCGCTGCTCGCCCACGGCGTGCACCAGGTGACCACCAGCATCAAGCTGGGCCGCCCCCGCGGCGTCGGTGCCGCCTGGGCCGAGGACCCGAGCAGCCTGGTCCAGGTCGAGGAGCCCTTCCCGGACCCGATGCAGCTGGCCACCACCACCGAGGTCTTCGACGGCCTGGTCGCCCACGGCGTGCCCGGGCAGGGCCGGCTGGCCGACATCGGCGACTCCGCCCGCTACGACTCCCGCCACCTGCACGTCGACCTGCTCGTGGTCGGCGCCGGGCCCGCCGGCGTGCAGGCGGCGCTGACCGCGGCCCGCTCAGGCGCCCGGGTGGCGCTGGTCGACGAGCAGTCCGAGCCCGGCGGCTCGCTGCTGGGGACCACCGACCTCGTCGACGGCCGACCGGCGCTGGAGTGGGTGGGCGACGCCGCCGCCGAGCTCGCCGCGGCCCCCGAGGTGGTGCACCTGCAGCGCACCACGGTCTTCGGCGTCTACGACGACGGCTTCGCGCTCGCCGTCGAGCGGCGCACCGACCACCTCGGCGGGGCAGCCCCCCGCGAGGTCTCGCGCCAGCGGGTGTGGCGCATCCGCGCGCGCCGCACCGTGGTGGCCACCGGCGCCCACGAGCGCCCGGTCGTCTTCACCGACAACGACAGGCCCGGCACGATGCTCGCCGGCAGCGCCCGCACCTTCCTGCACCGCTACGGCGTGCTGGCGGGCACCCGCGCCGTCGTCCTCACCACCAACGACAGCGCCTACCGCGCGGCGGTCGAGCTGGCCGACGCCGGCGTCGAGGTCGCCGCCGTCGTCGACACCCGCCCCCAGGTGCCCGCCCACTGGGCCGCCGAGTGCGCGGGCCGCGGCATCGAGGTCCGCAGCGGCAGCGCCGTCGTGGGCACCCGCGGCACCGACCGGGTCACCCACGCCAGGGTGGCGGCGCGCGACGGGGGAGCCGTCGACGACGTCGCCTGCGACCTGCTGCTCGTCAGCGGCGGCTGGAACCCCGCCGTCCACCTGTACAGCCAGGCCCGCGGGAAGCTCGCCTTCGACACCTCCCTCGGGGCGTTCCTGCCCACCGGCCGCCTCGACGACCTGCTCGTCGCGGGCGCCGCGGCGGGTGCCCAGGAGCTCGCCACCTGCCTGCGCCAGGGCGGCGCGGCGTCGGCCACGGCCCTGGTCGAGCTGGGCCTGGACGTCGTCCCGGTCCCCGTCCCCTCCACGCCCGCCGCGCCGCCGGTGACGGCACCCGACCTGGTGTGGACCGTGCCGGACGTCGACGGCGACACCTCGCGGCAGTTCGTCGACCTGCAGCGCGACGCGACCGTCGCCGACGTGCAGCGCGCGCTCGGCGCCGGCCTGCGCTCGCCCGAGCACGTCAAGCGGTACACGACCATCGGCACCGCCCACGACCAGGGCAAGACCTCCGGCGTGGTGACCTCGGGGATCATCGCCGAGCTGCTCGGCGGCGGCCCCGACGACGTCGGCACCACCACCTTCCGGCCCCCCTACACGCCGGTGGCGTTCGCGACGCTCGCGGGCCGCGACCGCGGCCAGCTGTTCGACCCGGTCCGCACCACCGCCCTGCACGACTGGCACGTCCGGGCCGGTGCGGTGTGGGAGGACGTCGGCCAGTGGAAGCGCCCGCGGTACTACCCGCTGGCGGGCGAGGACGTGGAGACCGCTGTGCTGCGCGAGTGCGCGGCGGCCCGCACCGGGGTCGGCATCCTCGACGGCTCCACCCTCGGCAAGATCGACGTGCAGGGCCCTGACGCCGGTGAGCTGCTCGACAGGCTCTACACCAACCTGATGAGCAGCCTGGCCGTCGGCAAGGTCCGCTACGGGGTCATGTGCGGCGCCGACGGCATGGTCATCGACGACGGCACCGTCCTCCGCGTCGCCGAGGACCGCTTCCTGGTGATGACGACGACCGGCGGCGCCGCGAAGGTCCTCGACTGGATGGAGGAGTGGCACCAGACGGAGTGGCCCGAGCTGGGGGTGCACCTCGCCTCGGTCACCGAGCAGTGGTCGGCCTTCCCCGTCGTCGGCCCGCGCTCGCGCGACGTCATCCAGGCGGTCTTCGGCCCGTCCGGTGTCGACGCCGCCAACGAGGCGTTCGGCTTCATGACCTGGCAGGACACCGTGCTCGACGGGGCCCCGGTGCGCCTGGCGCGCATCAGCTTCTCCGGTGAGCTGGCCTGGGAGGTCCACGTCAGCTCCTGGCACGCCGTCGCCGTGTGGGAGCGGCTGGTCGAGGCCGGTCGCCCGTACGGCATCACCCCCTACGGCACCGAGACCATGCACGTGCTCCGCGCCGAGAAGGGCTACCCGATCATCGGGCAGGACACCGACGGCACCGTCACCCCGCAGGACCTCGGCATGGCCTGGGTGGTCTCGAAGAAGAAGCCCGACTTCGTGGGCAAGCGATCCTTCGCCCGCGCCGACAACCTCCGCGAGGACCGCAAGCAGCTGGTCGGCCTGCTGCCGGTCGACCGCACCACCGTGCTGCCCGAGGGGTCGCAGGTGGTCGAGCTCGCGGAGAGCGGCGAGCTGCCGCCCCCGCCGGTGCCGATGCTGGGCCACGTCACCTCCAGCTACCGCAGCGCGCACCTCGAGCGCCCGTTCGCGCTCGCCCTGGTCAAGGGCGGTCGTGCCCGCGCCGGCCAGCTCGTGCACGTCCCCGTCAAGGGGCGCCTGGTCGCCGTCGAGGTGACCGGCCCCGTCCTGGTCGACCCCGAAGGAGCGCGCCGCGATGGCTGACGCCGCCCCCAGCACCACCCCCAGCACCGGCCCCAGCAGCAGTGGCCTCCTCCCGCGGACGCACCCGCTCGACGTCCGCCCGGACCTGACCGAGCAGACCGCCGGGGCGGTGGTCGCCAAGCCGCTGACCACAGCGGTCCAGGTCCGCGCCGAGCTGCCCGGACCGGCCGCCGACGCCGCGGCCCGCGTGCTCGGGGTGGCGCTGCCCGCACGCCCCGGCACCTGGGTGGCCACACCGGCCGGTGGCCGGGTCGTGTGGCTCGGCCCCGACGAGTGGCTGGTGCTCGACCCGACCACCACCCCCTGGGACCTCGAGCCCCGCCTGCGCGAGGCCCTCGCCCCCGCGGGCGGCGCGGCCGTCGACGTCTCCGCCCAGCGCGTGGTGCTGGAGCTGTCGGGGCCGCTGGCGCGCGACCTGCTCGCGGCCGGCTGCGCCGTCGACACCCACCCGTCGGTCTTCCCCGCCGGGCGCGCCGCGCAGACGCTCCTCGCGCAGGCCGGCGTGGTGCTGCTGGCGCTGTCGGACGACGGCCGGCACTACGAGCTGCTCGTGCGCTCGTCGTTCGCCCGCTACCTCGCCGACTGGCTCGTCGACGCCGCCACCGAGCACCGGGCCCGCCGCGCCTGAGGGCGCCCGGCAGCGCCCCCACCGACCAGACCCCCGCACACCAGCGAAGACCCCAGGAGCAGGACATGACGACGCAGTCACCGGCAGTGGTGATCATCGGCGCCGGCATCGTCGGCGCGAACCTCGCCGACGAGCTCACCGAGCGCGGGTGGACGGACGTCACCGTGCTGGACCAGGGGCCCCTGCCGCTGGCCGGCGGCTCGACGTCGCACGCCCCCGGCCTGGTGTTCCAGACCAACTCCTCCAAGACCATGGCGCAGCTCGCGGCGTACACGGTGGAGAAGCTGAAGAGCCTCGACGTCGACGGCGCCTGGTGCTTCAACCAGGTCGGCGGCCTCGAGGTGGCCACCACCCCCGAGCGCCTGGCCGAGCTGGAGCGCCGCCGCGGCTGGACCCGCTCCTGGGGCATCCCCGACGCGCGCATCCTCAGCCCCGCCGAGTGCGCCGAGGTCCACCCGCTGGTCGACCGCGAGCAGGTGCTCGGCGGTCTCCACGTGCCCAGCGACGGCCTCGCCAAGGCCCACCGAGCCGTCATCGCCCTCATGGCCCGCGCCTCGGCGCGCGGCGCGCAGTTCCGCGGGGGCGCGAAGGTGCTCGGCGTGGAGCAGCGCGGCGGCCGCGTCACCGGCGTGACGACGGCGGACGGCGTGGTGCCAGCCGACGTCGTCGTGTCCTGCGCGGGGTTCTGGGGCCCCGAGGTCGGCGCCATGGTCGGCATGTCCGTGCCGCTGCTGCCGCTGGCGCACCAGTACGCCAGGACCGGCCAGGTGCGCGAGCTCGTGGGCCGCAACACCGAGCGCTCCGAGGCGGGCCTGCCGATCCTGCGCCACCAGGACGCCGACCTGTACTTCCGCGAGCACCACGACCGGATCGGCATCGGCTCCTACGCCCACCGCCCGATGCCGGTGCGCCTGGACTCCCTCGACCCCTCCGACGACGTCTCGGCCTCCTCGATGCCGTCGATGCTGCCCTTCACCGAGGAGGACTTCGCCCCGGCGTTCGAGGACGCGCAGCGGCTCATCCCGGCGCTCGCCGACGCCAAGGTCGAGGAGGGCTTCAACGGCGTCTTCTCCTTCACCCCCGACGGCGGCTCGCTGGTGGGGGAGTCCAAGGAGGTCGCCGGCTTCTGGGTCGCCGAGGCGGTCTGGGTGACGCACTCCGCGGGCGTGGCCAAGGCGGTGGCGCAGCTGCTGGTCGACGGGCGCAGCGAGTACGACCTGCACGGCCTCGACGTGCACCGCTTCGAGGAGGTGCAGCTCGACGAGGCCTACGTCAGCGAGACCTCCCAGCAGAACTTCCGCGAGATCTACGACGTCCTGCACCCGCTGCAGCCGAAGGAGTCGCCGCGGGACCTGCGCGTCAGCCCCTTCCACGCGCGCCAGGTGGAGCTGGGCGCGGTCTTCCTCGAGGCCGCCGGCTGGGAGCGCCCGCACTGGTACGAGGCCAACGCCGCGCTGGTCGAGCAGCTGCCCGCCGAGTGGGCTCCGCCGGCCCGCGAGCCGTGGGCGGCGAGGTTCCACTCGCCGGTCGCCGCCGCCGAGGCGTGGAAGACGCGCACGGCCGTCGCGATGTACGACATGACCGCCCTCAAGCGCATCGAGGTCTCCGGTCCCGGCGCCCTGGAGCTCCTCGAGCGCATGAGCACCGGGAAGATGGACAAGTCCGTCGGCGCGGTGACCTACACGCTCTGGCTCGACCCCGCCGGCGGCATCCGCAGCGACGTCACCGTGGCGCGCCTGGGCGAGCAGCTGTTCCAGGTGGGCGCCAACGGCAACCAGGACGTGGCCCTGCTGCTGTCCGAGGCCCGCCGGTCCGGCCTCGCCGACCAGGTGCGGGTGCGCGACACCACGGGCGAGACCTGCTGCATCGGGCTGTGGGGCCCGAACGCCCGCGCGCTGGTGGAGCGGCTGTCCACCGACGACTTCAGCAACGAGGGCCTGAAGTACTTCCGCGCCGCGAAGGCCCGCATCGCCGGCGTGCCGGTGACCGCCATGCGCCTGTCGTACGTGGGCGAGCTCGGCTGGGAGATCTACACGACGGCCGACAACGGCCAGCGCCTGTGGGACGCCCTCTTCGCCGCCGGCCAGGACCTCGGCGTCGTCGCCGCGGGCCGCGCCGCCTTCAACAGCCTCCGGCTGGAGAAGGGCTACCGCTCCTGGGGCTCGGACATGACCACCGAGCACGACCCCTACGAGGCCGGTCTCGGCTTCGCGGTGCGCTCCGCGACCGGGACCTTCACCGGCAGCGAGGCCATCGCCGGCCGCAGCGAGGCGGCGGCCGCGCGCCGCCTCGCCTGCCTGGTGGTCGACGACGGCACGTCCGTGGTGCTCGGCCACGAGCCGGTGCTGGTCGACGGCGAGCCCGTCGGGTACGTCACCAGCGCGGCCTTCGGGCACACGGTCGGCAGGCCGATCGCCTACGCCTGGCTGCCCGCCGCGGCGGCGGCCGTGGGCAGCGGCGTCGAGATCGAGTACTTCGGCCGCCGCGTCGCCGCGACCGTGGCCGCCGAGCCCCTGGTGGACCCGGAGATGGCCCGGATCCGCCGGTGAACCTGTCCGTCTTCGACCTGTTCAAGGTCGGCATCGGGCCCTCGAGCTCGCACACGGTCGGCCCGATGAAGGCCGCCTGGACCTTCGTGGAGTCCCTGCGCTCCGCCGACCTCCTCCAGCGCACCGTCCGCGTGCGCTGCGAGCTGTTCGGCTCGCTCGGCGCCACCGGACACGGCCACGGCAGCGTGGGTGCGGTGGTGCTGGGCCTGTCGGGCGAGCAGCCCCACCTGGTCGACCCGGTGGCCGCTGCGCCCCTGGTGGCCCGCGCCCGCGGCGAGCGGCTGCTGGACCTCGGCGGCGGGCCCTCCGCGGGCGGCAGGGTGATCGGGTTCTCCGTGGACGAGGACGTGGTGCTGCACCGGCGCCGACGGCTGAGCTACCACTCCAACGGGATGCTCTTCCAGGCGCTCGACGTCGCGGGCGAGGTGCTCTCCGAGCGGCACTACTACTCGGTGGGCGGCGGGTTCGTGCTCGACGAGGACGAGGCCGGGCGGCCCGTCGTCGTCGCGGACACGACGCCGGTGGCCCACCCCTTCGCCACCGGCGAGGAGCTGCTGGAGATCACCCGGCGCACCGGGCTGCGCATCAGCGACGTCATGCTCGCCAACGAGCTGTCGTGGCGCACCGAGGCCGAGGTGCGCGAGGGCCTGCTGCAGATCTGGGCCGTCATGCAGGAGTGCGTCGCGCACGGCACGAAGACCACCGGGGTGCTGCCGGGGGGCCTCAAGGTGCGCCGTCGGGCCGCGGCGCTCAAGGAGCGCCTCGAGAACGACGCCGACGAGCGCGACCCGCTGCGCGCGATGGAGTGGGTGACCCTCTACGCCCTCGCGGTCAACGAGGAGAACGCCGCCGGCGGCCGCGTGGTCACCGCCCCCACCAACGGGGCGGCGGGGATCATCCCGTCGGTCCTGCACTACTACGAGCGGTTCGTGGACGGCGCCGACGACGACGGCGTGGTGCGCCTGCTGCTGACCGCCGGGGCCATCGGCATGCTCTTCAAGCTCAACGCCTCGATCTCCGGCGCCGAGGTCGGCTGCCAGGGCGAGGTCGGCTCGGCCTGCTCCATGGCGGCCGGAGGACTGGCCGAGGTGCTGGGAGGCACCCCCGAGCAGGTCGAGAACGCCGCCGAGATCGGCATCGAGCACAACCTCGGCCTCACCTGCGACCCCGTCGGCGGGCTCGTGCAGATCCCCTGCATCGAGCGCAACGCCGTCGGGTCCGTCAAGGCCATCACCGCCGCCCGCATGGCCGTGCGCGGTGACGGCGCGCACCACGTGCCGCTGGACAAGGCCATCAAGACGATGCGCGAGACCGGCGCGGACATGAAGGACAAGTACAAGGAGACCGCCCGCGGCGGTCTCGCGCTCAACATCGTCGAGTGCTGAGGAGGCACCCCCATGACCACCACCGCCACCCCGGTCAGCAGCCCCGCCCCCGCGTCCTCGAGCGCCTCGGCCCCCGCCGTGCTGTCGCTGAGCTGCCCCCAGCAGCCCGGCATCGTCAACGCGGTGACGTCGTTCCTGTACCAGCAGGGCCACGACATCGTGGAGCACCAGCAGTTCGACGACGCGCTCTCGGGCCGGCTCTTCTCCCGCACCGCGTTCACCAGCCTCGGCGGCGCCACCGACGTGGCGCAGCTCCAGGCGGCCTTCGCGCCGATCGCGGCCAAGTACGGCATGGACGTGCGCTTCAGCGGTGGGGAGCGCCCGCGGGTGCTGGTGATGGTCTCGAAGATGGGCCACTGCCTGAACGACCTGATCTTCCGGTGGCGCTCGGACACCCTCGGCGCGGAGCTGGTGGCCGTGGTCTCCAACCACGAGGACCTCCGGCCCATGGCCGAGGCCGCGGGCCTGCCCTTCCACCACGTGCCGATCACCGCCGCCACCAAGCCCGAGGCGGAGGCCCGCCTGCTGGAGCTGGTGGAGGAGACCGAGGCCGAGCTGGTGGTGCTGGCGCGCTACATGCAGGTGCTGTCGAACGAGACGTGCACGGAGCTGCGCGGCCGGGCCATCAACATCCACCACTCGTTCCTGCCGGGGTTCAAGGGCGCCAAGCCCTACCACCAGGCCTTCGACCGCGGCGTGAAGCAGGTGGGCGCCACGGCGCACTACGTGACGCCCGACCTCGACGAGGGGCCGATCATCGAGCAGGAGGTGATCCGGATCGACCACACCCACGACCCGGCCTCCCTGGCGACGGTGGGCCGCGACGCCGAGGCCCTGGCCCTCTCGCGCGCGGTGCGCTGGCACTGCCAGCAGCGCGTGCTGCTCAACGGGCACCGCACCGTCGTCTTCCGCTGACCGGTCCGCAGCCCTCCGCCCTCCGCCCCAGGGCCCCTTCCCGCACCCGCCACGGCGAGTGAGCTCCCAGCACCCCTGCAGACCGCGCCCTCCACGGGAGTGCGGTCTGCAGGGGTGCTGTCGCGCGTCTGCGCAGGCGCGTCTGACCACCGCCCGGGGGACGCCCGGGTGGCGGGAGTGCGTGACCGCGGGCAGTGTCGACGCGCCGCCGTGACCCTGCGGTCGCCCACCGCGCCTCGCTGGATCCGCCACGCAGGGCGACTGCGGGCGACGCTCCGTGGTGACACGCCGCGGGAGTGACCTGAGTCACTCCAAGGTCTGGACTGATGCATCAGTCATCGTGTTACATCTGGGTCACGCGCGGCAGTGCTGCCCGCAACGGCCCTAGCGTCCTGGTCCACCCGCCACTCCGGCAGGGCCGCCGTCACGAGAGGACACCCCATGTCGTCTGAGCTCGGAACACCCGCGCGAGAGGGCAAGCGGCCGCTCGACCTCCCCGTCCTCGCCGTCTCCGGCGTCGTCGTCGTCGCGCTGTGCATCTGGGGCGTCGCGGCCCCGGAGCAGCTGCAGGCGGTCTCCGGTGACTGGCTGGGCTGGATCACGACCAACCTCGGCTGGGCCTTCGCCGTGAGCGCGAGCGGCTTCGTGGCGCTCGCGCTGGTGCTGGCCTTCAGCCGCGCCGGGCGCATCCGCCTCGGCGCCGACGACGAGCGGCCCCAGTTCAGCCGCGCCTCGTGGATCGCGATGATGTTCTCGGCCGGCATGGGCATCGGCCTCATGTTCTACGGCGTCACCGAGCCCGTCACGCACCTCATGACCCCGCCCGAGGGCGACGTCACCGCCGGCACCCCGGCTGCCGCCGACGAGGCGATGCAGTACACGCTCTTCCACTGGGGCCTGCACCCGTGGGCGATCTACGCCGTCGTCGGTCTGGCGCTGGCCTACTCGAGCTACCGCAAGGGCCGCCCCGGCGGCTTCTCCGCGGCCTTCGCGCCGCTGCTGCGCGGCCCCCGCGGCCGCGGCGCCGCCAAGGCGATCGACGTCCTCGCCATCTTCGCCACCGTCTTCGGCTCGGCCGTCAGCCTCGGCCTCGGCGCAGCGCAGATGAACGGCGGCCTCGCCCACGTCTTCGGCACCGCCAACAACAGCGGTGTGCAGGTCGCGATCATCGCGGTCCTGACCCTCTGCTTCGTCATCAGCGCCGTCTCCGGCATCGAGCGCGGCGTCAAGATCCTCTCGAACACCAACATGGTGCTGGCCGGCCTGCTGCTGCTCTTCCTGTTCGTCGTGGGCCCGACGGTCTTCATCCTCGACATGGCCCCCAACGCCGCCGGCAACTACCTCGCGGCGCTGCCCCACATGTCGCTGCGCACCGGCGTCTTCGGCGGCCAGGAGTGGCTGTCCGGCTGGACGATCTTCTACTGGGCCTGGTGGATGTCCTGGACGCCCTTCGTGGGCGCCTTCCTCGCCAAGATCTCCCGCGGCCGCACCATCCGCGAGTTCGTGGTCGGCGTGATGCTCATCCCCACGCTGGTCAGCCTCATCTGGTTCTCCGTCTTCGGCGGCACCGCCATCAACGCCCAGCTGACCGGCGCCCTCGACGTGCTCGCCGACACCGACCAGACGGCGCAGATGTTCAACCTGCTCGCCCTGTTCCCGTGGTCCGGCGTGACCTCGCTGCTCGTCGTGGCGCTGGTGGCCATCTTCTTCGTCTCCGGCGCCGACGCCGCCAGCATCGTCATGGCGTCGCTGTCCAGCCACGGCGACGACGAGCCGCGCCGCTGGCTCACCGCCGCCTGGGGAGGCCTGACCGGAGTCGTCGCCATCGTGCTCCTCGGCGCGGGTGGCCTGCAGGCGCTGCAGAACCTCACGATCATCGCGGCCACGCCGTTCCTCGTGGTCATGGTGCTCATGTGCTGGGCCCTGCTGAAGGACCTGCGCAGCGACACGGCCCCGGTGTCGGCCATCACCGGCAAGATGCTCGCCGTGCCGCCCTCGCGGAGCGCGAGCCGGCCGCCGGCACCGTCGGGGCCCTCCGTGACCTCGGCGCCCGCGGCCCCCGAGCCGGAGGTCGGTGGCGGCCGCACGGGCGAGCCCGTCGGCGCCGGGCGCGACTGACGGCCCACCGGAGGGGTCTTCGTGCGGCCCGGCGGGGCGCGGCGGTCACCGTCCGCTCAGCCGGGCTTCACGGCGCCCAGGCGCCAGGACGCCCGGGCCGCGGAGGCGAGCAGCTGCTCGGCCAGCACGGGGAGGGCCGCTGGGGTGAGGCGGTAGGTGGGGCCGCCGACCGTCAGCGCGGCCGCCACGGACCCGTCGGCGCCGCGCACCGGCGCGGCCAGCACCACCAGGCCGGCCTCGTGCTCCTCCTGGGCGAGGGCCCACCCGCGGGCGCGGGTGAGCTCGAGGTCCTCCGCCAGCGCCGCGAGGTCGACCAGCGTGTGCGGGGTGTAGCGCTCCAGCCCGGCGGCCGCGAGGCGCTCCACCTCGCCCGCCGGCGCTGCGGAGAGGAAGACCTTCCCCGCCGCCGTGGCGTGCAGGGGGCCGCGCCGGCCCACGTGGTCGGCGCTGGTGACGATGGCGGGGCCGCTCGCCTGGTCGACCGTGGTGATCTCGCTGCCGTCGCTCACCACGAGGTTCACCGTGTCGCCGACCCGCTCGGCCAGCTCGGCCAGCAGGGGGCGGCACAGGGCGGCGACGTCGTGCGCGCGGGCCGCGCCCGCGGCGAGCTGGCCGGCGGAGGGTCCCAGCCGGTAGCGGCCGCGGTCGCCGTCCTGCTGGACCATGCCCCGGGCCTCGAGCGTGGCCAGCAGCCGGAAGGCCGTGCCCTTGTGGACCCCGACCTCCCCGGCGAGCTCGCTCAGCCCGCTGGGCCCGCGGGTGGCCAGCGCCTGCAGCAGGGAGACCGCCCTGTCGACGGACTGGACCGTGGTGTCGCGGCGCGCGCCGCGGGGCTCGTCGTTCCGCACGGCGGAACAGTAGGCGCGCCTCGGGCGACCCGCCGGGTGGTCCCGCTCGATCTCGCCCCACCCCCTTGACCGCCTGATCGTCCGGGCAAGAAGATTTCCCCACTCAGAGCGCAACAGTTCCGCATCGCGGAACGGACGTGACGACGCTGTCGCAACAGCACCGCCCAGGTCACCCCACCGCGAAGGGAAGCGCCCCCGATGACCGCTCAGCTGACCAACCCCTCAGCGCCGGCCGCGCCGTCGGCCGGGCGGGCCGCTCCGCCGTCGGTGGGCGCCTCCGCCGCCGAGATGGTGGCGCGCCGCAAGAAGGGGTACAGCCTCGAGGGCGGCTTCTACACGAGCCAGGAGGTCTACGACCTCGACGTCGACGTCGTCTTCAGCAAGAACTGGATCTTCGTGGCGGCCGCCGCCGAGATCCCCGAGGCGGGCGACTTCGTCACCGTCGACGTCGGCAGGGCGTCCGTGATCGTCGTCCGCGACGACGACGACCAGATCGCCGCCTTCCACAACGTGTGCCGCCACCGCGGCTCGCGCCTCCTGGAGGACAAGGGCTTCGTCGGCAACATCGTCTGCCCGTACCACCGCTGGACCTACGCGCTCGACGGCTCGCTGCTCCACGCCGAGTCGCAGCCGCCCGCCTTCGACAAGACCTGCTTCTCGCTGCGGAAGGTCCACGTCCGCAACCTCGCCGGGCTGGTCTTCATCTGCCTCGCGCAGGACGCCCCCGCCGACTTCGACGAGGTCGCGGCGATCGTCGAGCCGCACCTGGCGCCCTACCAGCTCGACAGGGCCAAGGTGGCCCGCCAGGTGGACCTGCCCGAGGCGGGCAACTGGAAGCTCGTCATGGAGAACAACCGCGAGTGCTACCACTGCGACGGGCACCCGGAGCTGACCAGCGCCTACTTCCCGATCTTCGCCTACGACGAGGAGGACATCACCCCCCGCCTCAGGCCCCTGTACGACCGGTACACCAAGGCCGCGGAGGCGCTGGCGGAGAAGCGCCGGGAGCAGGGCACCCCGCTGCAGGACCACATGCAGCTCGACACCCGCCAGGTCGGCTTCCAGCTGACCCACCTCCCGCTCGACGGCGAGGGCAGGTCGTTCGCCGCGGGTGGCGCCGCCGTGTGCTCCAAGCTCATCGGTGAGATCAAGGACGCCGCGTTCGGCGACCTGTCGCTGCACATGCAGCCCAACAGCTGGTTCCACCTCCTCGGCGACCACGCCGTCGTGTTCTCGGTGATGCCCACCTCGCCCAGCACCAGCGTCCTGCGCACCACCTGGCTGGTGCACCCGGACGCCCAGGAGGGGGAGGACTACGACCTCGAGTCGCTGTGCACCGTCTGGAACGCCACCAACGACCAGGACCGCGTGCTCGTCACGAACACCCAGATCGGCTGCAGCGACCCGAGCTACGTCCCCGGCCCGTACTCGATGGTCGAGGACCAGGTCGAGGGCTTCGTGAACTGGTACGTGACCCGCCTGCGCGAGCACCTCGGCGTCGAGGCGACGGCGTGACCGCGCTGGCTGCGGCGGACCCGGCGCTGCGCCCCCACCACCCGCCGCACCCGGTGGGCCTGGCGTGCTGGGGCGACGCCGAGGACGAGTCGGTGCTCGTGGTGCAGGACGTCGTCGACGTCACCCACGACGTCAAGACCTTCACCCTCGCCTCGCCGGGGCAGCACCTGTTCCACTTCGAGCCCGGTCAGTTCGTCACCCTGCGGCTCGACGTCGACGGCACCGAGGTGCTCCGCTCGTACACGGTCTCGTCGCCGCCCACGCGGCCCCACGCGCTGTCCATCACGGTCAAGCGCAAGCCGGGCGGCGTGGTCTCGCCGTGGCTGCACGACACCGTGCGACCCGGCTCCGAGCTGCGGGTCCAGCCGCCGCTGGGCGTCTTCAGCACCAGCCGCCACCCGGCGCCGAAGTACCTCTTCCTGTCGGCGGGCAGCGGCATCACCCCGCTGATGTCGATGACGCGCACCCTGGCCGACCTCGGCCGGACCGCCGACGTCGTCTTCGTGCACAGCGCCCGGACGCCGGCCGACATCATCTTCCGCAGGGAGCTGGAGGCCCTCGAGGCCGTCCACCCCTGGCTGCGGGTGGTGCCCGTGGTCGCGAGCGCCGGCGACGAGCCCGGGTGGAGCGGCACCACGGGCCGGCTCGACGGCGCGGCTCTGGCCACCGCGGTGCCGGACCTCGCCGACCGCGAGGTCTTCGTCTGCGGGCCGGCGCCGTACATGGAGGCGATGCGCACCGCCCTCCTGGCCGCGGGGCTCCCCGAGGCGCGCCACCACCAGGAGACGTTCTCCTTCGAGGGCCTCGGGCTCCCGGCGAGCGAGCAGCTCGACGGCGGTGAGGTGGAGCTGGTCGCCGACGCGGACGCCGACGCCGCCGGGGGAGCGGGCGCCGACGACGCGCTGGCCGCGGGCTTCGCGGTGCAGCTCACCCGCAGCGGCTGCACGATCCGCTGCGGCCGCGACGAGACGATCCTGCAGGCGGCGTTCCGCGCCGGGATCACGCCGCCGTCGTCGTGCAGCGAGGGCGTGTGCGGCACCTGCAAGACCGTGCTGGTCGACGGCGAGGTGGACATGCAGCACCAGGGCGGCATCCGCCCGCGCGAGATCGCGATGGGCAAGGTGCTGATCTGCTGCTCACGGCCCCTGACCGACGTGGTCGTCGAGGCCTGAGGGCTCAGCCCTTCGCGGCGACCAGCTCGAGCGCGATCCCGTCGGGGTCGCGGAACTCCAGCAGGTGCATGGTGCCGGCGTCCTTGACCCCGCCGTGCTCGACCCCCGCCGCGTCGAGCACGGCGGTGGCGGCGTCGAGGTCGGCCTTCGAGGCGACCGAGAACGACAGGTGGTCCAGGCCCACGCGGTCCTCGTCGAAGGCGTCGTCGTCCGGCGCCACGGGGCGCAGGCCGAGCAGGCCGCCCGGCACCTGGTAGATCACCCCGTCGAAGACGAACCAGAGCTGCTCGCGGGTGGCCGCGTCGGCGTCGGCGGGCACCTCGTAGGCCACGTCCCACCCGAAGACGGCGTCGTAGAAGCGCCGCGAGACCGCGATGTCGCGCACGGTCAGGCGGACGTGGCTGAACCCGGTGGTGGTGATCGGCATGCTGGAACGGTCGCACGCGACCCGTCCGCCTGCACCCCGTCGCCCGGCGACCCGCCCTGAGCGCCGCGGGTGACCGCTGTCAGCCAGCTCCTCCGACGGGTGCTCGCGCGACTCCCTCCGCGCCGGCCCATGCTGGAGGCGCCGCACCGATCCGCACCAGGGGAGCCCATGACCGCGAAGCTCGAGAAGACCGTCTACACCGCCGAGGCGCTCAGCACCGGCTCCGGCCGGTCCGGCCGCGCGCGCACCAGCGACGGCGTGCTCGACGTCCAGCTCGCCCCGCCGAAGGAGACCGGCGGCTCCGGTGAGGGCACCAACCCCGAGCAGCTGTTCGCCGCCGGGTACGCGGCCTGCTTCCACTCCGCGCTCCTCGGCACCGCCCGCCAGCGGAAGGTGTCCGTCGAGGGCAGCAGCGTCGGCGCCCGCGTGAGCCTCGGTCCCGTCGAGGGCGGTGGCTACGGCCTGGCCGTGCACCTCGAGGTGACCATCCCCGACGTCGACGCCGCCCAGGCCCAGGAGCTGGCCGACGCCGCGCACGCGGTCTGCCCGTACTCCAACGCCACCCGCGGCAACATCGAGGTGACGGTCACCGTCTCCGACGACTGACCCCCGCCCTCCGTGATCATGGGCGCTGTGCACAGCAAGCGTGCGCAACGCCCATGATCACGGACGGGGAGGGCGGGTCAGCGCTGGCGACCGGCCAGGAACCTCTCGAGGCGGTCGGCGGCGTCGTCGAGCACGTCGACCGGCGCGAGGAACACCATCCGCAGGTGGTCCGGCGTCGGCAGGTTGAAGCCGGTGCCGTGGGTGAGCAGCAGGTGCTCGGCGTTCAGCAGGTCCATGACGAGGGCCTCGTCGTCGTCCACCGCGATGACGTCGCGGTCGAGCTTCGCGAACAGGTACAGCGCCCCGCGGGGCTCCACGCAGGAGACACCCGGGATCGCCCGGAGCCGGCGCAGCGCGTGGTCGCGCTGCTCGCGCAGCCGGCCCCCGGGAGCGAGCAGCGGGTCGATGCTGGCGCGGTCGGCCAGGGCCGCGGCCACGGCGTGCTGCGCCGGCACGTTGGGGCACATGCGCATGTTGGCGAGCAGCTCGAGGCCGTCGAGGTAGTCGGCGGCGCGCTCGCGAGGGCCGCTGACCGCCATCCAGGCCGAGCGGAAGCCGGCGGCGCGGTGGTTCTTCGACAGCCCGCACAGCGTCAGCACGACCAGGTCGGGCGCGAGGGCCGCGGCGTGCTCGTGGACGGCGCCGTCGAACAGGATGTGGTCGTAGATCTCGTCGGCCAGCACCAGCAGGCCGTGCTGGCGCGCCACCTCGAGCAGGCCCAGCAGCACCTCGCGGGAGTACACCGCGCCGGTGGGGTTGTTCGGGTTGATGATCACCAGCGCCTTGGTGGCGGGGGTGACCCGCGCGGCCACGTCGGCCACGTCGGGCTGCCAGCCGGCGTCCTCGTCGCAGCGGTAGTGCACCGCGGTGCCGCCGGACAGCCGCACCGCGCCCGTCCACAGCGGGTAGTCGGGGGCGGGGACGAGCACCTCGTCGCCCGGGTCGAGCAGGGCCTGCAGCGTCATCACGATGAGCTCGGAGACGCCGTTGCCCAGCATCACGTGGTCGGGCCCGAGGCCCTCGACGCCGCGGCCGGTGT
This sequence comes from Actinomycetales bacterium, assembly GCA_022701985.1. Lineage (GTDB taxonomy): Bacteria > Actinomycetota > Actinomycetes > Actinomycetales > Quadrisphaeraceae > Quadrisphaera. The sequence continues at coordinate 31,046 of JAKONK010000013.1, forward strand.
AGTAGTCGGCCACCGCCTCGCGCGCCACCAGCACGCCCCGGGCGTCGCTGTAGCCCTCGGCGTCGTGGATGTGCTCGACCAGGCCCTGCACGACGGCGTCGGGCGCGTGCATGCCCCAGGCCGCCGGGTTGCCGATGTTGAGCTTCACGACCTCGTGGCCGGCGGCCTCGATCTCCCGGGCGCGGCGCAGCAGCGGCCCGCGGATGTCGTAGCGCACCGTGCGCAACCGGTCGGCCTGGCGGACAGCGCTGCTCACGCACCCAACTCTGGCACGCGGCGTCCCGGCCCCTGCCGCGGTGGCGCGTCGCGGCCGGTGCCGGCCCCCGGGACGGGGCCCGTCACCCCCCCGGAGGCCCGCTGACGGGCTCAGTCGCGCGTGACGACCAGCAGGCCGTAGATGACGCCCGGGACGTGGCCGAGGAGCTGGAGCAGGAAGGCGATGAGCACCCGCTTCGTCAGGCCGTCCTTGATGAGCACCGCGATGAACGGGAAGAAGAAGCACAGGACGATCAGCAGGATCTTCATGGGGTGATCGTGATCCGGTCGCGCGCGATCCGCTCGCCGAGACCGGGACCTCTCAGGGAGCCGTCGGCGTCCCGTCATCGTGCTCGGCCACAAGGCGCGCCAGCACCTCGGCCCCGGGGTCGCCGGCGGCCGCCGCGCGCTCGGCGGTGCGGGCACCCCACTGCCACGTCGCGGGGTTCGACCGGGCCGCCTCGCGCAGGAGCTCCCGCGCGGCGTCGGCGTCACCGGCCAGTGCGGTGCGGAAGGCCAGCAGCGGGGCCACGACGCGCTCGCCGGGGGTGGTCTCGGCGGCGCGGCGCACGAGGGCCAGCCGTTCGACGTCGTCCTGCGCCGTGCCCGCCGCGATGAGGTGGCGGTGGGCGCGGTGGACGTCGAGCAGGCGGGCGAGGTCCTGGGTGGGGTGGGCGGAGTCGTCGACGCGGAGGTCGACGTGGGGGTCGTCGGCGTCGCCGGTCGGGACGCGGCCGCGCTCGGCGGGCACCACGCGGACGGCGGCGGACTGGCGTCCCCGCACGTCGGGGCCGTGGTCGCCGAGGATGTCGGCCGCCAGCAGCGCCGCGACGAGGCGGTGCTCCAACGGCCCGTCCGCGGCCGCGAAGGCCTCCAACAGCGTCTCGGGGACGCCGGTGACGGCCATCGTGTTGGCCTGGGCACTCGCGGCGCCGCGCACGAGGTGGCTGGTCACCGGCGTGCTGCTCGGACCGGTGACCGCCGAGGCCGGGCCGCCGGCCCCGACGGCCGCGATCTGGCTGGCGGGGGCGTCCTCGGCCAGGGCGAGCATCGCGGTCGCCTCGGCGGCGGTCAGCCCGCGGTCGAGCAGGTCCAGGAGGGCGTCTCGCCAGTGCAGCCAGCCGCCGTCCTGCACCGCGACGGCGCCGACGCCCGCCCGGGCGCCGCAGATCCGCGTACCTACGGCCAGGACGCACGAGGCCACCGCGTAGCCGAACCTGCCGGTCTCCTCGCAGCGGGCGATGATCGAGAGGGTCACGCCCGTGACCCTGCCACCGCTGTGAGCACATCGTGCCCGGGTCAGCGGCGGCGCTCCTCCCGCAGGGGCTTCACCGACGGCGGCACCGCGTCGCCGACCACCTCGGGGTAGGTGCAGGTGAACCAGCCGCGGTAGCCGACCAGCGGCCCGAAGCGCCGGTTGGTGACGCGGACGTCGATGGTGAAGCGCTCGCGCTCGTCGTCGAAGGCCTCCCGCAGCTCCGCCGTGCCCGAGGCGAGCATGGGGAACCGGAAGCCGACCCGTCCCTCGTAGAACCGCTGGCCGTGCGAGGTGAGGCGGAGCGCGCCGTCGTCGTCGACCCGGAGGCGCAGGTCGACGGCGAGGTGCTGGTGCGTGCCCAGGTAGTCGAGCACCCGGCCGGAGCCGGAGCGGCCGTCAGGGGAGCCGTCGACGAGGGTCGCGTCGAAGCGGCGCCGCCTCCCGGGGCCCACCTCGAAGGTGCGGACCACCGTGAGGGTCTCGCGGCCGAACGCGTCGGTGTAGGCGAAGCTCTCGACGGTGAAGGGGACGTCGGTCGCGGCGTCGGGGACGAGGATGTTGCGCCAGGCCCCGACGTGCAGGAACGGCAGCGTCCACGCCGGGCCGTGCCACACGTCCTCCATGACCCCGCGCCCCACGCAGCTGTAGCCCGCGGCGGTGCTCGCGCCGAAGCGGCGGCGCAGCTGCGGGTGGAGGCGGGCGGCGTCGTCACCGAGGGCGTGCAGGACCACGCTCACCGCTGCACCCCGCGGGTGGGGCGGCGCTCGCAGCGCCGTGCGCTCGGGACGGCGGGCGGGGTGGGGAGCGCCAGGGCGCTCGCGGTCACCAGTGCCACCAGGGGGCGCCGGTGGCGGAGCGCGGTGGCGGTCGCGAGGACGGCGGTGGCGCGGGCGGCCGTCCACGCCAGGGCCAGGTCGCGGCTGCGCTCGGGGGTCTGGCCGCGCTCGGCCCACAGGCGGAGCCTGTCGAAGCTCCACGCCGTCGCCCAGCCCACGAGGGGCCGGGTCAGCCACGGGTCGAGCGCGGCGCCGAGGCGGCCCCAGCCGGGGAGGTAGTCGTAGCCGGTGGTGAAGCGGGTCCGGCCGTCCGGCTGCGGTGCGTAGCGCCAGTAGCCGGTGCCGCTGGCCAGGGGGGAGAGGCGGTCGGCGGGGGCGTGCCCGGCGGCGAAGCGGATGGCCGAGGTGCCTGCCCCGTCGTCACCCCGGCGCTCGGCGGTGCTCGTGCTGCTGCCGCGGACCGTCAGCAGCGGCAGCCGGGGGTGCGAAAGGGCGAGCGCGTAGGTGGAGCGCTGGTGCCCGTCGGCATCGGTGCCTGCGGGGGTGATGGCGCTGAAGCGCAGGTCCCAGCGGGGGTGGTGGCCGGTGTCCTGCGTGAGGCGCCAGAGGCGGTCGGGCGGGCCGGCGACGCGAGCGCTCACCCAGACCTGGCGTCCCATGGCGCGACCCTGGTGACGGTGTGGCACCGCCGGTACCAGGCTGGATCATGACCTCGTCGTCGTGCTTCCCGGACTCCTCACCGTCGGAGGAGACGGACGACGAGGACCCGCCCTCCCAGGTGGCCGACTGGCTGCGCACCCGTGACGTCCGACGTGCAGGAGTGCGTCCGCAGGGCGCGAGTCGCCCCGCCTGAGGGAGTTCTGCCGGTCCGGGGTCACGCCCCGGGGCAGCCCGGCGGACGCCGCGACCGGCACTCGGGGGACGCCCCCGCCGTCGGTCCCGGCGCCTACAGTGAGGGGCCTTCCCCGACCTGCTCCGCCCGCTCCACGGAGGTCCTCGCCCCATGCCCGCTGGTGACTCGTTCGTCCACCTGCACAACCACACCGAGTACTCGATGCTCGACGGGGCCGCCAGGATCGACGAGCTGTTCGCCACCGCGGCCGAGATGGGCATGCCGGCGCTGGCGACCACCGACCACGGGTACATCTTCGGGGCGTACGAGTTCTGGAAGGCCGGCCGCAAGCACGGGGTCAACCCGGTCATCGGGCTCGAGGCGTACCTCACCCCCGGCACGGCCCGCGGTGACCGCACCCGTGTGAAGTGGGGTGACCCGAGCGCCGGCCGCGACGACGTCTCCGGCGCCGGCGCCTACACCCACATGACGATGTGGGCGCAGGACACCGCCGGCATGCACAACCTGTTCCGCATGGCGAGCCTCGCCAGCCTCGAGGGGCACTTCTACAAGCCCCGCATGGACCGCGAGCTGCTCTCCACGTACGGCACGGGGATCATCGCCACCACCGGCTGCCCCTCCGGGGAGGTGCAGACCCGCCTGCGCCTGGGCCAGTACGACGCCGCGGTGGCGGCCGCGGCGGACTTCCGCGACATCTTCGGCGCGGGCAACTTCTACTGCGAGCTGATGGACCACGGCCTCGAGATCGAGACCCGGATCCAGAAGGACCTGCTCCGCCTCGCGAAGGACCTGGGCCTGCCGCTGGTCGCCACCAACGACCTGCACTACACGCGCCCGGAGCACCACGAGGGCCACGCGGCACTGCTGTGCGTGCAGTCGGGCTCCACCCTGGCCGACCCGAACCGCTTCAAGTTCGACGCCGAGGAGTTCTACCTCAAGAGCCCCGCCGAGATGCGCCACCTGTGGCGCGAGCTCCCCGAGGCCTGCGACAACACCCTCGCCATCGCTGAGCGCTGCTCGGTGGAGTTCTCCGAGGGCATCGGCACCTACATGCCGCGCTACCCGGTGCCGGAGGGGGAGAGCGAGGACTCCTGGTTCGTCAAGGAGGTCGAGCGCGGGCTGCAGATGCGGTTCAAGGGCGCCGTCCCCGAGGAGAGCCGCAAGGTCGCCGAGTACGAGATCGGCGTCATCACCGGGATGGGGTTCTCCGGGTACTTCCTCGTCGTCGCCGACTTCATCCGCTGGTCCAAGCGCAACGGCATCCGGGTGGGCCCCGGCCGCGGCTCGGGCGCCGGCTCGATCGCCGCGTACGCGCTGGAGATCACCGACCTCGACCCGCAGCGCCACGGCCTGATCTTCGAGCGGTTCCTCAACCCCGACCGCGTCTCCATGCCCGACTTCGACATCGACTTCGACGAGCGCCGCCGCGGCGAGGTCATCAAGTACGTCACCGAGAAGTACGGCGAGGACCGCGTCGCCCAGATCGTCACCTACGGCACGATCAAGGCCAAGCAGGCCGTCAAGGACGCCTCCCGCGTGCTCGGCTACCCCTTCGCCATGGGCGACCGGATCACCAAGGCGATGCCCGCCGCGGTGATGGGCAAGGACGTCCCGCTCTCGCAGATCTTCGAGCCCACCCACAACCGCTACGCCGAGGGCCAGGAGTTCCGCGCCCTGTACGAGGCCGAGGCCGACGTGCAGAAGGTCGTCGAGACGGCCAAGCAGCTCGAGGGCCTGAAGCGCCAGTGGGGCGTGCACGCCGCCGGCGTCATCATGTCGAGCGACCCCCTGCTCGACCTCATCCCGATCATGCGCCGCGAGCAGGACGGGCAGGTCATCACGCAGTTCGACTACCCGAGCTGCGAGTCGCTGGGCCTGATCAAGATGGACTTCCTCGGCCTGCGCAACCTCACGATCATGGACGACGCCGTCCGGCTCGTGGAGCGCAACCGCGGCGAGAAGGTGGTCCTGGAGGAGCTGGAGCTCGACGACCCGGGCACCTACGAGCTGCTCCAGCGCGGCGACACCCTGGGCGTCTTCCAGTTCGACGGCGGCCCGATGCGCTCGCTGCTGCGCCTCATGCGCCCCGACAACTTCGAGGACATCTCCGCCGTCGGCGCGCTCTACCGCCCGGGCCCCATGGGCGCCGGCTCGCACACGAACTACGCGCTGCGCAAGAACGGCCAGCAGGAGATCACGCCGCTGCACCCCGAGCTGGCCGAGCCGCTCGCGGAGGTCCTCGGCACGACGTACGGCCTGATCGTGTACCAGGAGCAGGTCATGTCGATCGCCCAGACCGTGGCGGGCTTCAGCCTCGGCCAGGCCGACCTGCTGCGGCGGGCGATGGGCAAGAAGAAGAAGTCCGAGCTCGACAAGCAGTACGAGAAGTTCTCCGGCGGCATGCACGAGCGCGGCTTCTCCGAGGGCGCGGTCAAGGCCCTGTGGGACGTGCTGCTCCCGTTCTCCGACTACGCGTTCAACAAGGCGCACTCCGCGGCCTACGGCGTCGTGTCCTACTGGACCGCCTACCTGAAGGCGCACTTCCCGGCCGAGTACATGGCCGCGGTGCTGACCTCGGTGCGCGACGACAAGGACAAGTCCGCGCTGTACCTGAACGAGTGCCGCCGCATGGGCGTCACCGTGCTCCCACCGGACGTCAACGAGTCGATCGCGACGTACGCCGCGGTCGGGCCCGACATCCGCTTCGGCCTGGCGGCCATCCGCAACGTCGGCGAGAACGTCGTCGAGGCGATCGAGAAGGCCCGCGAGGAGAAGGGCGCCTTCACCAGCTTCGGCGACTTCCTCGCCAAGGTGCCGGCCGTCGTCTGCAACAAGCGCACCGTCGAGTCGCTCATCAAGGCGGGCGCCTTCGACTCCCTCGGCGCCAGGCGGCGCGCCCTGCTGGCCGTCCACGAGGACGCCGTCGACTCCGTCGTCGGGCTCAAGCGCCAGGAGGACAAGGGGCAGTACGACCTGTTCGGCGGCCTCATGGGCGACGCGGAGGACGGGGAGGGGGAGGGCGGTGGCTCGCTGCTCAGCGTGGCGGTCCCCGACATCCCCGAGTGGGACAAGAAGGAGCTGCTCGCCCGCGAGCGGGAGATGCTCGGCCTGTACGTCTCCGACCACCCGCTGTTCGGGCTCGAGCACGTCCTCACCTCCGCCGCGGACTGCTCGGTGGCGGCCCTGCTGACCGACGAGTCCCGCCAGGACGGCTCGATGGTCACCATCGCCGGGCTCATCACGGGCCTGCAGCGCAAGATGACCAAGCAGGGCAAGCAGTGGGCCATCGCCACCGTCGAGGACCTCGGCGGCGCCGTCGAGGTGCTGTTCTTCCCCTCCAGCTACGAGCAGTTCGCGCACCTGCTGGCACCCGACGCCGTCGTGGTGGTCAAGGGGCGGCTCTCCCGCCGCGACGACGTGCCCTCGCTGCACGCCCAGGACCTCACCCTCCCCGACACCTCCGTCGCCGCCGACGGCCCGGTGGTCATCACACTGCCCGAGCAGCGCGTGACCGAGCCCGTGGCCGAGAAGCTGCGCGGGGTGCTGCAGTTCCACCGCGGCCAGACGGCGGTGCACCTGCGGCTGGTCACCACCGACAAGCAGGTCACCACCTGCCTGGCCGACGCGCTGCGGGTCACCCCGTCGCCGTCGCTGTTCGGCGACCTCAAGGCGCTGCTGGGGCCGAGCTGTCTCGTCTGAGCCCCGTCGTCCGACGGCTCGCCCCCGTGGTCCCGGCGGTGGCGCCGGTGCTGCTGGGCCTGCTCGTCGGGCTCGCCTGGTGGCTGCTGGCGCCGACAGGTCCGGTGGTGCTGCTCCAGGGCGGTGCGGTGCTGTCGCAGGTCGACCCCGAGCAGAGCGCCGCGCAGGACGGCGTGCTGGTGCTCCTCGGCGCGGGCGCCGGGCTGCTGTGCGGGCTGGTCGCGGCGGCGCGACCGGGGGAGTCGCCGACCAGGCGCAGCCTGCTGGTGGTGGCGGGGTGCCTGCTCGGCTCCGCGCTGGCCGCCGCGGTGGGCGGCCTGCTGGGGCCGCCGTCGGTGGCGTCGCAGCTCGCGGCGGGGGCCACGCCGGCCGAGGGCCTGGTCAGCCCGCTGGTGGCCCACAGCACCGGGGTGCTGCTCGTGTGGCCGGCCGTGGCGGCGCTGGTGATGTGCGCCGGGCACCTGACCGCGGCGTGGACCGGCTCCTCCCGCGCCCGCGCCGAGGCGGAGGACGCAGCAGCAGGGGACGTCAGCGGCGGGTGAGCTGGACGAGCACCTCGGCGTGCTCCGTCTGCGGGAACATCGCGAACAGCCGCCCCCGCACCGGCACCCACCCGGGCAGGGCCTCGAGGTCACGGGCCAGCGAGACCGGGTTGCAGCTGGAGTAGACCAGGTGCCGCGCCCCGCCGGCCGCCGCAGCGCCGTCGAGCCAGGTGCAGAGCCGCTCGCCCAGCCCGCGCCGCGGGGGGTTGACGACGACGACGTCGGGCGCGGCCTCCTGCTGCTCCGCCCAGGCGGTGGCGTCGGCGCTGGTGAAGCGCGCCTCGGCCTCGCCGAGACCCAGCTCGGCCGCGGCGTCGCGGGCCGCGGCCACCGCCTGCTCGCTCGTCTCGACGCCCACGACCTCGCGCCCCGGACCGGCGACGTGCAGCGCGAAGCCGCCCGCGCCGCAGTACAGGTCCCACACCCGCAACGGGGCGTCGTCGTCCTGCTCGTCGTCCTGCTCGTCGTCCTGCTCGGCGCGTTCTGCTGCGAGCTCGTCGACCCAGGCGGCCACCTGGCGGTACAGCTGGCCCGCGACGTCGGTGTTGGTCTGGAGGAACCCCTGGGGCCGGGTGAGCAGCGCGACGGAGCCCTGCCGCACCGGGAGGCGGGTCTGCTCGGTGAGGGGGACCTCGACGTCGCCCTCCAGCAGCGCGGCGTGGGCGGGCAGCAGGTTCGCGGAGACGACGCGCACACCGGGCACCTGCTCCAGCAGGTGCGGCAGGTGCTTGCGGATCCGGGGGAGCGACTCGGTGGAGCGGAGCACGAAGCGGACCACCAGCTCGCCCGCGTCGTTGGTGGTGACGTGGACGTGCTTCAGCTCGCCGCGGCGGGCGGGGACGTCGTAGGGCACGAGCCCGGCGCGGGTGACGAAGGCCCGCAGCGGCTCCATCGCCGCCGTGACCGACGGGGGGTACAGGCCGCAGGCGACGAGGTCGACCCCGCGGCCGGTGCTGTCGAGTATCCCGAGCAGCGGTGCCTCGACCGTGCCGCTGACCACCATCTTGGCGCGGTTGCGGAACCCCTCGGCGGGACCGGTGGCCGGGGGCGCCCAGTGCGGCACGCTCGGCAGCAGGGTGGCCACGCGCTGCTGCGCGTCAGCGACCTGCACCTGCTCCGGAACGCCCATCAGCGTGCACGAGCGGCACGCCCCGGCGTCGAAGTAGTCGCACTGCACGGGACATCCTCTCGCGAGGCGGAGGGGAGACCGCCGCCCGTGGCGCGTCGTCCGCGCCGTGGTGGCAGGATGGCGGTACGTCCTGCAGCTTTCGCCAGGTCGCAGGGCCAGGTCCCCGTCGGCTTCTACCCGACGGGGATCGCCTTTTCCCGGTGCTCCGCGGCCGTCAGCGCGCGGCGACGGGCGCGGTCACCGCGCCGGTGAGCATGACCAGGTCGGCGGGGGAGAGCTCGACGTCGAGCCCGCGCCGCCCGCCGCTGACCAGCACCGTCGGGTGGTCCAGGGCGCTGGCGTCGACCACCGTGGGCAGCCGCCTGCGCTGCCCCAGCGGGCTGATGCCTCCCCGCACGTACCCGGTGGTGCGCTCGGCGGCGGCCGGGTCGGCCATGGCGGCGCGCTTGCCGCCGAGCGCCGCGCCCACCGCCTTGAGGTCGAGCTTGGCGCTGACCGGCAGCACCGCGACGCCGAGCGCGCCGTCGACCTCCACCACCAGCGTCTTGTAGACGCGCTCGGGGTCGATGCCGAGCGCGTGCGCCGCCTCCAGGCCGTACCCGACCTCGGCCGAGACGGCGGCGTCGTGGGCGTAGGCGTGGGCCGTGTGCGCGACGCCCGCCTCCACGAGCGCGGCGGTGGCGGGCGTGCTGGGGCTCGCCGCCCTTCCCGCTGCCTTCTTCGCCACGGGCGACCTCAGTTGGGGTTGGGGGTCTCGGAGGTGAGGTCCTGCGCCGGCAGGGACCGCAGCTCGCGCACGAGCACCTGCTCGGTGCGCAGCAGGGCGCGCTCCTCGCGCAGGCGCGTGGCGGTGTCGGGCAGCTCGAGCAGGTGCTGGCGCTCGGGCACGTCGAGCACCACGCCCGCCAGCACCAGGTAGCTCAGCACCGACGGGTCCTGCGGGAGGCCCCCGACGACGCCGCTGGTCGAGATGCCCAGCTGCGCGCGGTAGGCGGACCACTCCACGGCCACCGCTGACGCGAGGTCGCGCAGGGTGTCGTCGTCGGCGCCGGCGCGCTCCGGCAGGGGGCTCACCAGCCCCGTCAGGTAGGGCGTCGAGGCGCTCTCGTCGAGGCCGTCGAGGCGGAACCTGACCGCACCGGAGGTGACCAGCTCGTAGCGCCCGTCTCCGGGCCCGTCGGGCTCGGAGACGTCGCGGACCACCGCGCTGCAGCCGACGGCGTGGAGGTCTGCCGCCGTGTGCCGGGTGCCCGCGTCACGGCCGTGCCGCAGGGCCACGACGCCGAAGGCGCGCTCCTCCTCGGGCAGGGAGAGCAGGTGCTCGACCAGCGCCACGTAGCGCGGCTCGAACACCGTCAGCGGCATCACCAGACCGGGCACGAGCACGGTGCGCAGCGGGAACAGGGGCAGCCGCTCGCTCACCAGGCCCACCCTAGGCAGGCCGGCCCGCAACGGCCCGCGGTCGAGGACGTGACGGCGGGCACAGGGGCGGTGGCGGTCAGGTGCCGCAGTAGGTGGTGTAGTCGCCGAAGGACGCGGGAGCGGGCTCGGCGTACCGCTCGAGGCCGGGGCGCGCCTCGAAGGGGCGGGAGACGGCGTCGACGAGCCGCTCCACCGGGGCGAGGTCGCCCTCGGTCGCTGCGGCGAGCGCCTCCTCGACGAGGTGGTTGCGCGGCACGACGACGGGGTTGGTGCGATCCGCGAGCTCCGCGTCAGGCCCCAGCGCCAGCCACCGGGGCACCCACGCCTGCGCCCGCGACCGCACGGCGGGGTCGGTGAAGAGCGGCAGGACGGCGTCGCCGGTGCCGGTGCGGGCGGCCTCGCCGAGGCGGCGGTACAGGGTGGTGTGGTCGACGCGCCCGTCCGCGGCGAGGGCGAGGAGCTCGTCGACCACCGGACCCGAGACCGCCCTGTCGACAGCGCGGGCGTCCAGGCCGAGCTTGCGGTGCATGCCGACGGCGAACGCCGAGCCGAAGACGGTCCGGAACCCCCCCAGCGCCTCGGTCGCCACGGCGACGGCCCGGTCGGTGCGCGCGCCGTCGTCGTCCCCGCCCTCGGCGAGCAGCGGCAGCAGCGCCTCGGCGAAGCGAGCGAGGTTCCACTCCGCGATGCCCGGCTGGCGCCCGTACGCGTAGCGGCCGCCGGTGTCGATGCTGCTGAACGAGGCGAGCGGGTCGTAGGCGTCGATGAAGGCGCACGGCCCGTAGTCGATGGTCTCGCCCGAGATCGTGGTGTTGTCGGTGTTCATCACCCCGTGGACGAAGCCCAGGAGCACCCACTGCGCCACCAGCCGCGCCTGCGCCGCGACGACCTCCTCGAGGAGGGCGCGGTGCTGCGCGGCGGGGGAGCCCGCCTCGGCGGCGACGGGGTGGTGGCGGGCGATGGCGTGGCCTGCGAGGCGGGCCAGCAGGCCGCCGGGCGCCCCGGGCGCAGCGCCCGAGCCAGCTTCCACCGCTGCCGCGTACTGGAAGCTGCCCACCCGCAGGTGGCTGCTCGCGGTGCGGGCGAGCACAGCGCCCGGCAGCACGACCTCGCGCTGCACGTCGCTGCCCGTGGCGACCACGGCGAGGGCCCGGGTCGTGGGCACGCCGAGGGCGTGCATCGCGGTGCTGATGACGTGCTCTCGCAGCATCGGCCCGACGGCGGCCAGGCCGTCGCCGCCGCGGGCGAAGGGGGTGCGGCCCGAGCCCTTGAGGTGGAGGTCGCGCAGCTGGCCGTCTCGGGTGCGCAGCTCGCCCAGCAGCAGGGCGCGGCCGTCGCCCAGGCGCGGGGAGTACCCGCCGAACTGGTGGCCCGCGTAGGCTTGCGCGACGGGGCGCGCGCCGTCGGGGACCAGGGTCCCGGTGAGGAAGCGGAGGCCGTCGTCGGTGCGCAGCCACGCCGGGTCGAGGCCCAGGTCGCTGGAGACGTCCTCGTCGAGGGCGAGCAGCGACGGCGCGGGAGCGGGCTCGGCCTGCCAGGGGAGCGCCAGCTCGGGCACCGCGTCGGCGAAGGCGTGCGTCAGCCCGGGGGCGCCGGTGGTGGGCAGGCTGGTGGGAGCGCTCATCCCCTCGTGCAACGACCGAGCGCCACCACCCCTTCCCGTGATCATGGGCGATGTGCGCAGCCGGGTGTGCACATCGCCCATGATCACGGAGGGGAGGGGGTCAGGCGGTGAAGGAGCTCCGCCAGGAGTGCTCCGGCTCGTAGCCCAGCACGCGCCGGGCCTTCTCGATGCTCAGCAGGGTCTCGTGCTCGCCCAGCTCGCCGCGGACCTCGACGCTGGGGAACACCTCGGCCATCAGCTCGGCCGACGAGCGGCGCATCACCGTGTCGGCGTTGGCGATGATGAACACGTCGGCGCCGGTGGTCTGCAGCTCCAGCGCCCGGCGCACGCCCTGGGCGCCGTCGCGGGCGTCGATGTAGCCCCACAGGTTCCACACCCGGGTGGCCGGGTCGGCGTCGTAGTCGGGGAACTCGGCGTACTGGTCGGGGTACATGACGTTCGAGAAGCGGAGACCGATGATCTTCGTCTGCGGGTCCCAGCGGCAGAACTGCCGCGCCATCTCCTCGCCGAGCACCTTGCTGAGGGAGTAGCTGCTGTTCGGGCGGGGGGTGTACTCCTCGTCGACCGGCGCGTACGGCGGCGGCTCCTCCTGGAACGGCAGGCCCAGCACCGTCTCCGAGGAGGCCCAGACCACGTTGCGGACGCCCGCGGCGCGGGCCGCGGCGAACGCGCTGTAGGTGGACAGCGTGTTGTTGGCGAACGTGGCCGCGTCGGTCAGCATCCCCGGCGCGGGCACGGCCGCCAGGTGGACCAGCGCGTCGACGCCGTGCCTGTGGTGCTCGTCGACGCCGAGCAGCGCCTCCAGCACCTGGCCGTGGTCGGCGAGGTCGACCTTCACGAAGCGCGCGCCCTCGGGCAGGGCGCCCGGCCCCCCGGGCGGCGGGGCCTGGTCGAGGTTGACGACGGTGTGGCCGTGGGCGACGAGGTCGGCCACCACCACCCGTCCGAGCTTGCCGGATCCGCCGGTCACTGCGATGTGCACGTGTCAACCCTGCCGCATCAGGCGGACAGGTGCGCCTCCAGCCAGGCCACGACGTCCGCGGTCACCTCGTCGCGGTTCGTCTCGTTGACCAGCTCGTGGCGTGCGCCCGGGTAGAGGCGCAGGACGACGTCGCGCACGCCCGCCGCCCGGTAGCGCTCCGCCAGCGCCGCGGCGTTCGCACCGCCGGGGCCGCCGACGGGGTCGCGGTCACCGGAGACGAGCAGCAGCGGGAGGTCGGGGCGGATGCGCCCCAGCGCGGCCGGGTCGGCGGTGCGGCCGGCGGTGGCGAGGACCCCGCCGATGACGGCGTCCTCCGTGGCGAAGCCGCACAGCGGGTCGGCGACGTAGGCGTCGACCTCGGCGGCGTCGCGGCTGAGCCACTCGAACCCCGTGCGCGGCTCGAAGCCGGCGTTGAACCCCGCCAGGCCCTCGCCGGCGTCCGGGTCCGCGGCGAGCTCCTGCACCACGCCGACCAGGCCGTCGAGCGTCGTCGAGCCGCTGAGGACCACCCCGGCGAACGGCACCGGCCCGGTGACCAGCACGTTCTGCAGGCACATCGAGCCGAGGGAGTGCGCGAACGCGAACAGCGGCAGCCCGGGGTGCTGCGCGGCCAGGTGCTCGGCGTACGCGGCGGTGTCGACGAAGAACCCCTCGGCGCCCGGTGCCCCGAAGCTCCCCAGCGGCACCGCGTCGGACACCGAGCCGCCGTGGCCGCGGGTGTCGGCGCCGGAGACCACGAACCCCGCGCCGTTGAGCGCGCGGGCGAACCTGTCGTATCGGCTCGTGTGCTCGGCCAGTCCGTGCACCAGCTGCACCACACCACGCGGTGCGCCGTCGACGTCGTCCCACGTGGTGGTGGCCAGCACCAGGCCGTCAGCGGGGGAGGTGGTGGTGCCGGGGTGTGCGGGCATCGGGGCGACTCCTTCGTCGGTGGGTCCGTCGAGGCACATCCTCGCCCCGAGGCAGGTCCCGCCCGACCGGCGGTGGCCACCGGGCCACCTCCCCCGTCAGCGCGGCGCCTCCTCGTCGAGGAGCTGGCGCAGGTGGTGGTCCTGCCAGCGCCCGGCGATCCGCACGCACCTCGGCGCCGTCCCGACGCGCGTGGAGCCGTTGCGCGCCAGCACCCGCTGCGAGGCGGTGTGGTGCAGCGGGGTGCTGGCCTCCGACCGGTGCAGGCCCAGCTCGCCGAAGGCCAGCCGCGCGGTCGCCGCGACCGCCGCCGTCGCCACCCCGCGGCCGGTGCTGCGCGCGTCGACCCAGGAGCCGGTCGCCGCCGACGGGAACGCCCCGCGCACGACGTCGTCGAGCGGGAGGTGCGTGCCCGCGGCGTGCCGCTCCAGCAGCGCCGCGACGCTCGCGCGCTGGGAGGCCTCGGTGGAGGAGTCGTCATGCAGCGGCTCCCACAGCGCCAGGTGCCCGCGGCTGCGCAGCAGCAGCTCGGTGACGGCGGGGACGTCGTCCCCGGCGACCAGCCGGACCGAGACCCATCGAGCGGCACGAGCGGTCACCGCGCCACGCCAGCCCGTCCCCGCACCCGCGGACCCCGGTGCTCCGTCCGAGGTGCGCGAGCGCGGGGAGGGCGCCTGGTCAGCGGGTGACGTCGAGGGCGGCCGCGACGAGGCTGTCGACGTCGAGGCCTTGGTACCGGTAGACGCTGTCGAGGTCACCGGACTGCCCGAACCTCGTGACGCCCAGGTGCCGCGCCGGCTGGCGGTGCACCCCCGCCAGGAAGGCGAGCGTGTGCGGGTGGCCGTCGAGCACCGTGAGCAGCGGTGCCGCCCGTGACGCCGGGAGCGCTGCCTCCAGCACCCACGTGGGCGCCTGCGCCGACCCGCCCGTCGCCACCGCGGCCGGGCCCGAGCCGCTGCGCGCCTGCAGCGCCTCGAAGAGCCGTCCCGGGCTGGTGACCACGACGACGTCCGCCGCCACGCCCTGCGCCGCGAGCCGGTCGGCGGCGGCCAGGGCCTCGCTGACCACCGCGCCGACCACGGCGATGGTCAGCGCCGGACGCTCGACCTCGGCGCGCCGCAGCGGGTAGGCCCCCGCCACCACGAGGTCGCGGCGCCGCCGCCGCGCCGCGGGGTCGGTCGGCACCGAGGCCAGCGACTGGTCGACCGGGCGCGTCGACAGGCGCAGGTACGTCGAGGACCCGTCGGTCCGCCCCAGGCGCGACAGGCCGTCCAGCAGGCACCACTCGGTCTCCACGGCGAACGCCGGCTCGAAGGCCACGCACCCCGGCTGCTCCAGCCCGAACGACGGCGTGGTCACCGACTGGTGCGCCCCGCCCTCCGGCGCGAGCGTCACCCCCGACGGCGTCCCGACGAGGATCGACTGCCCGCCGGCGTACATGCCGAACGTCCACGGCTCGGCCGCCCTCATCACGAACGGGTCGTAGAGCACGCCGACCGGCAGCAGGGGCTCGCCCCAGCGGCTCCAGGTGGCGCCCAGCTCGCCGAGCAGGCCCACGAGGTTGGTCTCGGCGATGCCCAGCTCCACGTGCTGCCCGCTGGGCCGCTCGCGCCAGTGCAGGAGGGTCTCGGCGTCGTCGGCGAACCAGTCGGTCCGCTCCGCGGAGGACCACACGCCCACCTTGTTGACCCAGCCCCCGAGGTTGGTGCTGGAGCTGACGTCGGGGCTGACGGTCACCACCCGCCCGGCGACGGCGGGTGCGGAGCGGGACAGGTCGAGCAGGGCCCGCCCGAGGGCGGCCTGCGTGGTGCCCGTGCCGGTGGGGGTGTGCCCGAGGTCGACCGGCACGTCGGCCACGGCGGAGGACGACGACGGCGGCGCGGGGTCGCGGCGCAGGCGCTCGCAGGCGGCGCGGCACAGCTCGTCCTCGGGGGAGCCGGGCTCGAAGCGCTGCCACGGGTGCGCCGGGTCGACGCCGGAGCGCCGGGCCAGCTCCTCCACCTGCTCGGTCTTGAGCAGCGCGGAGTGGTTCTGCGGGTGGCCCTCCACCGGCAGCCCGTGGCCCTTCACCGTGTAGGCGACCACGACGGTGGGCCGGGTGTCCTCGACCCTGTCGAAGGCCTCCAGCAGCGCCCCTAGGTCGTGCCCGCCGAGGTTGCGGACGGCGGCGAGCAGGGCGGCGTCGTCGACCTCGGCCACCAGCGCGGCGATCTCGGCGGCGCCGGGGCCGTCGCCGGGGAGCTGGTCGCGCACCCCGGCGGCGTCGCGGCGCAGCAGCCGCTGGTACTCGGGGTTGGTCATGGCGTCGATGCGAGCGCGCAGCGCGCCGCCGCCGGTGCGCTCGAACAGCTCGCCCAGCAGGTGCCCGTACTTGACGGTGATGACCTGCCACCCGGCGGCGGCGAACATGCCCTCCAGCCGCTCGGCGCCCAGCGTGGGCACCACCCGGTCCAGGCTCTGGCGGTTGAAGTCGACCACCCAGCAGACCTCGCCGAGCTCGGCGACCATCGGGTCGAGCACGGCCTCCCACACCGCGCCCTCGTCCATCTCCGCGTCGCCGACCAGCGCGAACTGCCGGCCCGGACCGGTGGAGCCGCCGTGCGCGTCGACGTAGCGGCGCGCCAGCGCGCCCCAGAGCGGGGCTGTGGCGCCCAGGCCCACGGAGCCGGTGGAGTAGTCGGCGGGCACCGGGTCCTTGGTGCGGCTGGGGTAGCTCTGCAGGCCGCCGAGCTCGCGCAGCGTGGTCAGCCAGCGCTCGTCGAGGCGGTGCTGGAGGTACTCCACCGCGTGCAGCACGGGGGAGGCGTGCGGCTTCACCGACACCCGGTCGCCGGCGCGCAGCACCGAGAAGAACAGCGCCGTCATGATCGTGGTCATCGAGGCGCTGGAGGCCTGGTGACCCCCCACCTTGAGGCCCGTCGGGTTGGGGCGGACCCGGTTGGCGTGGTGCACCTGGGCGACGGCGAGCCACCGCACCCGCTCCTCGACGCGCCCGAGCAGCTCCAGCTCGGAGCCGGAACGGGCGCCGCGGGCAGCGCCCTCCGGGTCGGAGGAGCCGGCGCCGGCCTGCTGCACCCCCGCCGCGGCAGCGACGGCCGAGGCCGCCTGGCCGGTCGTCGGGGCGCTCACCGGGCGCTCCCGGCACCCGCGGCGACGGCCCGCTGGGTCTGGCGCGGATCCGCGCCCTCCGGCAGGGGTCTCGGCCGGGACCGGCCCCCGGCCCGCAGCAGGCCGCTGGGGAGGTCGTGCCCCACCAGCCGCTGCGCCAGCCCCGCCGCCGTGAGCACGGCGTCGGCGTCCACGCCGGTGCTCACCCCGGCGTCGTCGAGGAGGTAGAGCAGCGCCTCGGTGGCGATGTTGCCGCTCGCTCCGGGCGCGAAGGGGCAGCCGCCCATGCCGCCGACGGAGGCGTCGAGCTGGTCGACGCCGGCGAGCATCGCGGCCAGGGCGCTCGCGATCCCGGTGCCGCGGGTGTCGTGGAAGTGCGCCCCCAGCGGCACCGGACCCGCGGCGTCGCGCACCGCACCGACCAGCTCGACCACCCGGGCGGGGGAGGTGGTGCCGATGGTGTCGCCCAGGCAGAGCTGGTCGGCGCCCAGCTCGACCGCGCGGGCGGCCACGCCGGCGGTGCGGGAGGTGGGGACGACGCCGTCGAAGGGGCAGTCCCACGCCGTGGCGATGATCACCTCCAGGCGGCCTCCAGCGCTGCGGACGACGTCGGCCACCTCGGCCACGGCCTCCAGCGCCTCGCCCGTGGAGCGGCGCGCGTTGGCGCGGCTGTGCCCCTCGGCGGCCGAGACGACGTACTCGACGGTCCGCAGGCCCGCCGCCACGGCGCGGCGGGCGCCGTTCGGAGAGGCGGCCAGGGCCGAGAACTCCACGCCGGCGCCCGGTGCGCCGGGTGCCGACAGCTCGGCGACGACCTCGGCCACGGCCTCGGCGTCGGCCAGGGAGGGCACCGCCCGCGGGGAGACGAAGGCGGTGGCCTCCAGGCGCGGGACGCCCGTGGCGACCAGGGCCCGCAGGAGCTCGAGCTTGGCCTCGGTCGTGATCGGCGCCTCGATCTGCAGGCCGTCGCGCATGCCGACCTCGCGGATGCTCACGGTCGCCGGCAGCGGCAGGGTGGGGGAGCTCACGGTGTTCCCTTCGTCGATCGGGTCGTGCACGATCTGGTCTCGTGGACTACGCAGGAGCCAGAGAAGCCTTCTTCCAGCCCCGTCCCGCCGGTTCCGCTGCTGCGGGCACCGACGACTGGGACGGTCCCGGCCGCGCGCTGCGCGCGGCCATCGAGCCGATCGCCACGATCTGCTTCTGGAGCGAACCCGCCAGCGAGGTGTACGGGCGCATCGGCCTGGACTTCCTCACCGGCTACGTCTGGTCGCGCGGGTGCGTGCTGGGCGAGCCGGAGCCGACGGTGGTCGCCTCCGCCTTCGCGGTGTTCGAGCCGTCGGTCATCGCCGGGCTCTACGAGGCGGCGCGCTCCGCAGCGCCGCTGGCAGCGGTCCGGGCCGCCCGCGAGGAGGCGGCCGTGACGTCGCTGACCGCGGTGCTCGGCGACCCCCGCGGCGAGGTCGCCGGCGAGCTCGAGCGCACCACCGAGGCCCTCGAGCGCGGTGTGGCCGCCATCGACACCACCGGGCGCCCCATGAGCGCCGGTCTGGCCGCGCTGCCCGTGCCGAGCGACCCGTGGGGCCGCCTGTGGCACGCCGCCACGCGGCTGCGCGAGTTCCGCGGCGACAGCCACGTCGCCGCCTACCTCGCCTCGGGAATCACCGGGCTGGAGGCCAACCTGCTCACCGAGCGCCGCATCGGCTGGGAGCCGTTCGCCTACACCGGCACGCGCGCCTGGAGCCCGGAGGTGATGGGCGCGGCGGTCGAGGGCCTGCGTGAGCGCGGCCTGCTCGAGGGCGACGCCCTCTCCGAGCACGGCCGGGCCGTGCGCGACGAGGTGGAGGCCGTCACCGAGCGCCAGCTCGCCCCCGTGCGCGACGCGATCGGCGGGGAGCTGCCCGCGGTCACCGCCACCTGCTCGGCGTGGTCGGAGCGCATCGTCGAGCGGGGCTGGTTCCCGCCCGACCCGTACAAGCGCGCCGGCGGCTGAGCCCGGCCGCCCACCCGCAGACGGACCAGCAGGGCGGGGGACGGCGACGGCGGGCCAGCGCTCGCCGTCGTCGTCCCCCGCCCCGCGGTGCGTCACGGCGCGACGACCACCTTGATGGCCCCGCCCGACTTGGAGTCGGCCACCGCGAACGCCTCGGCGATCTCGTCGAGGGAGAAGCGGTGCGTCACCATCGGCTCCAGCTCGATGCGACCGGTGCGCACCAGCTCCAGCGCCCGCTCGTACTGCCCCCGGCCGCCGTTGCCGCCGATCCCGTAGACCGTGAGGGTCTTGGCCATCACCGGGATCACGGGGATCGGCGGCAGGTCGTTGGCCCAGCCGATGTGGACCAGCTTGCCCTCCTTGCGCACCAGGTCGATGGCGCTGGCCACCGACGCCGGTGAGCCGGACGTCTCGATGACGATGTCGGCGCCGTTCCCGTCGGTGAGCTCGAGCACGGCCTCCTTGACGTCGCGCTCGAGCACGTTGGTGGTCTCGGTGGCGCCGAAGCTCCGGGACACCGAGAAGGGCGCCTCGCGGGCGTCGGTGACGATGAGCTGGCCCGCACCGGAGAGAGCGCACAGCCGCGTCAGCGACAGGCCGATCGGGCCCTGCCCCAGCACGACGACCGACTCGCCCAGCTTGATGCCGAGCCTGTCGACGGTGTTGAGGCCCACGGCCAGCGGCTCCAGCAGGCTCGCCTGCCACGCCTCCACACCGTCGGGGCGCGGTACGAGGTTGACCTGCGGCACCGCCACCTTCTCGGTGAGGCACCCGTCGGACCACAGCCCGATGAGCTTCTTCCTCTTGCAGTCCAGGAGCTTGCCGGCGCGGCACTCGGCGCACTCGGTGCACGGCAGCGACGGCTTCACGGCCACAGGGGTGCCGACGAGGGAGGGGTCGACGCCCTCGCCGACGGCCTCGACGCGGCCGGCGAAGTCGTGCCCGGGCACCCGCGGGAACGGGGTGTCGATGCGACCGTCGTACTGGTGGGCGTCGGTGCCGCACAGCGACGCCGACTCCACCCGCACCACCACCCACCCCGGCCCGGCGACGGGCTCGGGGCGCTCCTGCAGCTCGACCTGCCTGATGCCGGTGAGGACGGCGGCGCGCATCAGGCGGCACCCCCGGAGGTGACGGCGTCGGCCTGCTCCTGGCTGACGGCGCCGCGGTCCACCAGGATCGTCAGGGCCTGGGGCACGTGGCTCGACAGGTGCCCGGTGATGAGCGGGGTCCACTCGCCGAGGGTCAGCGTGCCCAGGTCGGGGATCTCCACCACGCGCTCCAGCAGCTCCGGCTCGATGGCGGGCAGGGCGGTGCGCAGCGAGCGGCGGGTGCTGGCCAGCTGCGCCACCGCGAGCTCCACCGAGGGCGGCGGGTAGCCGGTGAGGTCGTGGCCGACCTCCTCCCGGAAGAAGAAGCGCAGCTCGGGGTCGGCGCGGAGCCGGGCGACGTCGCCCAGCCACACCAGCGTGCAGACGTTGATGTGGCTGACCACCTGGGCGACCGTCCACCCGCCGTCGCGGTGGGCGCGGTGCAGGTCGACGTCGGACAGCTCGCCCAGCAGCTCCTGGAGCCTGCCGAGCTCGGCGTCGATGGCCGCGGCGGCCGCCGCGGGGGGTGTCGGAGCGGGGCGCTCGTCAGTGGTGGTCATGGCGACTCCTCTGTCGTCGGTGGGGGCTGGCTGGCCTGGGGGGCTCGTGGCGGGGGCGGCGGGTCAGATGACGCCGTCGCGCCGCAGCGCGGCGACCTCGTCGTCGTCGAGGCCGGCCTCGCGCAGCACGTCGTCGGTGTGCTGGCCGAGGTGCGCGCCCGACCAGCGCACCGACCCGGGCGTGCGCGAGAGCTTGGGAGCCACGTTGGGCATGAGCACCGGGCCGACGCCCTCGGCCTCGACCTCGACGAGGCTCTGCCTCGCGGCGAAGTGCGGGTCGGCGGCCATGTCGGCGGGGCCGTACAGCAGGCCGGCCGGCACGCCCGCGGCGTGCAGGGCCTCCAGCAGGTCGGCGGAGGGCTGCGGCGCCGACCACTCGCCGATGAGGGCGTCCAGCTCGGCCATGTTCGCCCCGCGGGACCGGTGGTCCACGAAGCGCGGGTCCCGTGCCAGCTCGGGGGCGCCCATCGCCGCGCAGAGGCGGGCGAAGACGCTGTCCTGGTTGGCGGCCAGCAGCACCTGCCCGTCGGCGGTGGGGTAGACGTTCGACGGCGCGATGCCGTTGAGCGTGGGGCCGGTGCGGTGCCGCTCCAGGTGCGCCACCGCCCACTCCGGCACCAGCGCCTCGGTGATGGCGAGCACCGACTCGTAGATCGACGCGTCCACCACCTGCCCGCGGCCGGTGCGGGTGCGCTCCTGGAGCGCCGCCAGCGCTCCGAGGGCGCCCATGAGCCCGGTGAGGGAGTCGCCCAGGGACACCCCGACCCGGGTCGGCGGCCGGTCGGGGTAGCCGGTGAGCGAGCGCAGCCCTCCCATGGCCTCGCCGATCGCCGCGTACCCGGCGCGCTGGGAGTACGGCCCGGTCTGCCCGAACCCGGAGATCCGCACGAGCACCAGGCCGGGGTTCTGCGCGGACAGCTCCTCGTAGCCCAGGCCCCAGCGCTCGACGGTGCCGGGCCGGAAGTTCTCGACGACGACGTCGACCTCGCGGGCCAGGCGGCGCACGAGCGCCTGCCCGGCCGGCTGGCGCAGGTCGACCGTCACCGAGCGCTTGTTGCGCCCCGCCACGCGCCACCACAGCGAGTCGCGCTCGTCGGGGCTCCAGCCCCACTGGCGCAGCACGTCGCCCACCTCCGGCGGCTCGACCTTGACCACGTCGGCTCCGAGGTCGGCGAGCATCTGCCCGCAGAACGGCCCCGCGATGACCTGGCCCAGCTCCAGCACGCGCACGCCGGCCAGCGGCCCCGTGGAGGGGGCGTCCGCCGTCGTGCTCTGCTGCTCCTGCGGCTGCGCCGTCATCCCAGCGTGAACGGATCGCGGGTGGCGCCGGTCAGCTCCACCCAGACGGACTTGTTCTCCGTGTACTCCCTGACCGCGTCGACGCCGTTCTCGCGGCCGATGCCGCTGGCGCCGAAGCCGCCGAACGGCACGTGCGGGCCGACGACGCGGTAGGCGTTCACCCACACCGTGCCGGCGCGCAGGCGCGCGGCCACCCGGTGGGCGCGGTGCACGTCCTTGGTCCACACCGAGCCGGCCAGGCCGAACTCCGTGCCGTTGGCCAGTGCGACGGCCTCGTCCTCGTCGGTGAAGGTGCTCACCGCGACGACCGGCCCGAAGACCTCCTCGCGGACCACGCGCAGATCGGGCGTGGCACCCACCACCACGGTCGGCTCCACGAAGTACCCGCCGAGCGCCTCGTGGGCCCTGCCGCCGGTGGCGATCGAGGCGCCCTGCTCGCGGGCGGAGGCGAAGTGGCTGAGCACCGTCTCGTACTGCTTGCCGGTGGCCATCGGGCCCATCTCGGTGTCCTCGTCCAGCGGGTCTCCCACCACGATGGTCTCCGCGCGCGCCACCACCTTCTCCACGAGGGCGTCGGCGACGTCGGCGTGGGCGATGACGCGCGAGCCCGCCATGCAGGTCTGCCCGCTGGCCGCGAAGACGCCGGCGATGATCCCGTTGGCGGCGG
>JAKONK010000014.1 GCA_022701985.1 Actinomycetales bacterium
GGGCGCGCACGGCGACCCCGGTCTCGGTCGACTTCGCCCGGCTCGCCTACGAGCTCGGGTACGGCGAGAACGTCGTCAACGTGACCCTGGTCGACCTGCGCGCCTGGGACACCTTCGGCGAGATCACCGTGCTCACGGTGGCCGCGACGGGCGTCGCGAGCCTGGTCTTCCTGCGCCACCGCACGGGACGCGCCCCGCGCCTGCGCCCCGGTTCGAGCGGGTCGAGCGGGTCGAGCGGGTCGAGCGGCCCGACGACGGTCGCCTCCACGTGGCGCACCTCCCAGGACTTCGCCCCCGGCCCCGACGCCGCGCCCTCGACCCGCTGGCTGCCCGCGGTCCGCACCCTGGCACCGGCGCGGCGCTCGCTGCTGCTCGAGATCGTGGTGCGGCTGGTGTTCGGGACCGTGCTGGTGCTCTCGGTCTACCTGCTCTTCGCGGGCCACAACCTGCCCGGCGGCGGCTTCGCCGCGGGCCTGGTCACCGGGCTGGCGCTCTTCCTGCGCTACCTCGCAGGCGGGCGCTACGAGCTGGGCGAGGCCGCCCGGGTCGACGTCGGGGTGCTCCTCGGCTCCGGCCTGCTGCTCGCGACGGTCTCCGGAGGCGTGCCCCTGCTGGTGGGCGGCCAGGCGATGCAGACCGCGGACACGTACCTGCAGATCCCCCTGCTCGGCGAGGTGCACCTCGTCAGCTCCCTCGCCTTCGACGTCGGGGTCTACCTCGTCGTCGTCGGCACGGTGCTCGACGTGCTGCGCAGCCTGGGCGCGGGCATCGACGCCCAGCAGGAGGAGATCGAGGCGGACCCGACCGCCGCGCACGACCAGGAGGACGGCGACGACGACGGCGAGCCCGGCCCCGACGAGATGCCCGGCCCCGGTGACGCCGCCGACGGCGAGGCCCCCGTCGACCTCGCCACCGCCGACCTCGACGAGGCCGACGACGCGACCGAGTCCGACCCGCGGGAGGTCGACGCCGGCGTCGACGCCGGCCGCGACGGCGCAGGAGCGGGTGCCCGGTGAGCCCCACGATCGTCCTCACCGTCGCGATCGGCGGCCTGGTCGCCACCGGCGTCTACCTGCTGACGTCGCGCCACCTGACGCGCGTGGTGCTCGGGGTGGTGGTGGCCGGCAACGGCGTCAACCTGCTGATCATCGCCGCGGCGGGCCGGGCGGGCCGCGCCCCCGTGCTCGACCCGGACGGCGAGATCACCCTCGAGACCGCTGCGGAGTCGAGCGACCCCCTGCCGCAGGCCCTGGTGCTCACCGCGATCGTCATCACCTTCGCCGTCACCGCGTTCCTGCTGGCCATGGCCTACCGGACCAGCCGCATCGAGGGCACCCGCGGTGACGACGTCGTGCGCGACACCAGCCCGCAGGGCCGCTCCCGGGGTGAGGCGGCCCCGCCCGGGGAGTCCACCGACAGCGCCGACAGCAGCGACGGTCCCGCCTCGTCGCGCCAGCAGCGCGGAGCCCCCCGCGGTGCCGGCGGTCCGGTGCTCGGGGCGGGCAACCGCCCGGCGTCCAGCGCTGCGGACGGGGAGGCCGGCTGATGCGCGTCCTCCTGCCGCTGGCGGTGCTGCTGCCCGTGCTCGGCGCCGCGCTGACCCTCGCGCTCGGCAGCCACCCCGTGGCGCAGCGCTGGGTCAGCGTCGCCGCGCTGTCGGGCGTCACCGCGACCGCCGCGGCGCTGCTGTTCGGCGCGGCCACCGACGGGCCCCAGTCGGTGGTGCTCGGCGCCTGGCCGGCCGGCGTCGGCATCTCGCTGGTCGCCGACAGGCTGTCGGCGCTCATGCTCCTGACGTCCTCGGTCGTCACCCTGTCGGTGATGCTCTTCAGCGTCGGCCAGGGCAGCACGGGCGACACCGAGCGCACCCCGGTGTCGATCTACCACCCGACGTTCCTCACGCTGTCGGCCGGCGTCTCCATCGCCTTCCTCGCCGGCGACCTCTTCAACCTCTACGTGGGCTTCGAGGTGCTGCTGGTCAGCTCCTACGTGCTCCTGACCCTGGGCGGCACGGCCGCCCGCGTGCGCGCGGGCATGACCTACGTCGTCGTCTCGATCGTCTCGTCGCTGCTGTTCCTGACCGGCCTCGGGCTGGTCTACGCGGCGACCGGGACGGTCTCCATGGCCGACCTGCCCGGCCGCCTGTCGGGCCTGCCGCTGGCGGTGGCGGTCGGGCTGCAGCTGGTGCTGCTGCTCGCCTTCGGCCTCAAGGCGGCGGCGTTCCCGCTCTCCGGCTGGCTACCCGACAGCTACCCGACCGCTGCGGCCCCGGTGGCGGCGGTCTTCGCGGGCCTGCTGACCAAGGTCGGCGTGTACGCGATCTTCCGCACCCAGACGGTGCTCTTCGGCGGGGTCGAGTCCGCAGCGGTGACCACCGGGCTCGTCGTGGTGGCGATCATGACGATGCTCGTCGGCATCCTCGGCGCCATCGCCCAGAACGACCTCAAGCGCCTGATGTCGTTCACGCTGGTCAGCCACATCGGCTACATGCTCTTCGGCGTCGCGCTCGGCACCGTCGAGGCGCTGGGCGCCGCGGTCTTCTACGCGGTGCACCACATCCTCGTGCAGACCGCCCTCTTCCTGGTCGTGGGCCTGGTGGAGCGCGCGGCGGGCACCACGTCGCTGCGCCGCCTGGGCGGCCTCGGGGGCGCGGCCCCCGGCATCGCCCTGCTCTTCCTGCTGCCGGCCCTGAACCTGGCGGGCATCCCGCCGTTCTCGGGCTTCATCGGCAAGCTCGCCCTGCTGCGGGCCGGCGCCGAGGAGGGGGGGTTCGCCGCCTGGGCGCTGGTCGTGGCCGGCGTGGTCACCAGCCTGCTGACCCTGTACGCGATCTCCCGGGCCTGGGCGGCCACGTTCTGGTCGGGCAGGGCCACCCGCCTCGACCCGGAGGTCAGCCCCGAGACCGCCGCGGCCCGCGCGCACCGGGTGCCGCCGGCGATGGTCGCGGCCGCCACCGGCGTCGTCGTGGTCGTCACCGCGCTGACCCTCGTGGCCGGTCCCCTGCTCGACCTGGCGGACGGCGCCGCGGCGGACACCCTGGACGTGCAGCAGTACAGCTCGGTGGTCGGCGGTCTGGACACCCCGCCCGCTGACGGCAGCGGCGGCACCGACAGCGGGGAGAAGGCACCGTGAGCCCTGACACGGGCACCACCCGTCCGGGGCTGCGCGGTCGCCTGCCCCACCGCCGGCAGCTGCCGATCCTGACCTGGATGGTCGTCTTCTGGT
The DNA here is from genome assembly GCA_022701985.1 of Actinomycetales bacterium. Classification (GTDB taxonomy): domain Bacteria; phylum Actinomycetota; class Actinomycetes; order Actinomycetales; family Quadrisphaeraceae; genus Quadrisphaera. The sequence continues at coordinate 3,226 of JAKONK010000014.1, forward strand.
GCGGCCTGTGGGGCTCGGTGAGCCCGGTCGTGGTGGTCGGCGGCGTGCTCGTGGCGCTCGCGCTGGTCGCGGTCTTCCCGATGCCCACCCTGCCCCCGGCGCCCCTGCCGTCCGTGGTGGGCGTGGTGAGGCTCGGCGCCCACGTCCTCGTCGACCTGCTGCGCTCCAGCCTCCAGGTCGCCTGGTTCGCCGTGCGCCCCGGGCCGGTGCCGGCCAGCGCGATCGTCGCGGCCCCGCTGCGCTCCCGGTCGGACGCGATGATCGCGGCCACCGCCGAGATCCTCAGCCTGGTGCCGGGCACGCTGGTCGTCGACATCGACGTCCCCAGCGGCACGCTGTACCTGCACGCCCTGGTCACCGGAGACCCGGAACGGATCGGGGACGACGTGCGGGCGAGCGTCCGGCGCATGGAGGAGCGGGTGCTGGCCGCCCTCGCCCCGGGCGCGCTGGTGGACGGCGCCGAGGTGGCCGACGACGTGAGGGAGGCGAGGCGCTGATGGGGCTCGTGACCGACATCGCCCTCGGCATCCTGCTGGTGGCGGCGCTGCTCGTGGTGGTCCGGCTGGTCAAGGGGCCCACGACGCTCGACCGCGCCGCCGCCGCCGACGTCTTCGTGGCGATCCTGCTGTGCGGCGTGGCCGTGCTGGTGGCCCGCCGCGGGTCCACGGTCTTCGTCCCGGTGCTGCTGGCCCTGTCGCTGCTCGGCTTCGCGAGCTCGGTGGCCGTGGTGCGGTTCGTCGGGCGCGAGGGCCCGACGGGCCGCTCCGACGACGAGGTCGAGGAGGGGAGCGGCTCGTGAGCGTCGACGACTGGGTCTCGGCGGTGCTGATGCTCTCGGGCTCGCTGCTCGCGCTGGCCGCGGGGATCGGCATGCTGCGCTTCCCCGACCTGTGGATGCGCATGCACGCGGGGACCAAGCCGCAGGTGCTCGGCCTCCTGCTGGTCCTCGCGGGGGTGGAGGTCCAGCTGGTGCCCGACGCCAGCGCCGTCGTCGCCCTGCTCTTCGTGGGTCTGTTCCAGCTGGTCACGGCGCCCGTGGCCAGCCACCTGCTCGCCCGCGCGGGCCACCGCTCCGGGGTGGTGCCGCGCGAGCAGCTGCTCCAGGACGACCTGCGCGTCTTCGAGCTGGAGTGCGCTGCGGGAGACCACCCCGAGTCCTCCCCTCACAAGGAGCCCACCCCTCCGACGTGATCATGGGCGTCCGCCACCCTGCTGGGTGGCGGACGCCCGTGATCACGGACCGAGGTGGCTCAGGGGTGCAGCACGACCTTGGTCCAGCCGTCCTCGCGGGCGTCGAAGTGGCGGTAGCCCTCAGCGGCCTGCGCCAGGTCCATCTCGTGGCTCACGATGAAGCCCGGGTCGGCCTTGCCCTGCGTGATCAGGTCGCGCAGCTGGCGGTTGTACTTCTTCACGTCCGCCTGGCCGGTGCCCATGGTCAGGCCCTTGGTGAAGAACTGCCCGAAGGGGAACGCCAGGCGCCCCTGCTGCATGAGCTCGTCGGGCCCGTTCGGGTCCTGCGGGGGGAAGACGCCCACGACGCCGATGCCGCCGGTGGCGCGCACCACCTGCACCAGGGTGTCCAGGGTGCCGGCGGGCTGCTCCTCACCGGAGTGGTCGTGGGCCTGCCAGCCGACGGCCTCGACACCGCGGTCGACGCCGACGCCTCCGGTGGCCTCCATGATCTGCTGGGCGGGGTCACCGGCGCTGAAGTCCACCGGGGTGGCTCCGGCGCGCTCGGCCAGGCGCAGTCGGTCGGGGTGCTGGTCGACCACGTAGACCTGGTCGGCGCCCTGGATGCGGGCGGACATGGCCGCCATCAGTCCCACCGGGCCGGCGCCCATGATGGCCACGGACTCCCCCGGCTCCAGGCCGGACAGGCGCGTTCCGTGCCAGCCGGTGGGGAAGATGTCCGACAGCATCGTGTAGTCGAGTTCGTGCTCGGTGCCGGCCGGCAGGCGCAGGGCGTTGAAGTCGGCGAAGGGCACGCGCAGGTGCTCGGCCTGGCCGCCCTGGTAGGGGCCCATGTCGGCGTACCCGAACGCCCCGCCGGCGAAGCCGGGGTTGACCTCCAGGCAGAAGGCCGTCTTGCCGCGGTTGCAGTTGCGGCAGTGGCCGCAGGCGATGTTGAAGGGCAGCGAGACCCGGTCACCGACCTTGAGCCGCGTGATGCCGGAGCCGACCTCCTCGACGATCCCCATGTTCTCGTGGCCCAGGGTCTTGCCCTGCTCCACGTCGGTGCGACCCTCGTACATGTGCAGGTCCGACCCGCAGATGTTGGCCGAGGTGATCCTGACGATGACGTCGGTGGGCGACTCGATCCGGGCGTCGGGGACGTCCGTGACGGTGACGTCGCGCGGGCCGTTGTAGACGAGTGCCTTCATGGACCACCTGTACCCGGGCGCCGGTGGGCCATGCGGGTCTCAGCGGTCGGGGTGCTCCCGGTACCAGGCGGCGACGCGCCGGAAGCCCTCGTCGAGGTCGACCTGCGGGGCCCAGTGCAGCACCCGCTGCGTCTCGCGCTGGTCGAACCAGTGCGCGGTGCCCAGCTGCTCGGCCAGGAAGGACGTCAGCGGCGGCTCCTCGGCCCCCAGGGGGTGACCGGCGGCGCGCAGGCCCTTCCAGACGGCCTCGACCGCGTGACCGGCGGCGCTGGCGGCCCGGGTGGGGATGCGCCGCGTGGGCACCGGAGCTCCCCCGGCGACGGCCATCTTCGCCAGCAGCTCCCCGACCGTGCGGGGCTGGGCGCTGGAGATGACGAAGGCGCGGCCGTGCGCGTCGTCGTCACCGGCGTGGTCGAGCGCGGCGACGATGGCGGCGGCGGCGTCGTCCATGTACGTGGTGTCGATGAGGGCGGTGCCGTCGCCGATGACCACCATGCGACCCACCCGGGCGCGCTCGACCACGCGGCCGACCAGCTGGGTGTCTCCGGGGCCCCACACGATGTGCGGGCGCACCGCCACCACGGCGAAGCCGGGGGCGTCGGCGGCCAGGGCGAGCAGCTCGGCCGCGGCCTTGGTCCGGGCGTACGGCCCGCGGGCGTGCTCGGGGTCGGCGGTCCCGGCCCCCTCGCCCACGAGGGAGCTCCCGGTGTGGGCCACCGACGGCGAGGAGACCTGCACGAAGCGCACGGCCCCCGCCTCGCGGGCCCCGGCGAGCAGGGCGCGGGTGCCCTCGACGTTGACCGCCCGGTACTCCTCCTCGGGCCCGGTCAGCGCGACCTTCGCCGCGAGGTGCACCACCGCGTCGACGCCCTCGCAGGCGCGGCGCACGGCAGCGGGGTCGGACATGTCGCCGCGGACGTCGCGGGCGCCCTCGACCCCGCTAGGACGCCGCTGGAACGTGGTGACCTCGTCTCCGCGCGCCACCAGCGCGGCCGCGGTGGTGGAGCCCAGCAGCCCGCTGGCTCCGGTGACCAGGACCTTCACCAGGGAGTCCTCTCCGCGCGGACCTCTCCGCGCAGCACCTGCGACGCCCAGGCCGCGACCTTCGTCCTGTCGATCTTCGAGCGGTGCCGCACGTCGGT
>JAKONK010000052.1 GCA_022701985.1 Actinomycetales bacterium
GCTCCGCCCCTACCCACGCGCAGCGGGCTCAGCGGGTGACGCGGCGCAGGAGGTCGACGACCGAGTCGACGGCGACCCCGTAGAGCACGTGCGACCCGCCCTCCCAGACCCACCAGGCCCTCGGCAGGCGACCGACCGGCGCCTGCACGCCCATCGCCGGCAGCGCCGAGCCGTGGAACGCGCCGAACAGGGCCGCACCGCCGACCGCTCCCCCAGCGGCGCGGGCCAGGGGCACCCGCCGCGTCAGCACGGCGTAGAAGACCGGGTAGCCGTACGCCATGAGCCGGTGGAGCCACTGGGCGCCGGCCTCGAGCTCGTCGTCGTCCAGCGCGCCGGCGGCCGCCTGGCCCTTCCGCGCGGCGACGACCTTCCGGAAGAGGAGCGAGGGGGGCATGCGCTCCCCGTGGCCCTCCGGGTCGGCGCCGTCGAGCTCCTTCTGGCCGGGCTCGGGCGGCAGCTTCCGCTCCGCCCACGGCTGCAGGGACGACTCCGCCCACGCCTTGACCTGCGTGCCCGCCCAGCCGGCGGCGAGGCCGACGGCGACGTCGGTGAGGATCTTCGAGGAGGCCACCCGCTACGAGTACTCCACGGCGGTCCGAGCCGCACCCGGAGGCGGTGCTCCCGGACGACGGGACCGCCGGTCCGCGACCGAGCGCCTGGTTGCGGTCCAGGGTGCGGTCCCGGGTGCGGTCCCGGGTCGGGTCAGTGCAGGCCGTCCTCGCGGGACGCGACGAAGAGGATGCGGTCGTCGGCGCGCAGCTCGGTGAGGTCCGGGTCGCTGTAGCGCAGCATCCGGCCGTCGCGCCAGACGCCCACCACGGGCACGTCGCAGTCGCGGGGCCGCCTGCCCACCTCGTCGGGCTCCACGCGGCGCTCGTCGAGGTCGAGCCCGGAGCCGAACGACAGCATGTCCTCGACGACGCTGACCGAGTCGGGGCTGTCGGTGGCCAGTCCGAGCAGGCGCCCGGCGGTCTCGGAGGAGACGACCACCGAGCGCACCCCGCTCTCGCGCAGCAGCTCGGCGTTCGCGGACTCCCGCGCAGAGGCCAGCACGGTGACGCGAGGGGCCAGGCGCCGCAGGGTCAGGGCGGCGAGGACGGCGGTGTCGTCGCGGTCGAGCGCGATGATCACCGTCCGAGCCCGCTCGACCTGCGCCTCGGCGAGCACCGCCTTGTGCGTGGCCGACCCGACCACCACCGCGTACCCGTCGCGGCTGGCCTGCGCGGCGGCCGTGCCGTCCTGCTCCACCACCACCACCCTGTCGGCGGGGTGGTCGCGCAGCCTCAGCGCGCGGACGGCGTTGCGGCCCTTGGTGCCGTATCCGAGGACGACGACGTGGTCGCGCATGCGGGCCTTCCAGCGGTGGACGCGGATCTCGGTGCGGGAGCGCTCGGTGAGCGCGGAGATGGTGGTGCCGACCAGGATGATCACGAACATGAGGCGCATCGGCGTCACGACCAGCGCGTTCACGAGCCGCGCCTGCTCGGTGACGGGGGTGATGTCGCCGTAGCCGGTCGTTGAGAGCGTGACGGTCGTGTAGTAGAGGGCGTCGATGACGGAGACGTGCCCGTCGGCGTTGTCGGTGTACTGGTCGGCCTCGAGCAGCACCAGGCCCCAGTTGACCAGGAGCAGCAGCACCGCCAGGCCCAGGCGGACCGCGATCGAGGCCAGCGGCTTCAGCCGCCGCCCCTGCGGCAGGCGCAGCCCGTAGCGCGAGCCCACCGGGCCCCCGCGCTCGGCGGTCCCGGCGCGTCCCGCGTGACCGGCCGGCGAGCTCACCCGCGGGGGGTGCGCCGCGGGCGCAGCAGGGAGCGGACCGCGCTCCAGCGGCCCCGGCCGGCGCTGGAGACCGCCCCCGGGGCCTCGGCGGGGTCGAGCCGGCCGAGCAGGAGCCGCAGCACGTCGTCGTGCCAGCTCGCGAGCAGGAGCCCCGCGGGCCGGCCGCCGGTGGCCTGCTGGCCCCCGCGCCAGGTCTGCGCGTCGACCTGGCCCTCGCCGGTGCCGCCATCCTCCGCTCCGGTGCCGCCGCCCACCAGCAGCAGGACGACGTCCACCCCGCGCAGCAGGCGGCTGGTGCGCTCCGCGGCGTCGATCCCTGCCAGACCGGGCCCCGCGTCGCCGACGGGGTCGGGGACCACCACGACGCCCGCGCCCGCCACCGGGACGCACGTCGCAGAGACCCCGCCGAGGGCGCACAGGTCGGCGGCGCGCTCCGCGGACGCCACCGGCAGGACGACGACGGCGCGGTGGGCGCCCCCGGAGGGGTCGGACGACGGCCCGCCGCCGGTCCCGGGGAAGCTGTAGCCGCTCACCCGGAGCACCGACCGCTCGCGGCGGCGGTGCTCGGCCGGGTCGTCACAGGGCGCCCTTGGTGCTGGGCACGCCGTCGACCCGCGGGTCGCGGGCCACGGCCGCGCGCAGCGCCCGGGCCACCGCCTTGAACTGCGCCTCGGCGACGTGGTGCGGGTCGCGTCCGGCGAGCACCCGGACGTGCAGGCAGACGTGGGCGTGGAAGGCGATCGACTCGAAGACGTGCCGGGTGAGGCTGCCCGCGTACGGAACGCCACCACCACCGCCGCCGATGAGCACGTGCTCGTAGCCCTCGGGCTCGCCGGTGTGCACGCAGAAGGGGCGCCCGGACACGTCGACCACGGCCTGGGCCAGCGCCTCGTCCAGGGGCACGAGCGCGTCGCCGAAGCGCGCGATGCCGCGCTTGTCGCCCAGCGCCTGGCGCAGCGCCTGCCCGAGGACGATGGCGGTGTCCTCCACGACGTGGTGGGCGTCGATGTGGGTGTCACCGGTGGCCTGGACGCGCAGGTCGATGAGCGAGTGCTTCGCCAGCGCCGTGAGCATGTGGTCGTAGAAGCCCACGCCCGTGCTGATCTCGGTGCGGCCGGTGCCGTCGAGGTCGAGCTCCAGGGCGATGGTCGACTCGCTGGTGGAGCGCTCGATGCGCGCCGTCCGGCTGGGCTGCTGGGCGGGCTGCTGGGCGGGCTGCTGGGTGGGGGTGCTCACTGCTGCTCCTCGGCGTCCTCGGGGTGGGCGGCGAGCTCGGCGGCGACGACGACCTCGGCCAGGGCGGCGAGCACCGCGTCGGTCTCGGCGGCGGTGCCCGCGGTGATGCGCAGGTGCCCGGGGATGCCGACGTCGCGCACCAGCACCCCCCGCTCCAGCAGCGCCTTCCACGCGGCGGGGGCGTCGTCGAAGCCGCCGACGAGCACGAAGTTCGCGTCGCTCGGCAGCGCCTGCAGGCCCAGGGCGGGCATCGCGGCGACGATCCTGTCGCGCTGGGCCTTGGTGTCCTCGACGGTCTCGAGCAGCAGAGCGGCGCAGCCCAGGGCGGCGGTCGCGGCGGCCTGCGTCAGTGACGACAGGTGGTACGGCAGGCGCACCAGGCGCAGCGCGTCGACCACGGCCGGGTCGGCGGCGAGGTAGCCCAGCCGCGTGCCGGCGAAGGCGAACGCCTTGCTCATGGTGCGCGTGACCACCAGCCGCGGACGCCCCGGCAGCAGCGTCAGCGCGCTGGGCGTCCCGGGCCGGGCGAACTCGGCGTAGGCCTCGTCGACGATGACGATCCCCCGCGTGGCGCCGTAGGCGGCCTCGACGACGTCCAGCGGCAGCGCCGTGCCGGTGGGGTTGTTCGGGCTGGTCAGGAACACCACGTCGGCGCCGGTCCCGCCGTCCCCGGCCGCGGCGACCTGCTCGGCGACGGCGAACGGGTCGAGGGAGAAGCCGTCACCGCGCTTCCCGTCGACCCAGGCGGTGCCGGAGGTCTGCGTGATGATCGGGTGCATCGAGTACGACGGCGTGAAGCCGACCGCCGTGCGCCCCGGGCCGCCGAAGGCCTGGAGCAGCTGCTGCAGCACCTCGTTCGAACCGTTCGCCGCCCACACGTTCCCGCGGGTCAGCGGCACGCCGTGCGAGGCGGGCTGCGCGACCAGGAACGCCGCGAGCGCGTCGCGCAGGGCGTCGGCCTCGCGGTCGGGGTAGCGGTTCAGGTGCGGCACCTGCTCGGCGAGGGCGGCCACGACGGCGTCGACCACCTGCGGCGGCACGTCGTGGCTGTTCTCGTTGGTGTTGAGGCGCACTGCCACGTCGAGCTGGGGCGCGCCGTACGGGGCGTGGCCGCGCAGGTCGTCGCGCAGGGGCAGGTCGTCGAGGGTCGTGTCGGACACGAGGCCCTGCGGCGTCACCGGGTTCACGGACGTCAAGGGTAGTGAGGGGTGCTGACCTGCGGCGCGGTGGCAGCGTCCGCTCGCCCGGACGGCCCTCCGCCGCGCGGGGCGGTGGCGGCGCCGGCGAGGGTGCGCTCGAGAGCGGACCAGCCGGAGTCGGCCTCGCGCTCGGCGAGCTCGGCGCGGCCCCCGCCGCGCAGGCCGAACAGCCGCTTGGCCAGCAGCAGGTAGACGACCACGGCGAGGTTCAGGGCGAACAGGGTGACGCCGGTGGCCGAGGCGCCGTCGCTGAGGTCGACGACCTCGGGGACCAGCAGCACGCCGGTGGCGACGAAGGTCAGGTACTCGGCCCAGCGGCGGCCCAGCCACAGGCCCACCGCCTCGGTGGCCTCCAGCGCCGCGTAGGCGACGAGCCCCACGCCGATGAGCGCGAGGTGGCTCGACGGGGTCTCGAACCAGCCGGAGACCTCCGCGAGGAAGCCGTGGGCGGTGTCGATGACGACGCCGTGCTGCTGCACGAAGTCGAGGCCCCAGGTCCACCAGCGGTCGAGCGTGCCGCGGTGCCCGGAGAAGACGATGACGGCGGCGGCCAGGAGACCCAGCCCGAGGACGTGGACGACCCTGTCGAGGGCGATGAGGCGCAGCACGTACCTGTCGCGCAGGGGGCGGCCCCGCAGCGGCAGCCGGATCTGGTCGCGGGGCGGGAGGTGCTCTGCGGTGGGGTCCGCCGGGGCGGCGCGCGGCAGCCAGGCGTCGCAGCGCAGGCACCGGTGCCAGCGGAGGCCGTCGGCGTCCTCGCGCAGCACGAGGGCGTCGGCAGGACGCACGAGGGCGACGTCGTGGCCGACCGTGCGGTGGCCCTGGAGGGAGCAGTCGAGCAGGTCCCAGCGCACGTGCGGCAGCCGGCGGCGGCGCTGGTCGGAGGTCACGGAGGACCGTGGTACTCGTGGTCCCTGGGAGCGACCTGGACGCCTCCTCCACGCCCTCGCCCGCGCTCACGGGCGTCTCGGGCCCCCTCGGGGCTCGGCGCGCCACCCTGGACGCGTGCACACCTGGCAGCGGGCGCTCGCCCACGTCGCCGAGCGGGTGGCCGCCGACGGCGGAGGGCTGCCACTGGCTGCCGGCGCCCGCGTCGTCGTCCACCTCCACCCCGACCGGGTGGTGCCCGCCACCGGTCGCCCGGTGCTCGCCCAGCTCGCCCTCGACGGCCGCTACCGGTCGCAGTTCGAGACCGGCACCAGCGCCGGGGGCCTCACCGCCCACCCCGGGGGTGACCGCTGGCGCTGGGAGTCCGAGCTGTTCGGCGGCGCCTACGACGCTGCGCCCGCCCACGAGCGACCGGTCTACGGCGCCCTGTCGCTGGACGGCGACCCGCGCGGGGCAGCGCTCCGGTTCGGCTCCTGCCACCTGCGCCTGCGCCCCAGCGCCCTGGAGCGGGTCACGCTCGCCTTTCCCGACAGCGCCCACGGCCCCGAGGCGTTCGGGACGGTGGACGCCGCGCCCGCCGTGACCGCCGCCGAGGCCGCCCGGGCTGCGGGCGGGTTCGACGCCCTCGACGACTACGTGGAGGCGCACGTCCACGGCCAGCTGCTGCTCAGCCGCGACGTCGAGGCGGTGGTGCTCGACCCCTCCTTCCGCGGCACCTCCGTCGAGACGGCCGCCGAGGACCTCAGGACGAGGTCGGGCACCGCGCTCGAGTGGCACGCAGGACGCGCCGTCGACGTGGCCGAGCTCGCGGCACGGGCGGAGTGCGTCGCCTACCGCGGACCGGAGGTGGTGCGCACGGCTCAGCAGGTGGCGGCGACGGTGACCACCGGTGGAGTGCTCGACGCGGCGGCGGTCGGCCGGGCGGTGGCGCTGGACCGGTGGGACGCGCAGCGCCTCAAGCAGGTGTGGCACTGCGTCGCCCGCTTCGGAGGTCCGCGTCGACCCGGGTGAGGCCGGACGGGGCCCCGGAGGTCCGTGCGAGATCGTGGGCACGTGACGGGGATGCGGATCGACGTGCTCGGACGCGGTGCCGCGGCGGACCAGCTCGCCGTCGAGCTGGCAGCGGTGGGCGGCACCGCGCTGGACGTGCGGCGCCCGGGCTCTCCGTCCGAGCCCGCGGCCCTGGTGGTCGAGGTCGCCCCGGCGGGCGGGGCCTCGCCAGACGCCGACGACGTGGTCCCTCCCGACGCCGACCCCGCGACCACCGCGCAGCAGCTCTGGCGCGGCCGGCTCCAGCCCTGGGCAGCCGTGGTGGGCGGAGAGCGGTTCGACGCCGGGCCGGCGCGGTTGCACGACCACGACCCGGAGTGGCCCCGCCTGGCGGAGCGCCGCCTGCGGCGCCTGCGCGCGGCGCTCGGCGGCGACGCAGACCTCGACCACATCGGCTCGACGGCGGTGCCCGGTCTCGCGGCGAAGGCCGTCGTCGACCTGCAGGTGCGCCTGCCCGACCTGCCGCCGGAGGGGGAGGTGGCTGCGCTGCTGGCGCCCCTGGGGTACGTGCTCGCGCCGGGCAGCCGCCCGGACTCCCCCGGTGTCCACTCCGACGCGCGGATGCCCGCCGACCCGCCCGGCGCGCCGGACGCCGCCTACGCGAAGCGGCTCCTCGTGGCGCCCGACCCGCTGCTGCCGAGCGTCCTGCACCTGCGCCGCAGCGACTCGCCGTTCGCGGCGCACGTCGTCGCCTTCCGCGACTGGCTGCGTGCGCACCCCGAGGGTCGCCGGCGCTACGAGGACGTCAAGCGCGGCCTGGAGTCCGAGCACGCAGGTGCCGCCGACTACGACGACTACACCCGCGGCAAGAGCGACCTGCTGCGAGAGCTCGCACCGGTCTGGACGTCGTGGGCGGCCGCGCACCGCACCGGAAGTCCATGATCACGGAGGGGGGTCGCGCCGGGTGCGCGCCTTCACGTGCATGCGCTCCCCCTGCGGCCCGAAGAGGCTGAGCAGCTCCGCCGGTCCCGGCCCGGGGTTGGCGAACCAGTGCGGCGTCCGCGTGTCGAACTCGGCCACCTCGCCCTCCCGGAGCACGACGTCGTGCTCCCCGAGCACCAGCCGGATCCTCCCGGCCAGCACGTAGAACCACTCCCACCCCTCGTGGACCTTCTGCCCGTCGTCCTCGGGGGTCCGGTCCGGCTCGGGCGGCATGACGATCTTCCACGCCTGGAGCCCGCCCGGCTGTCGCGTGAGCGGCACCACCGTGCGGCTGCCCAGCCGCTGCGGGCGCAGGTGCACGCGCGGGTCGCCGGTGGCCGGCGCCCCGACCAGCTCGTCGAGCGCCACCCGGTGCGCCTGCGCGAGCGGCAGCAGCAGCTCCAGCGTCGGCCGGCGCTGCCCGGACTCGAGCCGGCTCAGCGTGCTCACGGAGATGCCCGTGGTCTCGGAGAGCTGGGCCAGCGTCGTCCCCCGCTGCAGGCGCAGGGCCTTGAGCCGCGGCCCGACGGCGTCCAGGACGCCGTCGAGACCCTCGCCGGAGGGGTCAGCCACGGCGGGGCTCCAGCTCGACCACGACCAGCTCGCCCGGCGCGGCGCCGGCAGCCGCCAGCAGCGACCCGTCAGCGGCGTGCACCGCCGAGCCGCCGGCGGTCTCGGGGAAGCCGTGGCGCGGCCCCACCGGTCCAGCGGCGCTCGCCACCGCGACGGGGGCGCCGCAGGCCCGCGCGTTGGTGACGGCGCGGGACCGGATCACCGGGAGCGCCGCCGGCTCGTCGACCACGCCGGCGGCGTACAGGTCGACGTCGAGCGCGGCCGTCGCGGCGGTGTGCTCGGCGATGCCCGTGTCGCGGCAGACGGCGAGCCCGACGCGCCAGCCGTCCACCTCCACCACGGCCGCACCAGGACCCGCGGTGGAGCTGTCGCGCTCCTCGCCGTGGAGGTGCACCTTGCGGTAGACGACCCGCACGCCCCCGCCGTCGACCGCGACGACGGCGATCGAGCGCCGGCCCTCCTCCTCGACGGGGGCCCCGACCAGCGCCGTCGTTCCGTGCTCGGCGCAGGCGCTCACCAGCGGACCCCACGCCGGGTCGTCGAGGGCCACGGCGGGGGCGTCGAGCACGTACCCGGTCAGCGACAGCTCCGGGAAGACCACGAGACGGGCGCCGGCGCGGGACACGGCGTCGGCGTGGGCCGCAGCGGTGGCCGCTGCGTCCCCGAGGACGACGGCGGGCTGGGCGACGGCGACGCGCAGGGGTCGCAGCTCTGGACTCGGCACGCCGTCACCGTCGCACCGCGCTTGCCGTTCTGGCAACAACGCTTGCCGCGGCGGGACGACCGTGCGCAGTCTCCACCCATGACCGAGAACCCCCTGGACGAGCAGTACGACGTGGTGGTCGTCGGCGGCGGCGCCGCGGGCCTGGCCGGTGCCGTGGCGCTGGCGCGCATGCGGCGCAGCGTGCTCGTCGTCGACGCGGGACAGCCGCGCAACGCCCCCGCCGACGGTGTCCACAACCTCCTCGGTCGCGAGGGCGTCCACCCGCGAGACCTGGTGGCAGCCGGGCGCGCCGAGCTGGAGGGCTACGGCGGCGTCGTCGTCGACGGTCGCGTAGTCGCACTGCGGCGCACGAGCGCCGAGGGCGAGCCGCTGCGCTTCGCCGTCGAGCTGGCGGACGGCAGGACGACGACGGCGCGCCGCCTCCTGCTCGCCCACAGCGGCACCGACGTGCTGCCCCCGGTGCCCGGCCTCGCCGAGCTGTGGGGCTCCCGGGTGCTGCACTGCCCCTTCTGCCACGGCTGGGAGGTGCGCGGGCGCAGCGTCGCCGTCCTGTCGACCGGGCCGATGACCGCCCACGCGGCGGTCGTGTGGCGGCAGGTGAGCGACGACGTGGTCGTCCTGACCCACACCGGCCCGGCGCTCACCGACGACCAGCGCGAGGAGCTGGCCGCCGTCGGCGTGCGCTTCGCCGACGGCGAGGTGTCGCGGCTGGAGGCCCGTCCGGACGACGGGGTGCGGGTGCACCTCGCCACCGGCCAGGCCCTCGAGGTCGGGGCGGTGGTCGCCGCGTCGCAGGTGCGCGTCGACACCTCGCTGGTGGAGCCGCTGGGCGTGGCCGTCGCCGACGTCGAGGTGATGGGCGCGGTCGTGGCGACCGGCGCCATCACCGTCGACCCGACGGGTCTGACGAGTGCACCCGGGGTCTGGGCGGCGGGCAACGCCGCGGCACCGATGACCGTGGTGCCGGCGGTGACCGCAGCCGGCATGCAGGCCGGCGCAGCGATGACGATGGACCTGGCCCGCGAGGACGTCGCGGCCGCCCTCCGCCTGCAGGGAGCAGCACGATGAGCGACCACCAGACGCAGCACGGCCACCAGCACGACCACCAGCACGGCCACCAGCACGGCCACCAGCACGGCCACGGCGGACCGCCGGCGGGGATGCCCCCGCTGCCCGACTCCGCCGACGGCCTGCCCGCCTGGTGGGAGGAGCTGTACGGCGGCGACGACACCCGCTGGAGCGGTCGCGCCAACGCCCGGCTGGTCGAGGCGGTGGCGCAGCTCGGGGTGGTGCCGGGCAGGGCGCTCGACCTGGGCTGCGGCGAGGGCGGCGACGTCGTGTGGCTGGCCCAGCAGGGCTGGACGGCGACCGGTGTCGACGTCGCCCACGCCGCCGTCGCCAAGGCGCGCCGCGCGGCGCAGGCGCGGGGCGTCGACGTCGTGCTGGAGCGGCACGACCTGACCCGGACGTTCCCCGAGGGCGAGTTCGACCTGGTGAACGCCCAGTTCCTCCAGGCGCCGGTCGGCTGGCCCCGGGCCGAGGTGCTGCGCCGGGCGGCGTCGGCCGTCGCTCCGGGCGGGCACCTGCTGGTGGTCGACCACGCCGCACCGCCGCCGTGGGCGGACCTCGACGAGCAGGCGCGGATCGGGTTCCCGACGCCGCAGCAGGTGCTGGCCGACCTGGCCCTCGGTGACGGCTGGGAGGTCGTCCGGGCGGAGGTCGCCGCCCGACCGGCGACCGGCCCGGCCGGGTCGGGGGCGCAGCACGGGCACCTCGAGGACAGCGTCGTGCTGGTCCGGAGGGGTGACTGACGAGTGGTCACCGGTCACCGGTGCGGCGCTATGGTGCGGCGGCATGACTGCCGCCCCCGCCCTGCGCCGCACCGGAGTCCTGGCCTCGGCCGCCCTCAGCGCCGCCCTCCTCGCGGGCTGCGGCGGCGCCTCGGAGCCCGCTGAGGACGCCGTCGCCAGCGCCACGCAGGAGGCCTCGTCCGCGGCGAGCACGGAGTCCAGCGCCCCGGCGTCGTCGACCTCCGCAGCGGCCGCAGAGCCGCAGCTGGTCCCGGTGCCGACCCAGGACGACGGCTCCCCCGGCCTGCAGAACGCCACGGAGTTCCCGATCCCGGCCGGGGCGTCGGTCGACGCAAGCCTCGGCGCCCCGTTCAACGGCTCGTGGCAGTTCGGCGTCACCCCGACGAGCCCGGAGGAGCTGGCCGCCTTCTACGAGGAGGTGCTGCCGCCGCTGGGCTACACGGTCTCGACCGACGCGACGATCGTCGTGGGCGCCAACGACGTCGCCTTCCTCGTCGGGTGGACCGGCCCCACCTCCGGCACCGTCAGCAGGACCGGCATGGTCTCGGTCAACGACCGCCCGGCCGACGGCCTGACCCTGGACGGGACGCTCGTCGGCGACCCCGCCAGCTGAGCAGCCGCCGCGCCGCTGGGAGACTGGTGGCATGGCCGTCTTCGTCGCGACGTACTCCTACACCTCCGACAGCGAACGCCGCTCCGCCGTGCGCCCCGCCCACCGCGAGTGGCTGCGCGCCCAGCCGAGCGTGCTGGTGTCCGGCCCGACCGACGCCGACGGCGCGGTGCTGGTCTTCGAGGCCGCGTCGGCCGCCGAGGTGGAGCAGCTGCTCGACCACGACCCGTTCGTCCTCGACGGCGAGATCGTCGCCGAGCGCCGGGTCGTCGGCTGGAGCGTCGTCACCGGCCGCCTGGTCGACGCCTTCCCCTCCGCCTGACCTCCCCAGACCGCAGCCGGGTGTCTGGTTGCGGTTCCCGACGGGGTGGGAACCGCAACCAGACACCCGGCTGCGGGAGGGGTGGTGGGGTCAGTCCTCCTCGGGGAGGGTCCAGGCCAGGTGCCAGGTGGAGGTCAGCCAGCTGGCGAACCACAGCACGAAGCCCACCGAGAACGCCGCCGTACCGCCGCTCGCCCCGCCGGCACCGTCGGTGCTGGTGGCGGTCTGCACCGCCACCAGCACGGCGAGCAGCGACAGCAGCAGCCGAGGCCAGTGCGTGGCCGCGGTGGACCGGTCGCGCTGGGTGCGCTGCACCTCGTCGAGGGTCGTCTCGCGCCGGTCGTGCAGGCCGCGCACCCCGAGGTTCACCACCGAGTGCAGCGGGATGAACAGCAGCAGCCCCACCACCCAGACGACGGCGAACACGCCGCTCCCCAGCAGCCCGTGGCCGGCGGCCAGCGCAGCGAGGGCCAGCGCACCCACCAGCACCGCCTCACCGACGACGCCGGCGCGGCGCACCGAGCGGCGACGGGTCCACGAGTAGCGGTCGTCCTCGAAGGTGGCGGCCAGGTCGGTCGGGCGGGTCTTCGCTGCGGCGCTCATCGGGCTGTCCTTCCGTAGACCTCGGAGCTGAGGGTGGGCAGGGGGTCGAGGCTGAACACGGCCTCGACCGGCAGGTCGAAGTAGCGGGCGATCTTGAGGGCCAGCACGAGGGAGGGGCTGTACTCGCCCCGCTCGAGGTAGCCGATGGTCTGCGGGTGCACGCCGACGGCCTCGGCGAGGTCCCTGCGGCTCGCGCCCCGCTCGGCGCGCAGGACGGCGATGCGGTGGTGGACCGCGTCGTCGTCGGTCTTGGGCATCCTTCCCATGCATCATTCGTAGCATTAATGCTATGGGTCGCACAAGATGAGGGATGGTACCGACCGCCACCGTCCACAGCCCGCCATGGCGGCCCTGCACGCTCCACCACCCCCGTGGGACGCTGCGCGACGTGTCCCGGACTTCCCCCCGGGGGGCCTCCCGCCCCGCTCGCTCCCGCGTCGGCCTCGTCGTCGGCGTCCTCCTCGTGCTGCTCGTCGTGGTGCTCGCGGTCCGCGCCGCGGGGGGCCTCGGCGAGGCGCTCGACGCCGCGCTCGGCCCCGACACCACCGAGGTGGTGGAGCAGGCGCCCACCGGCTCGGCGCTGGCGGCGCTGCGCGACATCCCCGTCAAGGGCAAGGCCCCCAAGACCGGGTACAGCCGCGAGCAGTTCGGCGCCGCGTGGAAGGACGTCGACGCCAACGGCTGCGACACCCGCGACGACGTGCTCGCCCGCGACCTCACCGAGGTGTCCTACAGCGCCGACGACCCGTGCCAGGTGCGCAGCGGGGTCCTGGTCGACCCGTACACGCCCAAGCGCATCAGCTTCGAGCGCGGTCCGCGCAGCGCCGACGTCCAGA